>NZ_JBSFKQ010000066.1:0-38108 GCF_053598615.1 Kitasatospora sp. NPDC001095 | reverse complement strand
CCCCGTCCAGGGCGGCCGCCCGGCCGGTTCCGCAGGGCTCCGTCGGGCGGCGGGCCTCCCGCCGGACGGTCGGCCCGGTCAGACCGTCAGCGTCTGGCCCGGGAAGATCAGGTCCGGGTCGCCACCGATGGTGCGCGCGTTCTTCCGGTACAGGCTGTCCGTGTCGGTGCCGAACTTGGCCGCGATCTCGCTGAGGGTGTCACCGCTCCGGACGGTGTAGCCGCCCGCGGCGGTGTTCTTCGGCGAGGCCGGCGCGGACTGCGCCGGCTTGGCCGAGGGCTGACCCTTGGGCGCCTGCTGGGTGGCGGCGGGCGCGGCGGGCTTGGCCGCGGGCTTCGCCGCCTTCGTGGTCGGCTTGGCCGCCTTGGCCGCCGTGCCGCCCGCGGTGTCGACGGCGGCCGGAGCGCCGCCCTTGCCCAGGCCCGCCTTCTGCGAGCAGACGGGCCAGGCGCCCGGGCCCTGCGAGGCGAGGACCTTCTCCGCGACGGCGATCTGCTGGTCCTTGCTCGCCTTGTTGGCCTGGGAGGCGTACGCGGTCCCGCCGTACGCGGCCCAGGTGGACGGGGCGAACTGCAGCCCCCCGTGGAAGCCGTTGCCGGTGCTGATGCTCCAGTTCCCGCCGCTCTCGCACTGGGCGACGGCGTCCCAGGTCGAGCTGGTAGCGGCGGAGGCCGAGGTGGCCGTGACGAGGCCGGCCACCGGCAGGGCCGCGACGGCGGCGCCCGCGATGACCGCCATCCGAACGCGGTGGCGCTTGACGGTGGCGGTGGTGTCGGTGGCAGCGGCGGTCTCGTGACGGGGATTCATACAGGTCCTCTCGACAAGTCCCGGGCGGGCATGCGGAACCAGGCCCGGGACATGGGCCGGCGGTCTTTTGCTCACCTCACTCGACGGGCGGCCGGACACGTGTCGGACGTGCCGTGCCGCCCCGGTCACCTCCGCACGCCGACGGCCTGTTCGAGCCGGCCTCGTCGGCGGGCACCGCCCTCGCGCCGCGGGTCAGTCGGCGGGCAGTGCGTCGGGGTGAACCCGGGTGGCGCTCGTTGCGCCGCCAATGAAGCTAGGGGGCATCACCCGGACGCAGCAAGCAATTCTTGGACCTCGCAGGTCAGTTGACTGTTACCGGCGGTATCGATCAAGAAGTTGCGCCCGATTTGAAAGCTTTTGACCGTATTTTCAAGATCAAATGGTCAATTTTCGTGCCCTCGCTCACACCTATCCCTCCGAGAAAGCTGACACACCATCCACGCGGAGGAATCGCCCACTGACGCACTGTCACCACCGAAGCCGGAGTTCCCGGTTCCGCATGGCCACCGAGTGGCATCCATCACGCTCGACACGGCGAGCGAGTGAAAAATTACCCCCAGTTACGGTCGTCAAGCTCCGCGTCCCGCGCCAGCAGCGCCGCCTGGACCCGGTTCTCGCAGCCCAGCTTGGCCAGGATCCGGCTGACGTAGGTCTTCACCGTCGCCTCGCTCATGTGGATCCGCGCCCCGGCGTCGGCGTTGGACAGACCCTCTCCGAGCAGCGCCAACACCTCCAGCTCACGCGGGGTGAGCACCTCCAGCCGGCGCCTCGCCGCCACCGCGCGGGCGGCCAGCGAGGCGCTGCGTCCGGAGGCCAGCGAGTCGACGATGTGCCGGGTGGCGGCCGGGGAGAGGAAGGCGTTCCCGCCCGCCGCCGCCCGGACGGCCTGGATCAGCTCGTTCGGCGCGGTGTCCTTGAGCAGGAAGCCGGCACCGCCCTCGGACACGGCGCGCAGGACGTTCTCGCGCTCCCCGAAGGTGGTGAGGATCAGCGCCCGCGCGCCGGGGGCGACCTTCGCCAGTTCCCCGAGCGCCGTCAGCCCGTCCATCACCGGCATCTGAATGTCCAGCAGCACCACGTCCACCCGGTGCGCCCGCGCGAGCTCCAGCGCCTCGCGCCCGTCCGCGGCCTCCGCGACCACCTCGATGTCGTCGGCGGAGCCGAGGATCATCCTGATTCCGGCCCGGATCAGCGGCTCGTCGTCGGCGACGAGGACTCGGATCACGCTGGTCATTCCCCTCGAACGGTGCTCTTCGGCTGCGGCACCATCCTCACATCCCGGAGAGACCGCTCCGAACTACCCCGATCCGGACCGGCCGGCTCCGAAACCGGCCCGGCCCGGCCCACCGGAGCACCCGCCCGCGCACGGGGGCACTCAGCCCCGGGCCACGTACTCCTGTTTCTCCACCAACGCCCCGTCCCGGAAGCAGAATCGCGCCACGTGCTCCTCGTTCCAGCCGGAGCCGGGCGCACCGTTCAGGACGTACCAGCGGCAGTGCGCGCCCGCCGGCACCTCGGGCCCCGTCCCTTTATAGGAGTCGGTGAAGAAGTCGTTGCCGTGCGGCAGCGTCTGCAGCACCTCGGCCTCGGCGGTGCCGACCCTGATCTGGTCGTACATCGGCTTCTGCACGGTCGCGTCGTTGGTGCCCCGGACGAGGGCGACCACGCCCCAGACCAGCAGCCCGAGCACGATCACCGCGACCGCGACCACCCCGAGGGCACAGCCGATCGCCGGGCTGCGCCGCCCGCGCTCCGGCTCCTCGACGGGCGGCAGCCCGTCCACCATCCAGTCCTCGGCCCCGTCCGCCGCCGCGTCCTGCTCCGCCCCCTCGTACGGCAGCACCCCCGCCAGCCGGAAGCCGTGCTCCGGCGTGGGCCCGGCGTGCACCATGCCGCCGACCAGCCGGGCGCGCTCCCGCAGTCCGGCCAACCCCTGACCGCCGCTCACCGCCGTGCCCGCGCCGACGCGTGCCCCCACGAGCTCCGGCGCGCGGGCGTTCGTCACCTCCACCACCAGCGCGTCCGGCTCGTACCGCAGCGCGACGCCGATCGGCGCGCCGGGCGCGTGCTTGTGGGCGTTGGTGAGCGCCTCCTGCACGATCCGGTACGCCGCGTGGTCGACGGCGGCCGGCAACGGACGCCGCTCGCCCTCCAGGGTGAAGTCGATCCGCGCCCCGGCCGACCGGGAGGACTCCACCAGCCCCTCGACCCCGTCCACCCCGCCGCGGGCCGGCGCCCCGGCGGCGGCCGTCCCGGCGGTCGGCGGCAGCGCCGTCGACTCGTCGTGCAGCACCCCGACCACCTCGCGCAGCTCGCGCATCGCCGCGACCGCCGCCTGGCGCAGCACCCCGACGGCCTCGCGCTGCCGGTCGGTGAGCGTGCGGTCCACCTCCAGCGCGCCCGAGTGCACCGAGATCAGCGCCAGCTGGTGGCCCAGGCTGTCGTGCATGTCCTGGGCGATCCGGTGCCGTTCGCGCAGCCGCGCCTGGTGCACCACCATGACCCGCTCGCGCAGCAGCTGCTCGTTGCGCTCGCGCAGCGCGTCCAGCAGGGCGCGGCGCTGCGCCCGGTAGCGGCCGTAGAGCGCCGGCAGCACGGCGGACACCAGGAAGAAGCCGAGCGACAGCGGCAGGACGAGCTTCGGCGAGAGCGAGGCGACGTCCTTCACCGCGCCCGTCACCGTGAACAGCGCCCAGCCCACGACGAAGGCGCCGACCAGCGACCAGACCCGGCGGATCCGCGCGCCGGCCGTCCAGCCCGCGCACACCAGCATCAGCATCGGCCCGACCGCCCAGCCGGCCAGCGCCGCGGTGGTGAGCAGCACCGTGGCCGGCAGGCCCCTACGCAGGACGAACAGCACCGCGACCGCGAGACCGAGGGGCAACGCCAGGCCGCTGTTGGAGAGCAGCTCCAACAGTGCGGCGAAACCGCCCACCAGCAGGGCGAGCACCGCCTCGCCCACCACCCGCCGGGGCCGCCAGGGCCCCGGCAGAGCCGTCCGTACCGCCGTGTTCCAGGCCCGCGCGATCGCTTCCACCCGTCGAGGCTACCGGTCCGGCCGCGGCGCCCGCCGCCCTCCTTCGTCTCCGCCCCGCGACGACGAAAGTCGCCTGGTCACCGCGGCCGAGTGGCATCCGTCCAGCGGCCGCTCGGGCCGTACTCAGCCGAAGGCCGTGAGCAGCAGCGCCACGTCGTCCACCCGGCGGGTCGAGCCGACCTCGCGCAGCAGCCGCTCGGCCGCCTGCTCCAGTCCCTCCCCGGCCGCGGCCCGGGCCAGCGCGGCCCGCAGCCGGTCCACGCCCTGGTCGATCGCCACCGCCGGGTCCTCCACCAGCCCGTCGGTGTAGAGGGCGAGCACGGCGCCGCTGCCCAGCCGCAGGTCGCTGACCGGGTAGTCGGCCCGCTCGACCACCCCGAGCAGCGGCCCGCCCGGGACGTACAGCGCCTCGGCCTGCCCACCGGGGTGGCGCAGCACCGGCGGGAGGTGCCCGGCCCGGGCGATCCTGGCGAGGCCGGCGGCGGGGGTGAGCCGGACGAGGCAGCAGCTGGCGAGCAGCCCGGGGTCGAGGTCGAGCAGCAGCCGGTTGGTGCGGGCGAGCACCTCGTCGGGCGGGTCGCCGCCGGTGGCGAAGGCGCGCACGGCGCTGCGCAGCTGCCCCATGGTGGCGGCCGCGCCGACGCTGTGGCCCTCGACGTCGCCGATCACCAGGGTGACGTCCGGGCCGGTGACGATCGCGTCGTACCAGTCGCCGCCGATCTCCATGCCCTGGGTGCCGGGCAGGTAGCGGGCGGTGATCCGGATGCCGGGCACCTCGGGCAGCCGGTGCGGCAGCAGTGCCTGCTGCAGGCCGCGGGCCAGGGCGAACTCGGCGTCGTACAGCCGGGCGCGTTCCAGGGCCTGGGCGATGAAGCCGCCGAGCGCGGTGAGCAGGCCGCGCTCCTCGACGGTGAAGGGGCGCGGGCGCTCGAAGCCGATGATGCAGCTGCCGACCGGACGGCCGGAGGCGATGAGCGGCAGGAAGGCCCAGGCGCCCATCTCGTCCAGGGCGAGGCCGGGATAGGTGGCGGCGAGTTCGCGCACCGACTCGAAGAAGATCGGGGTGCGGGTGCTGAGCGTCTCCGAGCCGGGCACCCGGGCGTCGACCGACAGGCCCTCGAAGGCGTCCAGGAAGCCGGCCGGGTAGCCGGTCTGCAGGAGCAGGTTCAGGCACTGCTCGCGCACCGCGTAGATGGCGAGCTCCTGGCCACCGCAGGCCGGCAGGATCTCCTCGGCCACCGCCCGGCACACGTCCCGGACGGTGACCGCCTCGGTGAGCGCGCTGGCCAGCTGCAGCAGGTGGTGGGTGCCGCTCACGCTGTCGCCCACCCCGGTGCGGGTGGCGGGCGGCGGGGTGGCGAGCGGCTCGGCGGCGCCCGGCGGCGCCTCGGCCGCGACCACCCGGCCGGTGACGCCGTGTGCGTCCGGGTAGAGCGAGAAGGCGAGCCAGCAGTCCGGCGGGCGGGCGGCCAGGAAGGCGGTGGGCTGCTGGGAGAACAGGGCGGCGCGGTAGCGGTTCTCGTAGAAGGGGTCGGCGAGCCAGGGCAGCATGTCCCAGGGGCTGTGGCCGAGCAGGTCCTCGCGGCGGGCCCCGAGCAGCGGCTCGACGGCGCGGTTGGCGTAGCCGATCCGGCCGTCCGGGTCGAGCGAGAACACGCCCTCGTGCAGCCGCTCGACGGCGGCCGCGGCGGTGGTCAGGGACCGCACGTCCAGCACCGCGCCGACCAGGTGGGTCCGGCCGTCGGAGATCGCCACGGGCACCCGAGCCCACAGTTCCACCGGGTACGGCAGGCCGTCCCGCCCGAGCACCCGGACGCGGGCGGCCAGCACCTCGCCGTGCTCCAGCGCGACGCGGGCGGCGGCCCGGAACTCCGGCAGGTCGCCGGGCGCGATCCGATGGTTCAGCGCCGCCGCCGTGCCGTCGAACTCGCCCGGCCCGAAGCCGAAGATCTCCCGGAAGCGGTCGTCGGCGGCGAGCGCCCCGGTGGCCAAGTCCCAGTCGAACAGCCCGATTCGGGTGGTCGGCACCGTCGACGACGGCGCCTCCACCACGGCCACCTCGCCGCCCGGCTCCACGGACTGCCCCGGTTCCGCCAACTCGGCCAGCTCCCGGCCGAGTTGGTCCGCCACCGAGGCGAGCTGCCGCGCGGCGGGCTCCGGCAACCCCTCGTCCGAGGCGGGCCACAGCCCGCTCAGCACCCCGAACCGCTCCTCGCCGCACCCCACCGGCACACAGGCCGAGGCGAAGTCGTACGGCAGGCCGACTGCGAACTGCGGGAAGCGCCGCATGGTGTCCTCGGTGTCGGTCAGGGTGATCACGTGCCCGGTCCGGAAGCAGACCGCGACCGGCATCGGCCCCGCGGCGGCCACCCGCCGGAACGGGCTCATCACCGTCGGCGGCACGCCCGCGATCGTGCGCAGCACCAGCGACCGGCGGTCCCGCGAGCGCAGGTACACCAGCGCCCCGTACGCCTCGGTGGTGCCGAGCACCCGGCGCACCGCCCCGGCGAACAGCTCGTCCCGCCGCTGCTCCGCGTGCCGGGCCGGGTCCCGGACGGACCGGGCCGGCTCCGCGCCGGCTCCGGGCTCCGGCGGCCGGTCGGGACCGGTGCGCGCACCAGGGGCCCCACCGGTCGCCTGCGGATGGCACATGCTCTTTTGCTACGCCCGGCCCGGAACGGTGTCAAGGCGAGTGCGCACCGGCCCCGAGCTGCCACGGGGCCCGGCCTGCCCCGGCACGGACGACATGCCGAGCGAATCCCGCCGCACCACCGTGGTCAACCGCAAGGGGCACCGCGACGACCCCGGAGACGGGGTCCGGTCGGCGGCCCGTCGACCGTTTCCCGTTCGATATCCTCCGGGCGGGTGGCGGCGCGAGGCCGCCGGGTGGGGAAGTGGGAGCCGCATGCAGTCGCCGTCGTCCGAGAAGTCCGCACACGGAGCGTCGTGGCAGTGGGACGGGGAAACGGCGGGCGGCGAGGCCTCCGCGGACGTGGTCGCGGGCGGCGGGGAGCGTCTGCGGCCCAGCCGGCGCGGGCTGCTGGTCGGGGCCGGGGTACTCGCGGCGGGCGGGGCCGCCTGGGCGCTCGGCCGTACGGGTGGCGGCGGAGTGCTCCCGTCGCCGGGGCCGAGCAGGCCGCAGCCGACCGCGCTGTCCGGGCCGACGCCGCTCTGGACCTACCGCGGCCCGGAGGCGATGACCCCCGAGCGGCTCACCGACCCGCCGCACCGGCCCGTCTACCTCTCCAGGAACGGCCTGCAGGTCCTCGACCACGACCGGGGCACCGCCGGCCGGCTGCTGGTCTTCGAGCCGCCGACCCCCCGTAACCGGCCCAGCGACAGCGACATGCTCGACAAGGTGGTGTTCGGACCGGAACACCTCTTCGCCACCTACCAGGGCCACGCCGAGGCCCGGCACTTCACCGACCCCGCCGCCGACTGGAGCCTGCCGCTGCCCGACGAGCTCCAGGGCCAGACCCGTCTCGCCGGCCACGACCGCGGCATCCTCTACGGCTACTCGTGGGGCCGCCCGCGGGCCGACGGCACCCCACCGCAGAACCACCTCTTCGCGCTGCGGGTCGCCGACCGCTCCGTGCTCTGGTCCGTCCGCACCGAACAGACGGAACAGCCCGTCACCCCCACGACCGGCCCCAAGCACCCCCTCCTGGTCTGCGTCCGCTTCCTCGGCGGCCGCACCGAGCTGGCGGCCCGCGACGCCCTCACCGGCCGCGAGCTGTGGACCGCCCCCGGCGAGGAGGACCTCCGCTGGTGCGTCACCGGCGCCGAGCGGATCTACGTCCCCGACGGCAGCGGCGGCGTTCGCATGCTGCTCCCCACCGGCGAGACGGGCTGGACCCACTCCCCCGCCCGGGGTGAGTCCTGGCGGGCCCTGCCGCCCGTGGAGTGCGACGGGCAGCTGCTCATCCCGCGCGACCAGGGCACCGTCACCGCCCACGACACGTGGTCCGGCGGGCAGAACTGGTCCTGCCGGCTGCCGTTCCCGCTGGACCGCCGCAACCGTCCGCTGGTCGCCGAGCGCACCCTGTTCGTCCCGGGCACCGCGGCCGGAGGGGTCAGCGCGGTCGACATCACGGCCGGCGAGCTGGAGTGGACCTTCCACGACTCGGGCCCTGGCAAGGACGTCTGGACCGTCGCCGCCGACAAGGACCGCCTCTACGCCGGCCACGACGACATCCTGCACGCCCTCCCGCTGCGCTGAGCGCCGAGCACCCCGACGAGACGGCACGACACGGCAGGATGGCCCGATGCAGGTACGCCCGATCTCCCCCGACAACCTGGCCGAGCTGCTCGCCGACCGCATCGCCGCCCTGCCCGACGCCCGAGGCCGGCGCCTGCGGGTGGCCGTGGACGGTGCGGCGGCCGCCCGTCCTGAGGCGCTCGCGGACGCCCTGGTGGAACCGCTGCGGCTGCGCGGCCATCCGACGCTGCGGGTCTCGGCCGCCGGTTTCCTTCGCCCGGCCTCCATCCGGCTGGAGTACGGCCACCACGACGCGGACGCCTTCCACGACCTCTGGCTGGACGACGGCGCCCTGGCGCGCGAGGTGCTCGATCCGCTGGAGCCGGGCGGCAGCGGCCGCGTGCTGCCCTCGCTGCGCGACCCGGTCACCGACCGCTCGACCCGCGCCCCGTACACCGAACTCCCGCCCGGCGGCGTGCTGTTGCTGGACGGCGCCCTGCTGCTCGGCCGCTGGCTGCCGCTGGAGCTGACCGTCCACCTGTCCCTCAGCCCGGCCGCGCTGGCCCGCCGCACCCCGGCCGACCAGCAGTGGACGCTGCCCGCCTTCGCCCGCTACGAGGCGGAGACCGGGCCCGCCACGGCGGCCGACCTCACCGTCCGGGTGGACGACCCGCGCCACCCCGCGCTGGTCGAGCTGCCGTAGGGCCTGACAAGGATCCGCCGGTCAGGCCCTCCTCTCCGGGGCCGGGCCGCGCTGGCAGTACGGGCACCAGAACACCGCCCGGTCGCGCGGCGGCGAGCCCTGGCGCGCGGCGGCCACCGGGGTGACGCAGCGCGGGCAGGGCCGGCCGGCCCGGCCGTAGACCCAGTGCTGGTAGCCGGGCCTGGTGTCGCCGGTGGTGATGTGGCCGGGGCGCAGCTTGTTGGCCTCCAGCATCTGCCGGGCGCGCTCCACCAGCCGGTCGGGGTGCGGGAGTTCACCGACCTCGGTCCACGGTGTCACGCCCGCGACGAAGCACAGCTCGTTCGCGTAGACGTTGCCGATCCCGGCGAGGTTGCGCTGGTCGAGCAGGGCCTCGACGACCGGGCGGCCGGGGCGGGCGAGGAGTCGGCGGACGGCCTCGACCGGGTCCCAGTCGGGGCCGAGCAGGTCGGGGCCGAGGTGGCCGACGATCCGCCGCTCGTCGGTGGTGCGCAGCAGTTCGACGACGGGCAGCCGGTAGCCGACGGCGGTGCCCCGGTCGGTGCCGAGGACGGCGCGGATCTCCCGGTCGGGGCCGCCGCTCCACCGCTCGCCGGGGCGGTAGAGCACCCAGCGGCCGTCCATCCTCAGGTGGGTGTGCAGGGTGAGGCCGCCCTCGAGGCGGGCGAGCAGGTGCTTGCCGCGCGGGGCGACCTCCAGCACCCGGCGGCCGGTGAGGTCGGCGGTGGCGTGCGCGGGCACCCGCAGGTCGGCGCTGGTCAGCGGCTGCCCGGCGAGGACCTCGTGCAAGTGGGCCGCCACGCGGTAGACGGAGTCACCTTCTGGCATGTCTCCATTCTGGTCCGCGTGGCGGCCCGACGGGTCACCGACCCCCGCCCGCCTACTCCGACTGCTCCGCGTCGCCGTGGGCCTCGCGCACGACGACGACCGGGCAGGGCGCGTGCTCGGTGAGGTGGCGGCTGACCGAGCCGAGCAGCACGCCGGAGAAGCCGCCCAGGCCGCGGCTGCCCACGACGAGCAGCGCGGCGCCCTTGGCGGCTTCCAGCAGCACCCGGGCGGCGTTGCCGGGCGTCACGCTCTCGGTGATCCGCACGCCCGCGTCGTCACCGGCCACCTTGGTGATGGTGTCGCTGAGGGTCTTGCCGGCGATCTCCTCGGGGTTGAAGGTCTCGACGGTCGGTACGCCCTGTCCGGCCCAGCCGTAGAAGGCCGGGTACTCCCAGGCGGCGATGGCGTGGATCGTCCCGCCGACGGCCCGCGCGTAGTCGATCGCCCAGCGCAGCGCCTGCTCCGAGGCGGGCGAGCCGTCCACGCCGACGACGATCCGGGGATTGGCACTCATGCCCTTGCTCCTTCGGTTGCTGCTGATCGGTCCCGACCCTCCGAACATAGATCAAATCGGACAAACGGTCGGTATCTGCCACGCCGCGAGCGGCCCGCCGCATTCAATTCCAGTGTGGGCGCACCGCCGGCGCCTGGGAGGGTGCCGGGAGATCGCCCGGCCGTCCGGTTGCGGGCCTCCGCCGCCCCGGAGCACCGGCGTAGGGGTTCCGTGCCTCCGGCGGCCGGACACCGCGCTACCCCGTCGTCTTCTGCTGAGACATCAACGGCGGTAGGCGGCCCAGGAGTTGGCCATCCGCCGGACCTGCCCCGGGGTGAACAGGGTCATGCAGGAGTCGTAGCTGTAGTCCATGAAGTTGTGGATCGGGTCCAGCCCCGGGCCGGAGCAGGTGTCGCGACCCTCGGGGCAGCCGGAGGCGGCGGTGCGCTCGGGCGGGGTGTCGTCCACGTAGTCGCCGGGGGCCCGGCAGCCGTTCTGGAAGGTGTGGAAGAGGCCGAGCCAGTGGCCGATCTCGTGGGTCGCGGTGTCGCCCTCGTCGTAGCGGGTGGCGGCGCCGCCGGGCAGGGAGGCGTCGAGGACCACCACACCGTCGTCGGTCGGGTTCGTCCGGTACGCGTTCGGGAAGGTCGACCAGCCGAGCAGGGAGTCGCCGAGCCGGGCGCTGTAGAGGTTGAGGGTGCCCTGGTCGCCCTTGCGCAGGGCGGTCTTCATCGCCATCTCGGCCGGCGAGCCCGGGGTCATGCCGGTGTACCAGGAGGCGTTGTCGGTCCAGTCGGTGGCGACCAGCTGGAAGTGGAAGGGGCTCGCGGTGTTGCCCTCGCCCTGGCCGCCGTAGCTCTCGTTGAGGTGGTCGATCTGGCCGGTGACGGCGGCCTGGTCCAACCGCCCGGCGTCGCCGTCGTGGATCACGTGGAAGTGGACCGGAACGGTGGTCGGGGTGCCGACCCGGAGCCGGCCGGTGCCCAGTTCGGCGAGCCGCCGGTCGAGGTCGGCCTGCATCGCCCGGGCCTTCCCGGCGCTCACCTCGTTCGGGTCCCGGACCACCCGGCTGCCGGCCGGCCGACGGTCGGCGGCACCGGTCGCACCGTCGCCGGTCGCACCGGCATCGGCATCGGTCGCACCGGCGTCGTCGTCCGCGCACTCGACGGCTGGAGCGGCGGACTCCCCGGCCGCGGCGCGGTGCGCGGCCGGTGCGGCGAACTGGCTCAGGCCGGCCGCCACGACCAGGGCGGCGGCGCAGGGGAACAGGCGGGGGGCACGCGGGCGCACCCGGGAGGTACGGCGCATCAGCGCTCCTGACGGGGGGAGTTGACGGAGTCCCGGCCGCGCCCGGGGCCTGCTCCGGCCGGCCCGCCGGTGCACGGCGCGGACTCGCCGAGACTACGACGCGGTGAAGTCGATCTCCCGCAGGGCGCGCGCGGCGGCCCGGTCGAGTACCACGGCCGACGCACAGCCTGCCGGCAGCCGTCCGGCCCCCAGGATCAGGTGGCGCAGCCGGGCGATGGCGGCCCGGTTCCGGGCGAAGGCGTAACGCGAGACGCCGCGGGCGCGTCGCCGCTGTCCGTCCAGCGCCTCGGCCGGATCGGCGTCGAGAAGCAGCAGGTGCACCCGGCGGCCCTGCCGGGCGGCGGCGCGGACCAGCCAGGCCCGCACCCACGGCTGGGTGCCGCAGTCGTGCACCGCGAGCGGCCCGCCGTCCAGCACGGCCCGGCGCAGCCGCCGGTAGTGGGCGAGCCGGGCCAGCGGGCGGTAGAGCGCGTACGGCAGGCGGGCCGGCAGCCGGGCCGCGTACTCCTCGCGGACCAGCTGGGAGTCGATCAGCGGGGCACGCACGCAGCGGCGCATCAGGGTGCTCTTGCCGCTGCCGGGCAGGCCGGTGACGACCAGCAGGTCCCCGGCGGGGTAGCGCAGGGCCGCCGGTCCCGGCCCGCGCAGCTCGTGCCGGACGGGCGGCTCGTACGGGCCGTGCGACGGGGGCAGGACCACCCGCTCGTCGGTGCTGCGCGGCGGCGGCACCCTCGGCGCCGCCGCCGTCCGCACCGTTCTCGTCCCGCTCACCCGGTCTCCCCCCGCCGTTCCCCGCTCCTAGGAGCATGGCGCATCCCCAAGAACGAGTAAAGGGCGGAGGTCGGCGCGGGTACGGCCGGCCGGGCGGTGTCCGGGCCGGGCGGTGGGGATCAGCCCAGCTGCGGGGCGATCCGGGCGGCGATCAGCTCCAGGTGGTCGAGGTCGTCCAGGTCGAGGATCTGGAGGTAGACCCGCTCGCAGCCGATGGCCGCGTACCGGCCGAGCTTCTCGACCACCTCGTCCGGGGTGCCGGCCAGGCCGTTCTCCTTGAGCTCCTCGACATCACGGCCGATCGCCGCGGCCCGGCGGGCGACCTCGGCGTCGTCGCGGCCGACGCAGGCCACCAGGGCGGCGGAGTAGACGAGGTCGCCGGCCGGGCGCCCGGCCTCCTCGGCTGCGGCACGGACCCGGCCGAACTGGGCGGCGGTGTCCTCCACCGAGGCGAACGGCAGGTTGAACTCGTCGGCGAAGCGGGCGGCCAGGGCCGGGGTCCGCTTGGGGCCGTGGCCGCCGACCAGCACCGGAACGTGGTCCTGGGCGGGCTTGGGCAGCGCCGGCGAGTCGGTCAGTGTGTAGTACTCGCCGGCGAAGTCGAAGGTGTCGCCGAGCTTGGTGCGCCACAGGCCGGTGATGATCGCCAGCTGCTCCTCCAGGCGCCCGAGCTTCTCCTTCGGGAAGGGGATGCCGTACGCGGTGTGCTCCGCCTCGTACCAGCCGGCGCCGAGGCCGAACTCGACCCGGCCGCCGCTCATCGCGTCCACCTGGGCGACCTGGATCGCGGTGACGCCCGGCAACCGGAAGGTGGCGGCGGTCATCAGGGTGCCCAGGCGGATGGTGCGGGTGTCGCGGGCGAGCCCGGCCAGGGTGATCCAGGCGTCGGTGGGCCCGGGCAGGCCGTCGACGTCGCCCATCTTCAGGTAGTGGTCGGAGCGGAAGAAGGCGCTGAAGGCACCGAGCTCCTCGGCGGTGCGGGCGACCTTGAGGAGGGTGTCGTAGCTCGCACCCTGCTGGGGTTCGGTGAAGACGCGGAGATCCATGCCGGCCATTCTGGTACGGAGCCCCCGGTGATCGGCAGAGCGGATCCGGCGGGCCACGGAACGTATCCGGCCCGTCCCGACGGGCGCGGGCGGGGAGCAGGGACAGGATGTGCCCGGGGTGGCCAAGGTCTCAGCACGGAACCGTCACGGCCGTCCGTTCCCGCTCCGGGGCTCGCCTACCGTGGACGGATGTTCGCCACCTCCGACGATTCCTTCCGGCGCTCCCCCGACGAACCGGCCGGCTGTCCGCTGCCCGGCATCGTGACGGCCTTCTCGCCGCGGCTGGCCGAGTTCGCCTTCGAGCCCGGCTTCGTCGCGGCGGTCGACCAGCACGTGGCGATGCTGCGGGAGCTGCTGTACGCGCAGGGGCCGGAGCTCGCGCCCCTGCCCCTGGACCGTGAGGAGTTGTCGGACTACGCGCTGGGCTTCGTGGACGCGCTCGCCGAGATCGGCTGGCGGGAGCCGGTCGGCCACGACTACGCCGTGCTCCGGCTCACCGCGATCTGCTGGC
This sequence comes from Kitasatospora sp. NPDC001095, assembly GCF_053598615.1. Classification (NCBI taxonomy): domain Bacteria; kingdom Bacillati; phylum Actinomycetota; class Actinomycetes; order Kitasatosporales; family Streptomycetaceae; genus Kitasatospora; species Kitasatospora sp. NPDC001095. The sequence continues at coordinate 24,406 of NZ_JBSFKQ010000066.1, read as the reverse complement.
TGGTGCGGGAGCAGGGCCTCCTGGAGGTCTGAACCCCGGCAGGCCCTGCCCGCGAGCCCGCACTACCCGGGGTTCTGGTCGCCCTCGATGCCCGGCGCGGGTGGGGTGCCCGGGCCGGTCTGGGTGGTCGGCCGGATCGGCTGGTTGGACAGCGCGTCGGAGCGGCCGGCCTGGTAGGCGCTGCCGCGCAGCCGGGCGGTCTCCCGCTCGGCGCCGTCCAGCCACCGCTCCCAGCGCTGGCGCATCGGCAGGATCAGGCCGCCGCCGAAGCCGACCACCAGGATGCCGGTGATGGTGGCGAGCACGGCGATCAGCACCGGGGTGGTGATCGCCGTGGCGATCCCGACCTGGCCCAGCGCGGCGATCACACCGAGGCCGACGATGAACGCCCAGACCGTGGTGGCGACCACCTTGCCGTACGAGGTACCGGACAGCGAGCTGCGCACGATGTCGCGCACGCCGTTGGCGATGGCCATCGCGACCACCACGATCACGACGGCGACGATGGCCCTGGGCAGCCAGGCGACGATGCTGTGGATCATCACGCTGATCGGGTTCGGGCCGAAGACCCCGAACGCCAACTGCAGGGCCATCAGCAGGACGATGTAGTAGACGACCTTGCAGACGATGCCGGTCATGTCGTACCTGGAGCGGAACAGGTGGGCGGCCATCCCCGACCGCTCCGCGACCCGTTCCGAGCCGAGCCTGCGCATCACCCGGTCGAGGAGCTTGGCGATCATCTTGGCCACGATCCAGCCGATGACGAGGATCGCCAGGAAAGCGATGAACTGCGGAATGAACTTGGCGATCTTGGACCAGGCCTCGGTGAAGCCCGACCCGAAGTCGACGGACAGAGCGAGCTGCTGAGCCACGGAGTCCTCCACTCGGTGACACGGCGCCACGAGTGGGCGCTGCCGGCCCCCCCACCTTCGTGGATAGCAGGCGCCCGCTCCGGCCGCTCGCGCCCGGTGTCCGGGATGCTTCCCTCGGGTGAACCGTCCGGCCGTCGGCCCGCGTACAGTGGCGGTCCGGGGGACGGGCCACGGGGCGGGACGGACGGGACGGTGCGGCAGTGAGCGGTACGACGACGGAGCGCGCGGCGGGCCACCGGGCGCTGCACTGGCGGGTCCGGCCGGCGACGGCCCGGGCGGCCGTCCTGGTGCTGCACGGCGGCGAGGAGCGCAACTTCGCCCCGCCCGGGCGCCTCAACCTCCCGCTGGTGCGGATGCACGGCTTCCTGCGCGGCCTCACCCGGGCGACCGCAGACGCCGGCGTCGCCATCGGGACCGTCCGCTACCGCCACCGCGGCTGGAACGGCGAACGGGCCGACGCCGCGCGGGACGCCACCGCCGCGCTCGACGAACTGGCCGCGGTGCTCGGGCCGGTGCCGACGGTGCTGGTCGGCCACTCGATGGGCGGGCGCGCCGCGCTCCAGGCCGGCGGGCACCCGTCCGTCACCGGCCTGATCGCCCTCGCCCCATGGTGCCCGGCCGAGGACCCGTGCGACCAGCTCGCCGGCCGGGACGTGCTGATGCTGCACGGCGACCGCGACACCGTCACCGCGCCCGCCGACACCCACGCCTTCGCCGCCCGCAGCCGCGCCGCGGGCGCCCGGGTCTGCGGCTACACCGTCACCGGCAGCGGCCACGCCATGCTCCAGCGCATCCCCGACTGGCACCGCGCCACCACCCGCCTCACCACCGCCCTGCTCGGCCTGCGCCCCCTCCCCGCCGAGACCGCCTCCGCCCTCGCGCTCCCGCCCGCCTCCCGCGAGGCCCTCACCCTCCCCCTCCCGCCCCAGCCCCGCCGCACCCCGGCCCACCCGGCGAGCCCCTGACGGGGCGACCGCCCCGGCACCGTGCCCTCAGGTCCGACGCAGCGAGCGCCACGAGCGGGAGGCGCCGGCGCTGACGGCCCAGGGCCGTTCCACCACCGTGCTCGCGGCGGAGCCGTTCATCAGCCCATCAGCAACGCTGCGGTGAACAAGCACATCGGCGACACCTTCGCCGAGCCGGACCTGCCGGTGGACGTGGACGGCCACCGGCGGGTGCCGGCGGTGCTGCGCCACCTCGGGGCGTGACGGGGCAGGGGTTTCCTAGAGGGCGTGCCAGAGGGCGGCGACGAAGACGGCCGTGACCCAGGTCCAGAGGACGGAAAGGGCGAGGTGGGCGGCGGTGCGCAGGCGGTCGCCGCGCCACAACCGGGGGGAGAAGTAGACGAACTCGAAGAGCCAGCGGGTGCCCCAGAAGAGGGTCTGGCCGGCCAGCAGGGCGGCGCCGAGCCGGCCGCCGGCGAGCAGGTCGGGGGCCAGGCAGAGCGGGAGCAGGCCGAGCAGGGCGCAGGCGAGGCCGATGAAGAAGACGTGGGCGTAGGAGACCTGGCGGGTCAGCAGGGTGGTGCCGGACAGGTCGGCGGGCCAGTCGATGGCGCGGGGCAGCACCGCGTGGACCAGGCCGATGGTCACGAGGGCGGCGCCGACCAGGCGCAACTGGGCTTCCAGGGTGATCAGTTCGGGCACGGTGCGGGCTTCCGGAAGGTGAAGGCGGTGACCAGGCCGGCGATCCGGCGTTCGGCGGCCAGGCGCAGGCCCGCCTCGGCGGCGTGGCGGAGCCAGGTGGCGCGGGGCAGGAAGTGCCAGGCGCCGGGGCCGTAGACGGCGGTGTTGGCCGCGTCCCGCAGGTGCTCGACCAGCAGCAGGGTGCCGCCGGGGCGCAGGGTGCGGGCGGCCTCGGTGAACAGGGCGGTGCGGTCGGCGGGCCGGCGCAGTTCGTGGGCGGCGAAGACGGCGAACACGGTGTCCAGTTCGCCGGTGCCGGCGGGCAGGGCGCCCGGACGGGCCGGGATGCCGCCGGGGGCGGGCGGGGCGTGGCGGCGGGCGCGGCGGATCGAGCCGCTCGACGTCAGCGCCGGGTCGTACAGGTCGGCGACCCGCCTGCGGGCGGTGGGGTGGCGCTCGGCGATCGGCCGGCTGGCCTCGTCCAGGCCGGTGCTGACCACCAGGTGGTCGCCGGGGCCGTCGGGCAGCAGGGCGGGCAGCCAGTCGTAGCGGTGGAGTTCGGAGCGGTCGTAGACGCACCAGGTGGCGAGGGTGCTGACGGCGAGGTACCCGGCGGCGGTGACGGCGGCCGACCGGGCGAGGGCGGCGGCGGGGCCGGGCAGCCGGCGGGCCAGCGCGCCGGCGGCGGCGACGGTGAGCGCTCCGGCCGCGTACATCGGCCAGTTGTAGCGGACCACTTCGCGCACCCCGGACGGGCGCGGGCCGGCGAGCCCGGCGGTGGACGGGCAGAGGGCGGCCTGGCAGGCGGCGAACCGGCCGGGGCCGTACGGGCGTCGGCTGCTGGGGCGCCGGTCGTCCGGACGTCGGTCGTCCGGGCGGGAGCCGGCCGGGACGGGGGTGGTCATCGGGCGGCTCCGGTCAGGGTGCGGCGCTCTCCGGCGTGCCAGCCGTAGTCGAGGCCGGCGACGTGGAAGGCGTTCGCGAGCACCGGCCGGCTGCCGGCCAGCGGGCCGTGGTCGAAGAAGGTGAGTCGGGACACCTCGACCGCCACCGGGGCCGGGTCCCAGTGGGCGCGGGTGGCCTTGACCACGATCATCGAGCGGGTCTGCGGCTCGTACTCGAAGGTGTAGGGCAGCGGTCCGGCGAAGCGGCGCGCGGCGCGGGCGTCCGCGAAGGGGCTGCCCGGGGGGAGGGCGGCGGGGGCGCTGCCGAGGTCGGCGCGCACGTGCAGGTCCGCGTGGCCGTCGCCGCTGAGCACCTTGAACTCCAGGGTGCCGTCGACCACCCGGGTGCCGATCCGGGCGTGCCGGTAGTGGTAGCGGGAGAAGGCGTTGCCCCCGAGCGTCATCATCCGGCTGTCGGTGTCGGAGCGCAGGATGCGCAGGCCGCGCATGGTGCGGCCGCCGGGGGTCGGGAAGCGGGTGAAGACGCGGTAGCCGGTCAGGATGAAGTCCCGGCCGAGGCGGGCGGGCAGCGCGGCGGGGCGCAGTGCCCGGGTGTCCACGACGGCGGCGGCGACGAAGCCGTGCTCGGTGCCGTCGGGGTCGGTGTAGGTGTCGAGGGCGAGGCCGGGCGGCACCAGCGGGGCGAGCAGGTGGGGCGGCAGGGCGTAGGTGAGGACGAGCGAGTGCGCGAAGTGGGTGCGCATCGCGAAGGGGTGGCGTTGCAGCAGGTGTCGCACGGTCGACTCCGTGGTCTGGTGCGGGGATTCGGAGCGTGACTTGGCAGCACGGGACCGCCCTTCGCCGCAGGCCGCGGCGGGGGTGTTCTCGCGCTCCCTCATCATGGCGCACGACTTTGAACGTGTTCAAGTTGGGGTGGAGGGGTGGTGGCAGGGGTGGTGGCAGGGGTGGCGGAGGCGAGGTCAGGCCGGGTCGTCCCCGGGGCCGGGCCGCCCTCCGGGTCGGGGCCGTCCGGCGGCCGGCCGCCGGACGGCCCCGACCGGGCAGTCCGACGGCTCGCGGACGGGGTGCCCGGTTGCCGGAGCGGACACCCGGCGGGCAGCGGTCCCGGGGGGCTCCCGCTCCCGGGCGAACCACTCGGGGCCGCTCCCCGCTCCCCCCACACGGGTGGTTTCACCCTCCGGGCCCCGCTCCGGGACGGTCGGTGGACGGATGATCGGTCCCGGGTCCGTACTGGGCGGCCCGGGAAGGACGGATCGGGACGATGAGCACGACGCGGCGCTCGATGCTGGGCGCGGCACTGGCCGGCCCGCTACTGGGCTGGCTCACCGGGACGGCGGCCGGTGCCGTTGACGGCGGCACCGACCGCGCCGGGAAACTGGGCACGCTCACCGACGGCTGGGTGGAGGTCCGCTGGACCGCGGAGGCACAGGCCCAACTGGACCGCTTCCACGCGATGGTGGACGTCGTCGCCCCGGCCCGCATGGTGCTGGACGACCGGGGCCCGGCCGTCCACCTGCCGATCCGCTCGGCCCAGGGCGACCCGTCCCTCGCGAACCCGCCCAAGGCGCGCGGCGACGGGGCGCTGGACGGCGGGGTCTCCGTGCGCACCTCCAAGGGCGACTACCGGGTGGTCAACCTGGCCGGCGCGATCCAGGACGGTCTGGGCTCCGGCCGGTGCGAGGTCGGCGGCGCGGAGATGGGGCACCGCTCGGCCTTCCGCTGCGGCCTGGCGGAGGGCAAGCTGACGGCCCAGCCGGTGCCGGCCGGGCATCCGATGCAGGTCCGGCTCAGCGGGGTCCCGCTGCGCCCCACCCAGGAGGCGGTGGACGCGTACACCGCGAACTTCGGCGCGCACCCGGTCACCGTGGACACGGTGCTGGCGTACGTCACGGCGCAGGGGGTGTACACCCCTCCCCCGGCCGTGAAGGAGCAGCAGCCGTAGCGGGCCGGTCGCCGCGGGGTTCCGCGGACTCCTGGGCTTTCCGGGGATTCCGGGGATTCCCGGGTTTCCGGGACTGGGCGGGCACGCCGCCGCCGAAGCGGCGCTCGCGGGCCGCGTAGGCGCGGACGGCCTCGCGCAGCCGGGCGAGGTCGTAGTCGGGCCACGGCGTGGAATCGAACAGCAGCTCGGCGTAGGCGAGGTGCCAGGGCAGGAAGTTGCTGATCCGCTGCTCCCCGGAGGTGCGGATCAGCAGGTCGACGTCCGGGAGGTCCGGGAGGTACAGGTGCCGAGCGAGGTCGGCCGGGCCGATCTCCTCCGGACGGATCCCGCCGGCCACCGCCTCGGCGGCCAGGCCCCGTGCCGCGGCGGCCAGTTCCTCGCGTCCGCCGTAGTCCACGCAGACCGTCAGGGTCAGCGTGCCGTTGTTGGACGTCAGGCTCTCCACCAGCGCGATCGAGGAGGCCATCGACTCGTCCACCCGATCCCGCCGGCCGCACCAGCGGATCCGCACGCCGAGCGCGTGCAGGCCCTCCGCGCTGCGGGCGAGGCCGTCGGCCAGCGAGTCGAACAGGGCGGTCAGCTCCTCCGGCGGGCGGTCCCAGTTCTCGGTGGAGAACGCGTACAGGCTCAGGTGGCGGACGCCCAGCCGCAGCGCCGCGTTGACCAGGCGCAGTGCGGCCCGCTGCCCGGCCTGGTGGCCGTACCGGGCGGGCAGCCGCCGGGCCTCGGCCCACCGGCGGTTGCCGTCCATGATCACGGCGACGTGGGCGGGCGCGCCCTCGGCGGGCACGGACCGGGTGCGGCGGTGGGGCGTGCTGCCGTCGGGGCTCAGTGGGGTGAGGCCGTCGATCAGGACGCGTGAACCCACCAGGGTCACTTCGTCGTACTGGAGCTGGGCGCCGAGCAGCACGGTCTGCAGGAACGGGCGGCAGGCGGGGGCGACGAGCCAGGTGGCGGGCAGGGCCTTCTGCAACAGGCGGTGCATCCGGGCCTGTTGGCTCTCCACCAGCTCGTCCAGGGCGGCCCTCCGGTCGTCCCGGCGGTCGTCCCGGCGGTCGTCCCGGCGGTCGCTGAGGCGCTCACCGCGGCAGTCGTCCCGGCGGTCGCTCCGGCCGAGGTCGGCGGTGGTCAGGCCGAGCCGGCGCAGGTCCTCCCGCGGCAGGTAGCAGCGGCCGGCCGCGAGGTCGAGCGGGAGGTCCTCCAGGATGTCCGCCAGCTGGCAGGCCTCCCCCAGCGCGGACAGCGCACCCGTCGCCCGCGGGCCCCGCGCCCCCAGCAGCGGGGCCCACAGCTCGGTGATCGTCCCCGCGACGCCGCGAAGGTGGCGGCGCTGGTCCTGGTGGGTCTCGAAGGCGGGCGGGCGGGCACCGTCGGCCCCGGTGGCGTCCAGGAACTCCTCGACCAGCGCCCGGTCCAGCTCCCAGTGCCGCACGGTGTCCACGAAGGCCCGGCGCAGCGGGTGCGCACTGCGGCCGGCCGCCAGCTCGGCCAGGGTGTCGGCCCGCCAGCGGGCGAACCGGCGCCGGCGCTCGGCGGGGTCGGCGGCTGCCCGGTGGGTGTGGGCGGCTTGGGCGGCTGCCCGGTCGGTGTGGGCGTCGCCGTGGTCAGGGTGCGACCGGGCGTCGTCGGCGATCCGGTCGGCGCGGGAGGCGAAGGCGTTGAGGGCGTGGAAGTACGGCCGCACCTCGGGCGGCAGCGCGTCGCTGATGGCCCGCAGTGAGGCCAGGTGGCCGGCCACCTCCCGCTCGCAGACCCGGTACGACTCCGCCAGCTCCGGCGACCTGTCCACCGCCGCCGACCCGCTCCCCGCCATGCCCGTTCCCCCGTCTCCGTCTCCGCCTCCGCCGACACCGTGCGCCGTCTGGTCAACGAGACGAGGGCGGATCGGTGGCGTCACCGCCGTCGTACACGGCGACGGCAACAGCGACAGCAACCGCAGCGGCAACCGTCACGGCAGCCGTACGGTGAACGCCGTGTGCCCCGGCCGGCTCGCCACCTCCACCGTGCCGCCGTGCGCCCGGACCACGGCCCGGACGATCGCCAGTCCGAGCCCGGTGGAGCCGGTGGCGCGGGAGCGGGCCCGGTCGCCCCGGACGAAGCGCTCGAAGACCCGCTCGGCCAGCTCCGGCGCGATCCCCGGACCGTCGTCAGTGACGCTCAACTCGACCTGCCCGTCCGACCGTTCCATGCGCAGCCGGACCTCGCTGCCGGGCGGGGTGTGGGTCCGGGCGTTGGCCAGCAGGTTGGCCACCACCTGGCTCAGCCGGTGCCCGTCCCCGCGCACCACCACCGGGTCCTCGGGCAGGGCGAGCCGCCAGCGGTGGTCCGGCCCGGCGGCGCGGGCGTCGGCCACCGCGTCGAGGGCGATCCGGGTCAGGTCCACCTCCTCCTCGGCCAGTGGGCGGCCTGCGTCCAGCCGGGCGAGCAGCAGCAGGTCTTCGACGATCGCCCCCATCCGCAGCGCCTCGGCGTCGATCCGCTCCAGCGAGTGCCGCACCTCCGCCGGCACCGGCCCGGGGTGGCGCAGTGCCAGCTCGGCGTGGCCGCGGACCGCCGCGACCGGGGTGCGCAGCTCGTGGCTGGCGTCGGCGGCGAAGCCGCGCAGCCGCTCCTCCACCGCGTGGCGGCGGGCCAGCGCGTCGCCGACGTGGCCGAGCATCCGGTTGAGCGAGGCGCCGACCCGGCCGACCTCGGTGCGCGGGTCGTCATCGGGCACGCGTTCGGCGAGCAGCACCTCGCCGCGGGCGAGCGGCAGCGCGCTGACCCGCTCGGCCATGCCGACCACCCGTCGCAGGGGGCGCAGCGAGAAGCCGACCCAGGCGGCCCCGGCCGCGCCGGCGGCGGCGACGGAGATCGCGAAGACGGTGAGTTCCAGGGTGGCCAGCCGCTCGACGGTCTCCTCGGCCGGGCGCAGTGGCAGGCCGCTGACCAGCACGTCGCCGTCCCGTCCGGCGACCGCGCGGACCCGGTAGTGGCCCAGGGCTCCGCCGAGGTCGAGGGTGCGGGCCGGGCCGTTGACGGGCAGGGCGGCCAGCGCGTGCTGCCGGTCGGGGGTGAAGGTGACCCGGTCGTCCTCGTCGCCGGGGTCGTCCACGTCGTCGGCGTCCCCGTCGACCACGCCCGCGGCGCTGACCCGGCCGTCCAGCAGCCGCACGCCGAGGGTGCCGGGGGTCTGGGCCCGGGTGTCGGGGCCGGCGCCGTGGCCGGTGTGCTCCAGGCTCGCGGCGTAGCGGCCGCCGGACTCGGCGAGTTGCTGGTCCAGGCGGTCGACCAGGAAGTGGCGCAGCGCGGCGGTGGTGGCGAGGCCGACGGCGGCGCAGGTGGCGACGAGCAGCACCAGCAGACCGGCGATCAGCCGGGCACGCAGGGTGCGGGGCGCCAGCGCGGAACGCAGGGTGCGGGACGCCGGCCGTACGGCGCGGTCCTGTTCGGCACCGGCCCGTACGGTCGTCACGTCGCGGCCTTGATCAGGTACCCCGCGCCGCGCACCGTGTGGATCATCGGACTGCGGCCCGCGTCCACCTTCTTGCGCAGGTAGCTGATGTACAGCTCGACGATGTGCGCCTGCCCGCCGAAGTCGTACGACCAGACGGCGTCCAGGATCTGCGCCTTGCTGAGCACCTGCCGCGGATGGCGCATCAGGTGGGCGAGCAGCGCGTACTCGGTCGGGCTGAGCTCGACCGTCTCCCCACCCCGGGTGACCTCGCGGGCCCGGTCGTCCAGAACGAGGTCGCCGAGCACCAGCGCGTGCGGCGGCGGCTGCCCGGCCGCGGCGGGCGGGGCGGCCCGGCGCAGCAGGCCGCGCAGCCGGACCACCACCTCGGCCAGGCTGAACGGCTTGGTCACGTAGTCGTCGCCGCCGGCCGCGATGCCGGCGATCCGCTCCTCGACGGCGTCCCGGGCGGTGAGGAAGAGCACCCGCACCTCGGGCTGCTCGGCGTGGATGCGGCGCAGCACCTCCAGGCCGTCGAGGTCGGGCAGCATCACGTCGAGCACCACGGCGTGCGGCCGCCAGGCGGCGGCGGCCTCGACGGCGGCCAGGCCGGTGGTCGCGCCGCGCGCCTGCCAGCCCTCGTAGCGGACGGCGCCGCTGACCACCTCCACCAGGTCCGGTTCGTCGTCGACGACCAGGACCCGCCAGTCGGGGCGGTCGACGGTCTCGTCCACGGGGCTCCTCGGGTCCACAGGGCTCCTCGGGTCGGTGCTGCGCATGGTTCATCCTGGCCGGTCCCGATGAGAAACCGGTGAGACCTCCGCATCGGTCCGGCAGCCTTCGCACCTTGCTCTGACCTGCGCCGATGCCCACGCGGGCGGGCTTCGCGGGCGGGCCGGTTCAGAGCCTACTCAGAGCTTGCGGTGCGATCGTGGTCGGCCTCGGCGGCACCCGCCGCCGGGCCCTGAGGAGGTTCCCGATGACCACTGCCGCCGCGCCGAAGCCGCGGCCCGGGCCCCGGCCGGCCCCCGACCGCCGGGGCCACCGGGCGGCGCCGCGTCCGCTGTTCGCCCTCGACCCGCGCGCCGTGCTCGGTCTGATCGCCGTGGGCGGGCTCGGCGTGCTCGCGCTGTGGTGGAAGGGCACGCCGGCGGTGGTCGGCGCGGACGGCTGGCTGACCGGCGCGGGCCGGATCACCGGGCTGCTGGCCGGCTACGCCGCGCCCGTGCTGCTCCTGCTGATGGCGCGGCTGCCGCCGGTGGAGCGCGGGGTCGGTGCGGACCGGCTGGCGCGCTGGCACGCCTTCGGCGGGCGCTGGATGGTGGCCCTGGTCTCGGCGCACGTGCTGACGGTCGTCTGGGGCTACGCGCTGACCGACGGGCGCGGCCTGGTCGACGAGGGGGTGGAGCTCGTCTTCCACTACCCCGAGATGATCAAGGCGACCCTGGGCACCCTGCTGCTGCTCGGCACCGGCGCGGTCTCCGCCCGGATCGCGCGCCGCCGCCTCCCGTACGAGGCCTGGTACTACCTGCACCTGGCGACCTACCTCGCGGTGGCGCTCGCCTTCTCCCACCAGCTGGCCACCGGCGCCGACCTCGCCGGCGGCCCCGGCCAGGCCGCCTGGTACGCGCTCTACTTCGGTACGGCGGCGCTGGTCGGCTGGTTCCGGCTGCTGCGGCCGTGGCTGCTCGACCGGCGGCACGGCCTGACGGTCGCCGAGGTACGGCCGGAGGGCCCCGGCGTGGTGTCGCTGTTCCTGAGCGGCCGGCGGCTGGACGAACTGCGTGCCGAGCCGGGCCAGTTCTTCCGGCTCCAGTTCCAGGCGCCCGGGCTGCGCTGGGCCGCCAACCCGTACTCGCTGTCCGCGCCGGCGCACCCGCACTTCCTGCGCTTCACGGTCAAGGACCTCGGCGGGCACAGCGCAGCGGTCGCCGCCCTGCGCCCGGGGACCAGGGTGCGCGCCGAGGGCCCGTACGGGGCGTTCACCGGGCGGCGGCTGCGGCAGCGCCGGGTGCTGCTGCTCGGCGCCGGGGTGGGGATCACCCCGCTGCGTGCCCTGTTCGAGACCCTGCCGGGCGAGCTGACGCTGGTCCAGCGGGCCCGGCGGCCGCAGGACGTACTGTTCCGGGCGGAGCTGGCCGACGTCGCCCGGCGGCGCGGCGCGACGGTGCACGAGCTGGTCGGCCCGCGCGAGCGGGTCGGCGACCTCGGGGCCGCGCTGGCCCGGCTGGTCCCGGACCTCGCCGAGCACGAGGTCTACCTGTGCGGCCCGGATGCCCTGACCGAGGAGGCCGTCCGCGCGCTGCGGGCGGCGGGGGTGCGGCCGGGGCGCATCCACCACGAGAGCTTCTCCTTCTGAGCCCGTTCGGTCTTCCGAGCGGCCGTTGCCAAGAGCCTCTTGCCGAGCGCCTCTTACCGAGCGCCTCTTACCAAGCGCCTCTTGCCGAACACCCGAGCATGAACCTGAGCACCCGAGGAGCGTTGATTCCATGCGCCGAGCCGTCGTCACCAGTGCCGCCACCGCGGCCGGGGTGGTGCTGCTGCTGTCCCTCAAACCGCACCAGGCTCCCGGGCCCGCCCCGGTGATCGGATCGGGGGCCGCCCAGGGGGCCGGGTCCGACGTCTCGGATCCGTCGGGCACGGCCGATTCCCCCGGCCCGTCCGCCTCCGCCTCCGCCTCCGCGTCCGCCTCCGCACCCGCCTCGGGGTCGGGTTCGGGCTCGGGATCGGGGTCGGGCTCGGGCGCCACCCGGAAGGTCAGCGGCAACACCGTCAACACCCGGTACGGCCCGGTACAGGTCCAGGTCACCCTGGCGGGCAGCCGGATCACCGCCGTCGACGTGGTCAAGTACCCGACCGCCGAACGGCGCGACCTGGAGATCAACGGCTCCGCGCTGCCGATCCTCAACCAGGAGGCGATAGCCGCCCAGAGCGCCCGGATCGACGTGGTCAGCGGCGCCACCTACACCAGCGACGGCTACGTCCGCTCGCTGCAGAGCGCCCTCGACCGGGCCAAGGGCTGAGGCGCCCGTGCTGAGCCACGCCGAGCCCGTGATGGGCACCGTCTTCTCGATCACCGTGCGCGACCCGGGCCCCGGTACCCCGGCCGTGCTGGAGCGGATCGCCGAGCGGTTGCACCGGATCGACGCGGTGTTCTCGACGTACCGGCCGGACAGCGACATCAGCCGCCTCGACCGGGGCGAACTCACCCCGGCGCACTGCGACCCGGAAGTCCGCGCCGTCCTGGCCGCCTGCCGCGAGGTGGCCGCCGAGACCGACGGGTACTTCACCGGGCGGCCGGGAGGCCGGCTCGACCCCAGCGGCTGGGTCAAGGGCTGGGCGGTCGAGCAGGCGGCCGCCCTGCTGCGCTCCTCCGGCGCCCGGCAGTACTGCGTCAGCGGCGGCGGGGACGTGCAGACCGCCGGCGGGCCGTGGCGGATCGGCATCGCCGACCCCCGGCAGCCGGGCTTGCTGGCCGCCGTCCTGGCCGGCCACGACCTGGCCGTGGCCACCTCCGGCACCGCCGAGCGCGGCGCCCACATCCTCGACCCGCACACCGGACGCCCCGCCGAAGGCCTGCTCTCGCTCACCCTGGTCGGTGCCCCCGGCACCGGCATCGCCCGCACCGATGCCTGGGCCACCGCCGCCTTCGCCATGGGTCCGGACCGTGCCCTCACCTGGGCCGCCCGCCGACCCGGCGTCGAGGCGCTGGCCGTGCTGCCGGACGGCACCAAGCGCTGGACCCCGGGCCTGCCCGGACACCTCCCGGCGAGTGGTCCGGCGGACTGGCGGACCGTTGTCGGCTGACCGGGGCCCGTCCGTGCGGTGCGTGTCATGGCGGAACGACCGTTCCTCAGGCGGAACGGTCGTTCTCGGGAACCACCGTTCCCCGCGTTCGGTCCACGCCCGCTCCGTGCCCACGCCCGCTCCGTGCCCACGCCCGCTCCGTGCCTACGCCCGCTCCTGCTGCGCCGCCCGCCAGGCCTCCCAGGCCACCAGCGGCGCGAGGTACGACCAGCGCCGGGAGCCGTCCGGGCAGGTGCCGCCCTCGACCAGCTCGGAGACCGTACGGCGGGTGAACGGCACCCAGACGGCCATGTCGTGCTCGAAGGTGCTGTGGCAGGCCTCGCGGCGGCGGTCGATCTCGGCCGCCTCCAGCCGGGACCGGACGGTGGCCACCAGGGTGTAGCAGGAGGCCGGCTCGCTCCAGCCGAGCCAGGTGATCACGGTCGGCCCGACGTCCTCCGGCAGCAGTCCCAGTTCCTCCTCCAGCGCCCGACGGACCAGCCCGTAGAAGTCCTCGGCGGCGCCCGGCTCGTCGCGGTACTTCATCGTTTCGTTGATTCCGACCGTCCACTGCGCCGGGAAGGTGTTGACCGCCAGCGAGCGGCGGAGCAGCAGCAGCCGGCCCAGCCGGTCCCGCACCGCGACGCAGGCGCTGACCATCGTGGGCGGCGCGACGGCCACGAAGCTCGTCAGGCCCTCGTCCAGCGCCTCGCGCAGCAGCCGGGCCACCTCCGGCTCCTCCCGGCCCAGCCGGGTGGTGGCCATGCACTCCGCGTAGTCGCTCTCCGCGATGTCCACCTCGCAGACCCGCGCACCGCCGTGCTCGCCGTGATCGACCGTCAGCCGCGAAACGTACGCCGTCCGGCCCGCGGCTCCGGCCGCCCGCTGCCGCGCCACCTCGTCGGCCCAGCCGACCGCGTCCAGCACGTGCGGGCGCTCGATCCGCCCGCGGTGCGCCGTCACCAGCGTGCCCGGCGTCAGCGGCCGGGCCGCCGACCAGGTGATCAGCGGCGCCAGCCCGTCCGCCCGCAGGTCGTGCGCCCGGGCCGCTGCCGTCAGGCTCGCCCGCCGCACCCGCGGCGCCGGTACCCGGGAGCCGAGCCGCGAGCCGCCGAACTTGGCGAAGTCGTACACCAGGTTGGTCAGCACCCCGAGCAGCAGGGCCCCACCGATCCCCAGCAGCCACTCCACGTCGGCCCCCTCCGTCCGTGATCGACCGCCCCATTGTGGAGGCGCCCTCGCCGCCGGGGGAAGGGCCGCGGCCGGCGGCCGGTTCCGGGGCCGGTTCCGACGGCCGCTTCCGGAGCCGGTGTTAGGGTGATCGGAAAGTCAGCTCGGAGCCCCGGAGACTCGGAGGCACTGAACAGTCGTGCGGGCGCCCAGGGTTGACGCGTCCACGGTCCGGTCGACCGTCCGCTCCGCCGCCCGGTCCTCCGTGCGTCGCTTCCCCGCCGCCGCCGGCTATCTCCTCCTCTGTCTCGGCACTGGCCTGGCCGCCCTGGCCGGACTCTGCCTGCTGCTCGTCCTCCTCGCCCTCTGCCTGGTCGGCCTCGGCCTGCCGTTCCTCCCACCGGCCCTGCGACTGCTGCGCCACTGCGCCGAGTTCCACCGGCGGCTGGTCTACCGCCGGCTGGGCGGCGAACGGCCGCGCACCCCGTACGGCGACCGCGCGTCCGTACGCGATCCGGCCGTACGCCAGGACCTGCTGTGGCTGCTCGCCCACGCCACCGCCGGGACGGTCCTGGCGGGCGCCGCCCTCACCCTGTGCAGCCATGCGTTCAACTGGCTGACGGCGCCGGTGTGGTGGCGGCTCCTGCCGGGCGAGCGCGACGCCGTCATCCTGCTGACCGTCGACTCCTGGCCGGTGGCCCTCCTGGCGGCGGTCGGCGGGGTCGGCTACGCAGCGGTCGCCGTGGCCGTGCTGCCGCCGGCCGCCGACCTGCACGCCCGGAGCTCCCGTCGGCTGCTGGTCGCCCGGCCCCGCACCTCGCTGGCCCGGCGAGTCCAGGAGCTGACCACCAGCCGGTCCGAGGCGCTGGACACCCACGCCGCCGAACTGCGCCGGATCGAACGGGACTTGCACGACGGCGCCCAGGCCAACCTGGTGGCGGTCTCGCTCCGGCTCGGCATGATCCGCCGCGCGCTCGACCAACGTCCCGAGCAGGCGGCCGCGTTGGTGGACTCCACCCAACTCGTCGCCGAGCAGGCCCTGGAGTCACTGCGCGCCCTGGTGCGCGGCATCCACCCGCCGCTGCTCGCCGACCGGGGCCTGGCCGAGGCCGTACGGTCGCTCGCCGACCGCTGCGCCGTACCCACCCGGGTCGAGCTGGACATCGGGGAGCATCCCGACACCCCGCCCTCGCCACCCGCCCCGTCCTCCCCGCCTTCCCCTCCCTCCCCGTCCTCCGCCGACCCGCCGCCGCGCGCACCGGCCGCCGCCGAGGCCGCGGCCTACTTCGTGGCCTCCGAGGCGCTCGCCAACGTCGCCCGGCACAGCGGCGCCCGCAGCGCCCTGGTCCGGCTGCGGATCACCGCCGCCACGATCGCCGTCCGGGTCGAGGACGACGGCCGGGGCGGCGCCGTCGAGGGCGCCGGCAGCGGGCTGGCGGGCCTGCGCCGCAGGGTCGCCGCGTTCGACGGCACCACCCGCCTGTCCAGCCCGCCCGGGGGCCCGACCATCCTGGAAGTGGAGATCCCGTGCGGATCCTGATCGCCGAGGACAACGCCCTGCTCCGCGAGGGCCTGGTCCTGCTGCTGCGCAGCGAGGGGCACGAGGTGTGCGCGACCGTGGAGCACGGCGACGACCTGCTGCCCGCCCTGCTCGACCACCGCCCCGACGTCTCCGTGCTCGACGTCCGGCTGCCACCGGACTTCCGCGACGAGGGCCTGCGCGCCGCCGTCGAGGCCCGCCGCCGACTGCCCGAGCTGCCCGTCCTGATCCTCTCCCAGTACGTCGAACGCGCCTACGCCGCCGAGCTGCTCGCCGAGAGCGCCACCGGCGTCGGCTACCTGCTCAAGGACCGGGTCGGCCGGGCCGAGGAGTTCCTCCAGGCACTGGGGCGCGTCTCCGAGGGCGGCACCGCGATGGACCCGCAGGTCATCTCCCAGCTGATGGCCCACCGCCCAGGACCCGACCCGCTGGCCGCGCTCACCCCGCGCGAGCGCGAGGTGCTCGCCCTGATGGCCGAGGGGCACAACAACCCGACCATCGCCCGGCTCCTCTTCCTCGCCGAGAGCTCGGTGAACAAGCACATCGGCGCCATCTTCGGCAAGCTCGGCATGCCCACCCCCGACACCGGCCACCGCCGGGTACGCGCCGTCCTCACCTACCTGCGCGCGCTCGCGGACGGCTGACCGCCATCCGCTCGTCCGTGGGACGCCGCCGGTCATCCGTGGGCAGCCGCCAGCCGCAGCTGCTCCTCCTCGACGATCAGCGCCGCCAGCGACGGCTCCGACACGTCCACCGCCTCCGGTGTCGACTCCGCCACCTCGCTGCGCCGCGCGTAGTCGTCGAACAGCCGGTCCTTCGCCCGCAGCAGGTCCAGCATCCGCTGGTCGACGCTGTCCACCGCCAGCAGCCGGTGCACCCGCACCCGGCGGACCTGCCCCATCCGGCGTGAGCGCGCCACCGCCTGGTCCTCCAGCGTCGGCTTGACCTGCGGCTCGCAGAGGATCACCACCGAGGCCGCCTGGATGTTCAACCCCACGCCGCCGGCCTGGATCTGGCAGAGCAGCACCGCGTGCCCGGGCGCGGCGCTGAACCCGTCCACCGTCTCCTGCCGCCGCACCGCGCCCAGCGAGCCGTCGATCGGCCCGAACGTCCGCTGCCCCAGGGCGGCTCGGACGGCCGCCAGGACGTCCCGGAAGTACGAGAAGACCACCACCTTCAGCCCGCTGTCCGCCGCCTCCCGGACGATCTCCCGCAGCCGCCTCAGCTTGGCCGACTCCGCCGGGTCCGCGTACCCGGCCCGGCGCATCGCCGGGAAGTTGCCCGCCGCGACGGCCGATCGGTAGGCGGCGAGGTCGGCGGGCGAGAACTCCTCCCACTCGTCCACGTGCACCACCTCGGGCAGCTCGGTGAGCACGTCCTGCTGGTTGCGGCGCAGGTACGCCGGGGCGACCGCCCTGCGGAAGGCCGCCGGCCCGGCGGCCGCCGAACCCTGCTCGACCAGCGGCACAAGCTCGGGCCGCAGGTACCGCACCAGGGTGCGGAACTCCTCCACCCGGTTCTCCATCGGCGTCCCGGTGAGGAACAGCACCCGCTCCACCCGCTCCGCCCAGGCGGCCACCGCCCGGGAGCGCTGCGCGGCGGGGTTCTTGACGAAGTGCGCCTCGTCCACCACGACCATCCCGACGGTGACCGCCTCCGCGACCTCCGCCGCCTCCAGGCGGCGCAGCCCGTCGAAGGTCAGCACCGCGACCCCGCCGTCCCGCAGCCACTCGGCGAGCGCCGCCTCCCGCTCCGGGCCGTGCACCCGCAACGCCCTCAGGGTGCTGCGGGACTCGACCTCCCGGATCCAGTTGACCAGGACGCCGGCCGGGCAGACCACCAGGAAGTGGGTGCTCCCCCGGGCCCGCAGGTGCGCCAGTACGGCGATCGCCTGCACCGTCTTGCCGAGGCCCATCTCGTCCCCGATGATCACCCGTCGCTGGGCGAGCGCGAACCGCGCCCCGAACGCCTGGTAGCCGCGCAGCGAGACCCGGCAGTGGGCGTCGTCCAGCGGCTCGGCCCGCACCCGGTCCGACAGCTCCTCCGGCAGGAACCCCTCGGCGGCGGCGGGTTCGACCCCAGCCTCCTCGACGATCCCGCCGAGCACGCCGTAGTAGTCGGCCGAGCGGAGCTCGAAGTCCGTCCACGCCTCGATCGGGTCGAGCGGCGGTCGCAGCAGGTCGACCGAGGCCTGGGCGAGCAGCACCGGGACCTCCTGCGCCCGGTACCCGACCAGCAGCTTCTCCAGCCGCTCGACCGCCGCCCGCGCCTGCGCCCGCCGCTCCCGGCCGGCGAACAGCCCGCGCAGCACGCCCCGGGCCGGCCGCGCGGCCGCCACCAGCGGCTCCACCTCGGCCTGGACCCGCTCCGCGGTCTCCCGGGCCCGCCTCGCCTCCGGCCCGGCGGCCACCAGCCGCTGGAGCGCGACCACCAAGGCGGTGCTCAGCGGGTCCTGCCGTTCGACGTCCAGCCGCACCGCCACCGTCTGCTCGACCGCCCGGGCGAGCTGCCCGGCCGCGGCCCGCGCCTGCGCCGCCGTCTGCGCCCCGACGCCGGGGATCAGCCGGAGGGTGTAGCCGGAGGCCTCCAGCACCTGCCGCACCGTCCCCAGCCCGGCCGCCTCCAGCGCCCCGACCCGCAGCCGCCCCTCGGTCACGTCCCGCAGCCGCGCGACCGGGATGGCCCCCAACTCCTCCCCCACCATCCGGTCCCGGATCGCGGCGTACGCCGGCCGCACCTGCTCCACGGCCTCCCGGTGATCCGCCACCACCGCCCCGGCCGCCGCCCGCAAGCCCTCCGCCTCGGCCAGCACCACCCCGACCCGCCGCCGCTCCCCCAACCGCCCGCTCCGTCCGCTCCACGCACCCAGGAGCACCATGCTCCCACCCGCCACCCGCAGCCGTCCGGGGCCGCAACGCGCCGCGGCCAGGGCCCGATGCGGTGGATCGGGCCCCGGCCGTGGTTGGTGTCTCTCCGCTCGACCGGGCCGACGGTGGGGGCTCAGGGCCTGTCTCTTGGATTCTGTCGGATCAGGGCGCGGCGTCGGGGTGCGTGCATCGCAAGGCGGAGGTGGGGCACCTCCCGGCCGGAGGCTGGGGGAGCGCCGGGCACCCGGCAAGGATCCAAGAGGCAGGCCCTACGTGCGGATGCGGCGGAAGACGGTGAGCAGGAGGAGTGCGGTGAGGGTCAGGAGGATGCCGGCTTCGACGAGTTGGATAGGGACGAGGTGGTCGGCCGGGTGGTAGCGGAGCCAGGAGGCGGAGGCGCCGTCGCAGTCGGTGCTGAAGTGGAAGCTGCAGGCGCTGGTGCTGACGCGGGTGCCGTCGGGGAGGACGACGCCGCGGTCGAGGAGCCAGGAGTTGGTGGGTTGGGTGGTGCGCAGGTCGGCCACCCGGTCCACGGCCGGGTAGAGGAAGGGGCGGGCCCAGAGGACGAGGCCGTGGGCGACGGCGACGAGGGCGCCGGTGAGGAGCATCGCCGGCACGGTGCGGCGGACGAGTTGGCCGACGAGGACGCCGAGGGCCAGCGCGAACAGGGACCAGGCGACCGGGGCGAGGCCGAGCGCCGGGTAGGTGAGGGCCTGGAACGGCGGGTCGAAGGCGACCGGGCCGTGCACGATGTCCGTCCACCACACCCAGGTCATCAGCGCGGCGATCACGCCGCCGGCGGCCAGGACGGCACCGGCTGACGCCCGGCGGGAACCGCCACCGCCGGGTGCCGCCAGGGACGGCTTGACCTTGACGCTACGTCAGGGTTGGAGGCTTGCCGCATGAAGAACGAGAGCACTTCCACCACCCCGCTCCACCCCCCGGTCGGCGGCTTCCAGGAGATCGACGGCCGCCACCTCTACGTGCACCGCCAGGGCAGCGGCGGGCCCGCCGTCGTCTTCCTGCCCGGCGCGAGCGCGATCGGCCTGGACTACTTCGGGGTCCAGCAAGGCGTCTCGCAGTTCACCACCGCCGTCGTGTACGACCGCGGCGGAACCGGCTACAGCGACGAGGTCCCGCTGCCCCGCACCGCCGCCGAGGTCGCCGCCGAACTGCGGGAACTGCTGCGCGCCGAGGGCGTGCCCGGCCCGTACGTGCTGGTCGCGCACTCGCTCGGCGGCGCCTACGCCCACGGGTTCGCCCAGCTGTACCCGCAGGACGTCGCCGGGTTGGTCTGGCTGGACGCCTTCCACCGGGACTGGGACGACTTCGTGCCCGCCGAGGCGGGCCTGGCCGCCAGCGTCCGGTTGTCGCCCACCGAGGAGCAGCTGCGGCAGGCGCTCCCCGCCATCCGGCGGATGTGCGAGGAGCTTCTGGTGGACTACCCGGCGGACGTCCGGGACGCGGTGGCCGCGTACCACGTGAGCGAGCGCTGGATCCACGCCGGCATCGCCGAGCGCGCCTCGATGGCCGACCTGGCCGACGAGCTGCGGGCCGGCCCCGACCTCCCCGACGTCCCGGTGATCGCGCTCACCCCGCTGGGTATCGACCCCGGCCAGCAGGCGCTGATGTCCGAGGAGACCCTGCGGGCGATTCACGACGGCAAGACCCGACTGGACGCGGCCATGGTCGGCGCGGTCACCGACGGCGAGCAGCGCGTCCTCTCCGACACCGGCCACAGCCAGCTGGTCTTCGAGCGGGCCGATGCCGTGGTCCAGGCGATCCGCGACGTCGTGGACCGGGCGGGCCGCGCCTAGACTTCGTCCCGCGATCCCCCTCGACATCCACCGCGACCTCGGCCTCACCCCCCGACCTCGACAGAAGCGGAGCCGGACGGTGCTCACGATCAGTCAACTCGCGTCGACCGCTGGCGTGACCGTGCGCACCGTCCGCCACTACCACCAGGTCGGACTGCTGCCCGAGCCCGAACGCGACGGCTCCGGCTACCGCCGGTACAGCGCGCAGGCCGCGGTGGACCTCATCCGGATCAGGACGCTCGCCGACGCCGGGGTGCCGCTGGCCCGGATCCAGGCCCTGCTGAACGCGCGGCCGGAGGAGTTCGCCGCCGCCGTCACCGACCTCGACGCCGAACTGGAGCGCCGGATCGAGCAACTCGCCGAGCACCGCCGCCGGATCGCCGACCTGGCGAGCGGCGAGCGGCTCGCACTGCCACCCGAGGTGGTCGCCATCCTGGACCGGATGCGCGCGCTCGGGGTCAGTGAACGGTCGGTGCGGCTCGAACGCGACACCTGGATCCTGCTCCAGGTCCTGGACCCGGAGGCCGTGCGCCGGGGCATCCGGGAGAAGAACGCCAGCTTCGACGACCCCGAGACGACCCGGTTGTTCCTGCTCTGCGACCAGTCGCTGGACTGGGAGCCCGACGATCCGCGGGTGGACCGGCTGATCGACGACCTGGACGCCTGGGAGCTCGCCCACGGCCGGGACAGCAGCCGACCCGGCAACCAGGCGGTGATCTTCGCCCGGATCGCCGAGGCCTCGCCGACCTGGCAGCGCATCCTCGGCGCGCTCGCCCACCGCGCCAAGCAGCGCCGCCTCGCCGACGAGCGCCGGGACGCGGCCCCGCCGCGGAAGCGTTGACGTCGGATTCACGCCAGCCCGACCCCCGCTCGCACTGGTGGACTTCGGGTCACAGACCCACCACCCGTCGACAGGATCTCCGGCATGCCGACCGGCACCACCCCCCGCTCCGCTCCGCCCGTCCCGAAGCCCCACACCCGGGACGGCGGCACCCTCGCCGTCCTCGCCGTGACCACCGGGGTCTTCTCCATCGTCACCACCGAGATCCTCCCGATCGGCCTGCTGACCCCGATCGGCGCCACGTTCCGGATCTCCGACGGCACGGCCGGGCTGATGATGACCCTGCCCGGCATCGTCGCCGCGGTGGCCGCGCCCGTGGTGACCGTCGCGACCAGGCGCGCGGACCGACGGACCATGCTCTGCGCGCTGCTGCTGGTACTGACCCTGGCGGACCTGCTCAGCGCGTTCGCCCCGGCGTACTGGGCGCTGCTGACCGCCCGGATCGCCCTCGGCCTGGTCATCGGGGCGTTCTGGTCGATCGGCTCCGGACTCGCGCCGCGCCTCGTCCCCGAGCACCGGCGGGCCCGGGCGAACACGCTGATCTTCTCCGCCGTGCCGCTCGGCTCGGTGCTCGGCGTGCCGGCGGGGGTGTTCCTCGGCTCGCTGGCCGGATGGCGGGCGGCCTTCCTCGCGATGGCCGCGCTGACCCTGGTCGCCCTGGCCGCCCTCCTGCGGTCGCTGCCGCCGCTGCCCCCGCTGACCGCCACCGGGCTGGGCGTGCTGCGCGGACTGCTGGCCGGTCGGGGCACCCGTACCGGCATCGCGGTGACCCTGCTGATCGTGCCGGCCCACTTCGGCAGCTACACGTACGTCACCCCCTTCCTCACCGGTACCACCCACGCCGGCACCGGACTGATCACCACCCTGCTGCTCGTCTACGGCGCTGCCGGGCTGCTCGGCAACGTCCTGGCCGGCGGCCGCGCGACCCGGGCACTGCGGCCGGTGTTCGGCGCGGCGACCGTCCTGCTCGCCGCCGCGGCCCTGCTGCTGCCGCTGCTGGGCACCGGCGGTCCGGGCGCCGCCGTCCTGCTGACGCTCTGGGGCGTGGCGTACGGCGCCGTCCCGGTCTGCTCGCTCACCTGGTTCCTCGCCGCGGCCCCGCACGCCCCGGAGGGCGCCGGCGTGGTGTTCACCTCGGTGTTCCAGGCCGGCTTCTCGGTCGGCGCGCTGACCGGCGGCGTGGTGGTGGACCGCTCCTCCCCCACCACGGTCATGCTCCTCGGCGGGACGGTCGCGCTGCTCGCCTCGGCCGCGGTGTGGCGGTACGGCCACCGGGTCCGTCCCGCGCCGGCGCCGTGACGCGCCCGTGCCCCGACCCTGGTCGTCGGCGCGGTTCGTGGTGAGAATGCCGGGGTGCCGTCAGCCCACCCGCACGTCCTGCGGGGTGGGCGGGTGGGCTGACGGCACCCTGCCGGGACGGTCCCGGGCGGGTGCGGACGGAAGGACGGCCGGCGGATGGGCAGCGAGCGGGTGGGCGGCGAGCAGGGGGGCAGCACGCCGGGGAGCGGCGAGCGGACGGCCCCGGCGTTCCACGGGCGGTTCGGCGACTACCAGCACGAGATCTACCTGCGCGGGCTCGGCGGTGTGCTGCCGACGATGCCGATGGCCTTCACCGACTTGGAGGCGCGGGCGAGCGCGGCCCTGGCGCCCTCGGTGCTCTCCTACGTCGCGGGCGGGGCCGGCGACGAGTCCACCCAGCGCGCGAACGTCGCCGCCTTCGACCGGTGGGGCCTGGTGCCGCGGATGATGGTCGGCGCGAGCACCCGGGACCTCTCGGTGGAACTGTTCGGCCTGCGGCTGCCGACCCCGCTGTTCATGGCTCCGATCGGGGTGATCGGCCTGTGCGCGCAGGACGGCCACGGGGACCTCGCCACCGCCCGGGCCGCCGCCAGGACCGGCGTGCCGATGGTCGCCTCCACCCTGACGGTCGATCCACTGGAGCAGGTGGCCGCCGAGTTCGGCGACACCCCCGGCTTCTTCCAGCTCTACACCCCCACCGACCGGGCGCTGGCCGAGAGCCTGGTGCACCGCGCGGAGGCCGCGGGCTACCGGGGCATCGTCGTCACCCTGGACACCTGGGTCACCGGCTGGCGCCCGCGCGACCTGGCCACCGCCAACTTCCCCCAGCTGCGCGGCCACTGCCTGGCCAACTACACCTCCGATCCGGTGTTCCGCGCCCGCCTCGCCCAGGCGCCGGAGGAGGACCCGCAGGCCGCCGTCCTGGAGTGGGCCGGCGTCTTCGGCAACCCGCTGACCTGGGACGACCTGCCCTGGCTGCGCTCGCTCACCGACCTGCCGATCCTCCTCAAGGGCATCTGCCACCCCGAGGACGTCCGCCGCGCCAGGGACGGCGGCGTCGACGGTATCTACTGCTCCAACCACGGCGGCCGCCAGGCCAACGGCGGCCTGGCCGCCCTCGACCTGCTCCCCGACGTGGTCGCCGCCGCCGACGGGCTGCCCGTCCTCTTCGACTCCGGCGTCCGCTCGGGCACCGACGTCGTCAAGGCTCTCGCCCTCGGCGCCACCGCCGTCGGCGTGGGCCGCCCGTACGCCTACGGCCTGGCGCTGGAGGGCACCGACGGCATCGTCCACGTGCTGCGCTCCCTGCTCGCCGAGGCCGACCTGCTGATGGCCATCGACGGCTACCCCACCCTGGCCTCCCTGCGCGCGGACGGTGCGCTGCGCCGTACCTGACACGACCTCAGGTCGCGGTGCCCACCGGAAACCGTCGGGGCTTGCCGGGATATTCGGGACGGCCCTACGCTCGAACGGCACAAATCGGGTCCGTACGTTCCCATCGGCCGGGAGGTCCGCCATCATCCGAGTCCTGCTGACCGCCTTCGAACCGTTCGGCCGCGATCCCCTGAACTCGTCCCTGGAGGCGGGCCGGCTGGTCGCCGCCGCTCCGCCGGCCGGAGTGGCCCTGGAGTTCGCCGAACTCCCCTGGGTGTTCGGCGACTCGATCACCGCACTGCACCGGGCGGTGGCCCGCTTCGAACCCGACCTGGTCATCGCCACGGGCCAGGGCGGCAACCGCCCGGACCTCACGGTCGAACGGGTGGCGGTCAACCTCGACGACGCCGTCCGGAGACCGGACCGGAAGGGCAACCAGCCGGTCGACCAGCCGGTCGTGCCGGCCGGCCCGGCCGCGTACTTCTCCTCGCTGCCCGTGAAGGCGTGCGTGGAGGCGGTCCAGCAGGCCGGCATCCCGGCCACCCTCTCGCACACCGCCGGCACCCACCTCTGCAATCACGTCTTCTACGGGCTGGCCCACCTGATCGCCACCGAACGCCCGGCGCTGCGCGGCGGGTTCGCACGCCTGCCCTACCTGCCGAGCCAGGCATCCGGGCAGGAGAAGAGCGCCTCGATGTCGGCGGAGACAGCGGCCGAGGGGGTGCGCATCCTGATCCGCAGCGCCGTGGCCGCCCTCCATCCGCCGCCCGTCGGCACGGTGGCCGCACCGCGCCGACGGAACTGGCTGTCCCGCCGGGGCGGCTGACTGCCGTCGAGCCCGTCGAGTCCGGTTTCCGGGAAATGCGAAAAGCCCCTGATCCGAATGGATCAGGGGCTTTTCAGAAGAATTGTTCGGCGGCGTCCTACTCTCCCAC
>NZ_JBSFKQ010000065.1:0-39448 GCF_053598615.1 Kitasatospora sp. NPDC001095 | reverse complement strand
CCGGGCGCGGGCCCGGGGGCCCCCCCCCCGCCGGCCGCCCCGGGGCCCCGGCGCACTCACCGGTCGGCCCGGCGGACGCGCACGGCCGCCCGCCGGCCTTCGCCGGACCCTACCCGGCCGGTGCCGGGCCGCCGCTCAGCTGCACCAGCCCGGTCCCTTGCCCCACCAGTCACCGGAGTTGTAGTCCCGGCCGCCGTAGTAGATGCACTGTCCGGGGGCGGACAGGTAGGCCGCGGCGTAGTAGCTGTAGTTCCCCAGGTCCTGCTGCCTTCCGCTGCCGTCGCCGAAGGTCAGGTAGGCGCCGGTCAGCGTCGGGGTTCCGGTCCTGGTGTTCTTGATGGTGGCGACGCAGTTCTTGCCGGTCGTCCTGCTGTAGGTCAGGTAGACGGTCGAGGTGCCGCCCGGCAGGTTGAAGGAATCGATCGTGGCGTAGCTGGACCCGCAGGCCGTCTGCGGGGTGTAGGCGGTGGTGGTCGCGTCGGCGGTGGCGGGCACCGCGAGCAGAATCGAGCCGGCCATCACGGCGAGGGCCGTCGTACGAGCGGAATTCCTGCGGAACATCCTGGCTCCTTCATGCGACTCGCACTCCTGGCGATTGACGTGCCGGACAAGGACACAGGAACGCCCGGCAACGGCGGGGCGTCGTCCGTAACCGTTGTCCGGATCGGTGCCGGGACGGTCCGATTCCGTGCCGGGACGGTCCTGGCGCCGCGCCGCGCCGGGACGGTCCGATTCCGTGCCGGGACGGTCCTGGCGCCGCGCCGCGCCAGGACGGTCCGATTCCGTGCCGGGGGCGCACGGTCGGGGCCGAAAGCGCAACCGTTCGGCCCCGGCCGGTCAGTAGTCGGAGCTGGGGGCCGCCGTGACCGGGCCGAGGTCCGGTTCGTCGCGCAACTCCACCGCGGTGCCGTGCCGTTCGAGTTCCAGCACGACCAGCTCGTTGGTGCCGGCCCGCCACAGGGGGGCGGGGGCGTAGAGGGTGCGCTGGGGGCCGGCGGCGCAGTGGCGGCCGAGGAGGAAGCCGTTGAGCCACAGCAGGCCGCGGCCCCAGTCCGGCAGGGCGACGAACGCGTCAGCGGGGGAGGGGAGTTCGGCGGTGAAGTGGTGGAAGGCCGGCTCCCCGTCGCCTGCCTCCCCGGCCCCGGTGCCGTCGGCGCCGTCGGTGAAACCCAGTGCCGACAGGTCGGTCAGTGGCAGCGGGCGGATCTCCCAGCCGAAGAGCCGTTGGTGGCCGTGCGAGACGCCGCGGGTGATGCCCTTGCGGTCGTCCATCTGCGGGCCGTAGTTCACCCGGCCCAGCGCCTCGACCAGGATGTCCAGCACGACCCCGTCGGGCCCGGTGGCCAGCGGCAGCGTCGCGCCGGGGGAGTTGCGCTCCAGCACCCCGAGCGGGCGGCCGTCCGCGAAGACCTGCGCCCGGTCGGCCAACCCGTCGATGCGCAGCGGAAGTTCGGGGCGCGGACCGGGCACCCGGGTGCGGTAGTGGATCAGGCCGCGGTCCTGCCCGACCTGCTCCATCGGCAGCGGCGCCGCGTGCCGCAGCGGCCGCGACAGCGCGTCCAGGGCCTGCGCCAGGACCGCCCGCCCCCGCGCGCGCTCCAGCCGCTGCGGCGCCACCCGGGGTACGGGGCCGGGCAGTTCGCCGTCCGGCAGAGGCAGGTAGCGGCCGATGACCTCGCGCAGGGCGTGGAACTTCTCGGTCAGCTCGCCGGCCTCGCCGATCGGCGCGTCGTAGTCGTAGCTGGTGACGGTCGGCTCGTAGCCGGCGTCCAGCGGGTGGGCGCCGGAGTGGTTGGCGCCCGCCCACAGGCCGAAGCTGGTGCCGCCGTGCGCCATGTAGAGGCTGACGGAGGCGCCGGTGGCGAGCAGTTCGTCCAGCGAGGCGGCGGTCTCCTTCGGGTCGCGGACGTGGTGCGGCAGGCCCCACTGGTCGAACCAGCCGATCCAGAACTCCATGGCGGTCAGCGGCCCTTCGCCCTGGTGGCGGCGCAGCACCGCCAGCCGTTCGGGGGCGCGCGAGCCGAACGTGGCGGTGGCGAGGTGGCCGGGGATGGCGCCGCCCTGCTGCATGGTGTCGTGGGCGCCGTCGGCGGTGAACAGCAGGCAGTCCACGCCGCGCCGTACCAAGCCGTCGCGCAGATGGGCGAGATAGGCGGCGTCGTCGCCGTAACTGCCGTACTCGTTCTCCACCTGCACCGCCACCACCGGCCCGCCCCGGCTCGCCAGCAGCGGCAGCAACTCGGGCACCAGCGCGTCGAACCAGCCGTCGACCTCGGCCAGGTACGCCGGGTCCGCGCAGCGCAGCCGCAGCCCGTCCACCGCCAGCAGCCGGGCCGGCAGCCCCCCGAACTCCCACTCCGCGCAGATGTACGGGCCCGGGCGCAGGATCACGTCCAGCCCGAGGCCGCCGGCCAGCCGCACGAAGTGCGCCACGTCCCGCCAGCCGGTGAAGTCCACCGTGCCGCCGGGCAGTTCGTGGAAGTTCCACGGGACGTAGGTGTCCACCGTGTTCACCCCCAGCGCCCGCACCCGCCGCAGCCGGTCCTCCCACAACTGCGGGTGCACCCGGAAGTAGTGCACCGCCCCGGCCACCACCCGGTGCGGTGCCCCGTCCCGGACGAACCCGTCCGCGTCGTACCCGAGCACGCGCGCACCCGCCTTCCCACAGGAGGCCCCGCAGGCCCCGGCACCGCCGAGCCTAGCGAGGAACGGGCCGCGCGCCCCGCTTGTCCTCAGGTGTCGTAGCAGCCGTCCCACGGGGCGCAGAAGCCAGGCCGCCCGGATGGAACTCCATCCGCACACCGTCCTCCTCGTCCTCGTCCCCCTCCGGGACCAAGCCGAACAGGGCGCCCTCGAACCGCACCTCGAACGGCGCGACGGCGATGTCCTGGTAGTGCCCGGCCGCCCCGGCAGGACGTCCAGCCACTCCTCCAGCAGCAGCCGCGCCGCGGCGACCGCCCGCTCCTCGCCGTCCGCCGTCGTGCCGGTGGACCGGATGCGCGAGTCCAGGTGCCTGCCGGCCTCGTCGAACCGGTGCAGCACGGCGTACCAGCGCTTCTGCGGCTGCCAGTCGTCACCGCTCCACTCCTCGGGGAAGGCAGCCAAGGACCCACGCGAAGAACCGGCCGCCATCGCACCGCCCGATGGTGCGGGTGTCATGGTCGGGATCGTGTCGGATCGGGATGGCCTCGCGAACGTTCACGGGCGAACCCTGGGCCCCACCTGCGACAACGCGCCGCGGCCGCCCCGGGTCAGCCCGTCGGCCGCACCACGGGAGGGAGCGTGATGACCGGGCCGATCGACCGGCAGCCGTCGTAGGTCATGGCCTGCAGCGGCGGGCAGTGGGCATTGGTCGGAACCGACGTGGGCGGGGCCGGCAGCTCCGGCCGCGGCGGGATCGTCCAGTACGGGGACGGCTTGGCGGCCGGCGCCTGCGAGCGGCCCGGCGCCTGCGCCCCGGCCGACTGCGCCCCGCTCGTACCGGCGGCCGGGGCGGTGGACGCGGCCTGGGACCGGGGGCGGGAGGTCGCCGGCCGGGCGGACGGCTCGCCGGCCTCGGCGCCCTCGGCGTCCTGCGTCGCCGCGACCGCCGTCTCGGGCGGGACGGAGGCGGGGTCGGGTGCGGGGTCGGTGTTCGCCGGAGCCGTCGCCTCCGGGGCGGCCGCAGGCGCGGCCTGCGCCGGGGCGCCGGGCGAGGGGTCGGCCGAAGGGCTCGCCGACGCGGCCGGGCTCGCTGCGCCGCCCGGCCCGGCCGAGGCGCCGCCCGGGGAGGAGACCAGGAGCGCCGCGCCGATCCCGGCCGCCCCGAGGACGCACACCCCCGCCGCGACGCCGAGGGACCGTCGCCGACGGCGTGTCACCTCGCCGTCCTGCGCCGCCACCGCGTCCTGCGTCGCCGCAACGCCATGAGCCGCCGCTGCGCGGTGCGGCTGCTCGCCGGTTCCGTCCTGCATCCGGACCCCCCTGCTTTTCCCGTGATCATGCCGCTGAACTGCGCGGATGCTAGCAGGCACCGCGATGCGCGGACACCGTCGGGGGCGCGGGGCACAGCGGTTCGGCCCGGTGGCCGGAGAAGGCTGACCGGAGAAGGGCGGGCCGGAGAGGGCTGACCGGAGAAGGGCGGGCCGCAGGGGCGCTACTGCGGCGGCAGGCCGAGGGTGGGGAGGTGGTCGGCCATCAGCAGGGCGACGAGCTCGCGGCGGCTGCCCACACCGGTCTTGTGGAGGATCGCGGTGACGTGCTGCTGGACGGTGGGCACGGTCAGGTGCAGGAGCGCGGCGATGTCCTTGGTGCTGGCACCGCGCACCGCGTGCAGGGCGACCTGCTGTTCGCGCGGGGACAGGCCGTGGGCGAGGATCGCCAGCGGCAGGCGCTGGACGGGGGAGGCCGGGGAGGCGACGACGGCGATGCCGCCGCGGCGGCCGTCCAGCGGGGAGGCGTGCAGGGTCAGCCACTGGCCGTCGGGGGTGCACACCCGCATCTCGGTGGGGCCGCCGCGGCGGGCGGCCAGGCGGGCGACGGTGAGGAAGCCGCTGGGCACCCCGCCGGTGTGGGCGGTGGGTTCGGCCATCTGCCCGATCAGTTCGCGGGCCGCCGCGTCCGCCGAGCGCAGCCGCCCGTACCCGTCCAGGATCGCGACGGCCGGGGTGTGCGGGGGCTGCGGCGGGCCGGCGCTGCGCAGGGCGGCGAGGTGGGTGTCGCGCAGGGCGGCGCCGATGGGCGCGGCGACGCGTTCGGCCAGGCGCAGGTGGGGCAGGTCGTAGCGGCCGCGGGCGCGTTCGCGCATGAACGCCGCGGAGGCCCAGCGGCCGCCGCCGAGGTCGAAGTTGATCCGCAGTTCGTCGCCGTAGCCGCATGGGTGGAGCAACTCCCGGTAGCGGACGCTGCGTTCGGGACGGCCGTCGGTGGCCCGGTCGATGGTCTGCACCCGGTGGCCGGCGGTGCGGATCGCGGTGAAGGTGGTGGTGTCCCCGCCCTGGAGCTCCAGTTGCACGGCCTGCTCGAACTGGGCGAAATCGAGGCCGTCGGCGACGGTGGACGTGGGGAACCCGGTGACCGGGTCGTTGCCGTGCCAGCAGCCGCCGTCGAAGCCGAGCGGTTCCAGGAGCAGGGTGTGCAGCTCGCGGAACAGCTCGGCGGCCGGTAACCCGGATGACGCCAACTCGCCGATGGATGACAGGACTTCCCGCTCAACGTCACGCCGTTTGGCCACGGACGGAATACTACGGAAGCCGGGGCCCGGCGTCCGGTGAACGGACGAGGAGACGGGTACGGGCGAGAAGGGGCGGGGGCGGACCGCGGACGCGGACCTACGGCCGCTCGCGCCACCAGGCGACCGTCGCCCGCACCTGCTCCTCCAACGGCGTCGCCCGCACCGCGAACGCCGCCTCGTACGCGGAGCTGTCCACCACGAACGGCCGGTCGAACTGGTAACGCACCTCCCACAGTTCGCGCAGCAGCGGGGAGACCAGCCCCGCCGCGGCCAGCACCGCCGCCGGCAGGCGGCGCACCGCGACCGGCCCGACACCCGCCTCGGCGGCCAGCCGGTCGACCATCGCCCGCACCGGCAGGGCGGGGACGGTGGGCACGTGCCAGGCCCGGCCCCAGGCCCGCTCCTCGCCGGCGAGTTCGACCATCGCCCGGGCCACGTCCGGCAGATAGGTCCAGCTGTGCGCGGCGTCCGGGGCGCCGACGACGCCGAGCGGGCGGCCCTTCAGCAGATTGGGCATCACCCGCGCGGCCAGGTGGCCGCCGTCGGTGACGCCGGGGCCGAAGAAGTCCGAGGCCCGCACCTCCACCGCCCGGATCCGCCCGGCCTCGTGCAGTGCCCGCGCCCGCTCCCAGGCCGCCGCCCGCACCCGCCCCTTGCGGCCGGTCGCGGCGAGCGGCAGGTCCTCGGTCATCGGGGCGGCCACCGGCCCGTAGCCGTACAGGTTGCCGAGCATGACCAGCACCGCGCCGCTCTCCTCGGCCGCCGCGCACAGCGAGTCGGCCAGCGCCGGCCACAGCCGCGTCCACTGCGGCAGCGGCGGCGCGGCGCAGCCGTGGAGGGCGACGGCGCCGCGGGCGGCCTTCGCCAGCCGTACGGGGTCGCTCGCGTCCAGGGCGAGGTGCTCGACGCCGGGGACGGCCGGCCCGGCGGGGGCCCCGGTGCGGGTGACGACCCGCACCTCGTGGCCCTGTTCGGCGAGCAGGCGGGCGGTGGCGGCCCCGGCGGGCCCGTGTCCGACGACGAGGTGGAAGCTCATCCGCCACACCCTAGCGGCGCCCCCGGGCAGGGCCGTGACGCTTAATCGGTACGGCGATCGTAAAAGTGGATCTATGCTGTCGGGCGTTCATGACTCCTTCACGCGAAGCAGGTTTGCCCTCGATGAAGTTGCCCCGGGTGTCCGCCGTCGTCGCGGCCGCCGTCCTGGCCCCCGCCGTCCTCTTCCCCACCGCGGCCTCGGCCTCCGACGCCCCCAGGCCGACCGGCATCTCCGGCCCCGACACCGGCTCGGACTCCGCCAAGGACACCGCACCCGAGCAGGGCGACGCGCAGGAGCAGCGGGACCGCGCCGAGGTCGAGCGCATCCTCGCCGAGTCGCCGGCGGAATCCTGGAGCAGGGTGCACGAGGGCGCCGAGAAGGCCCTCAAGGGCGGCGCCGCCGACCTGCGGCACTTCCTGGCGGTCGAGCTCGACGGTCTGCGGAAGTCGGACAACCGCCTCCTGACCGCCCGGATTCACAGCGTCGGCGGCCCGGCCGTCAAGGCGGCCGCCCGTGCCGCCCTCAACGGCGGCGACGACGCCATCGCCGAGTTCCTGAAGACCGGCCAGTACACCGCCCGCGCCGAGGACGAGGACCGCGCCCGGGTCGAGGCCATCCTCGCCGACCCGAAGACCGGCCCCGGCGTGCGCGAGGGCGCCGAGAAGGCCCTCAAGGGCGGTGCCGCCGACCTGCGCCACTTCCTGACCGCCGAGCTGCCCAAGCTGCGCGGCGACGACAACCGGGTCAAGCTCTCCCAGCTCATGGCCGCCGGCGGCCGGGCCGTGCGCGAGGCGGCCGGCAGGGCGCTGGACGCCGGCACGGACGAGGCCGTCGAGGCGTTCCTCAACGAGGGCTTCGCCAAGGCCCAGTTCGAGGACGACCGGGTCGACATCCTGCGCGTCATCGCCGACAAGGAGAGCAGCTCGTACACCGTCGAGGCCGCCCAGAAGGCCATGGGCGGCAACGCCGAGGCCGCGCGGCACTTCATGACCGTCGAGCTGCCGCGCCTGCGCGCCGACGACAACCGGGTGAAGCTCTCCCGGCTCATGGACGCAGGCGGCCCGGCGGTGCGCGCGGCGGCCGGCAAGGCGCTGGACGCCGGTACGAACGAGGCCGTCGAGGCCTTCCTCAAGGAGGGCTGGGCCAAGGCCCGCGCCGAGGACGAGGCCGCGGCCGCCAAGCCCGGCAACGGAACCGGCACCGGCAGTGGTACGGGCACGGGTACCGGTACCGACGCTTCCGGGCAGCAGCCGCAGGCCGTCCAGCCCGCCGGCCTCACCGAGACCACCACGGGCACCGGCACCGGGACCGCCACCCGTACGGGCACCACCGGTACGGGCACCGGCACCGGCACGCTCGCCGCCACCGGCACCGACGGGCTCGGCTGGGAGGCCGGCGGCGCCGCCGCCGCCCTCGCCGCGGGCGCGGCGCTGGTCGTGGCCGCCCGCCGCCGCTCCACCGGCTCCACCGAGAGCTGACACCCCTTCGCGTCCCCGGCCGCCGCCGACCACCATCCCGGCAGCCGGGGACGCGCCGCGTCCGGCACCGCTGCGGGGGCCGCGCCTCAGTCGCCGTCCCCGCCGTTGCCGCCGCCGCCCACCCGGCGGGGCCGGTTGCGCTGGTAGCCGCGCACCGCCCGCCCGGCGCCGAGGGTGAGCGCCGCGACCACCCGGGCCCAGCGCGGCCCGCCCCGGTCGGCCCACACCACGCAGCCGCACCCCGCGACGACCAGGACCAGCACCCCCACCAGAACCGCGCCGACCACCACGACCACCTGCTCTCTCCCGCGAAGCCCTCCGTACGTTTGACGGGCGGATCGTCCCACCCGGTTCGGACGCGCGGGCGCACGCTGTGCCAGGATGCGGTAGCCGAACGGCCCAGGCCATCGCATCGGCCGTCCGCCGCAACGCCCGTACTGCCCCGCACCGCCCGTACCAGCCGCACCGAGGAGTCACCCGTGGCCACTGCCCGGTTCGCCACCCTGCACACCACGGCGGGCCCGATCCGCCTGGAGCTGTTCCCGTTCCACGCGCCGAAGACGGTCCGCAACTTCACCGAACTCGCCGAGGGCACCCGGGAGTACACCGACCCGCGCACCGGCGAGCCGGGCCAGGGCCCGTACTACGACGGCACGCTCTTCCACCGGGTGATCGCGGGCTTCATGATCCAGGGCGGCGACCCGACCGGCACCGGCACCGGCGGCCCCGGCTACTCCTTCGCCGACGAGTTCCACCCGGAGCTGTTCTTCACCAAGCCCTACCTGCTCGCGATGGCCAACGCCGGCCCGGGCACCAACGGCTCCCAGTTCTTCATCACGGTCGGTACCCCCACCCACCTCAACCGCCGCCACACCATCTTCGGCCAGGTCGCCGACGCCGCCTCCAAGGCCGTCGTCGACGCGATCGCCACCACCCCCACCGCGGACGAGCGCCCGCTCGAGGACGTGGTGATCACCTCGGTCGAGATCGAGCACTCCTGACCCCGGTGGCACCCGCCCGGCCCTTCTTCCCGCCCCGCCCGGTCCGCGGCGTACGGGCCCGCTACGTCCGCCAGGCGGGCTGCCCGGGCGACGTCGCGATCGTCACCGTGGACTTCGAGCCCTGGGAGGAGGGCCTGCACCTGGAGTCCGCCCCGGACGCCACCGTCGACGGCGGCCCGGACCCCGAGGACCTGGAGCGCTTCCACGCCGCCCTCGCCGAGGGCGTGAGCGCCGAGCTGGCCGAGCAACTGCCCGGCGTCCCCCTGGCGTTGGCGCTGGTGGTGCACCACACCGTCGTCCACCTGGTGGACTCGCGCGAGCACTCCTTCCGCACCGCCGGACGCCTGGCGGTGCGGGAGGCGCTGGCCCGCCTGGACGGCGGAGCCGAACGGGACGCACGGTCCGCGTACAGTCCGGGCAGGGGCGTCGGCCGGTGACACGGACACACCCCGCCGCACGCGCCTTCGCACCCGCCCCCGGCTGGGCCGCGCTGACCTCGGTCGGCGAAGTCGACGAGGAGACAGGCACCGCCTGGCTGACCGGACTCGGCTTCAACCGCGCCGCGCCCACCGACCTGCTCCTACGGCTCCTGGACGCCGGCCGGCCCTGGTTCCTGTACCGCGAGGACCTGCCCGAAGCCGTCCTGGACGCCGCCGTCGTCCACCCGGACCGGCAGGTCCGCGTCACCGCCGCCGAGGCCGGCCACCTGTCACCGGCCCAGTGGGAGCGCCTCATCGCCGCCAAGCCCGGGGCGCTCCGGTGCGGGCTGTTCGCGGAGCTCGCCGAGCAGCACCTGAACGCCCGCAAGCGCCCGGGCGGCGGCCGCGGCATCGCCCGCGCCCCGCACCCCGACGCCGTGCCGCCCGCCACCCCCGAGGAGATCGAGGCGATGGCCGCCGAGGTCCCCGACATCGAGCCCGACGGGTTCTCCTCGGCCCTGTGGTGGGTCGGCGCCCTGCACCAGGACGCCGCGGCCATGCGCCGCCTCGCCGCCTCCCCGAAACTCCTGATCCGCCGCAGCGTCGCCAGGGCACCGCACCTGCCCGCCGACGTGGCGGCCCTGCTCGCCCGCGACGAGGACCGCGTGGTGCGGCTCTTCCTGGCCGAGTCCTGCGACGACGCCCCGCCCGCGATGCTGCTGGAGGTGGCGGCCTGGTGGGACGGAAGCCTCTCCTTCCCCGGCCGCCCCCGCAACCACCCCAACTTCCCCCGCGACGGCCTGCTGCGCCTCGCGGCGGACCCGAACCCGCGCCTGCGGGTGCTCGCGCTCGACGACCCGGCCTCCACCGCGGCTCACGTCGACCGGCTCGCCCGGGACGCCGACCCGGGCGTGCGCCGCGGCGCCGCCGGCGACCCGCGGATCGCCCCCGAGGCCCTGGTCCGGCTGGCCGCCGACCCCGACCTGGGCGTGCGGCGGCACGCGCTGGCCAACCCGGTGCTGCCGGCGGCCGAGCTGGCGACGCGTCTGCTCGACCCGTGCAGCGCCGAAGCCGCCGCCCGCAACCCCGGCGTCCCGGCCGAGGTCATGCACCGCATGGTCACCCTCGCGACCGCGTGCCCGGGAGACCCGTCGGCCCGGGGGAGCGGCTGAACTCCCCCGGGCCGACAGGCTGCGTCGACGGGCTACTCGAGCGGTCGGGTCACTTCGGGGGCGTTCACGCACGCGGCCCTGCCCGACCGGGGGTCGGGCAGGGCCGCGGGGTGGGCCGACGTGCTACGGGGTCGGCGCTCGTCCAGGGATCAGCGCCCCGGGGGCACCGCGGCCCAGTGCTGGGCGAAGGTCGAGGTGTAGATCCTGACGGTGACCTCGGTGCCGATGGTCGCGCCCCCGGTGAGGTAGAGGGCGGGGCGGGCCGTGAGCGAGACCGTGAACCTGCCCTCCGACCAGTAGCGCACGTTCCACTGCTGGTTCACGTTGTTCTTGTCGCAGGTCTGGAGGGTGACGGGGCTCCCGGCGCCGCTGGTCGGCGCGGTCAGGCACGTGCCCGTCGCCCTGTTCTCGATGAGCTGCTTGCCGGTGGGGCCGCTCATGCTCCAGAACTGGCGGTTGTTGTTCGGCTCGCGGTCGGCCATGACGACCGTGCCGCTGCTGTTGACCTCCATCGTCTTCACGACGCTGGGCTGGGTCGGTGGCAGGACTTCGAGCCGGAACCAGGCCCCGGTCTGCAGGGTCGGCGGGGCGGCCGGCGGGGTGGCTGCCGCGGCCAGGCCGGGGGTGCCGGCCAGCAGGGCCGTGGCGATGGCCGCGGTCGCGATGCGCTTGGCAGGAGACATGGTTGTCACTCCCATGTGGGTTGTCCCTTGTGGGGTGTCCGAGAGGTGTACGGGATCCTCGGCGGATGGCGTCGGAGGCTCTGGGGGTCGCGGGGCCGGGCCGGGGGGTCGCCCGAGGGTGCCGGATCGCTACCGCCCAGGCTGCCGGGCCTGCGGGGCCCGGGGGCCCGGCGGTGCCTCGTGCCCGCCCGACCAGGCCGGCCAGATGTCCGGCGGCCCGCAGATCAGCGGGAAAGCGCAGGTCACGGGCGCGCCGTGGGCGTCGAAGGGGTTCACCGGGGGCGGGGGACCGCTACTTCACGGAGCGGATGAACCACTGCTGGTTGTGCTCCGCCACGTAGGGCCGCAGGACGGCCTTGCTGCCGGCTTGCGCGCTCCCGGTGAGAGCGAGAGCGGGGTGGTCCCGGGGCGAGATCTCGACCTGTCCGGACGTCACGTGGTGCACGTCCCACCGCTGGTGCGGGTTGTTCCTGTCGCAGGCCTGGAGGGTGACGGGGTCCTGCGTGTTACTCGGCGCGGTCAGGCACGTGCCCGTCGCCCGGTTCTTGACGAGCGGCAGCCCGCCGATGGTGCTCAGGCTCCACTGCTGGCGTTCGCTCTCGGGGTTGGGAACGGCCACGACGGCCCTGCCGCCGCTGTCGACGTCCAGGTGCCTGGCCGGGGTGTTGTTCGGGTAGATCCTGAACTGGTACCAGGTCGTGGCCTGTTGGGACGGCCGGGCGGTCGGCGGGGTGGTGGCTGCCGCGGCCAGGCCGGGGGTGCCGGCCAGCAGCACGGCGGTGACGGCCGCGGTCGCGACGCGCTTGGCGGGAGACAGGGTGATCGCTCTCATGTGGGTTGTCCCTTGTGGGGTGTCCGAGAGGTCGGCGGGCTCGTCCGCGGATGGCGTCGGAAGCCCTGGCGGATCACGGGGCGGTTGCCACACGTGCCCGAGGGGGGCGGATCGCTCACCGCCCGGCTGTCGGGCCTCCGCAGGCCCAGCGGGCACGACGATGCCTCGTACCCACCCGATGACCAGGCTAGCCAGATGCCCGGCCGCCCGCAGCTCAGCGGGAAAGCACAGGTCACGGGCGTACGGGCGGGAGGGGCCGCAGGCAGCGGGCATCAGCAGGTGGGGCAGCCGGGAACGGCCGGAATCTCCGGGGCGGTGTCGTCGCCGCGGAGCCAGTCGGTGAGCCACTGCGCGAGGGTGAGGTCCTGCGGTGCTAGCCAGTGGCGGTCGCAGGCGTTCTCGTCCCCGCCCCACATGCGGCCTTCTCGGGTGCTGAGGTCGATGCACCACCAGATGACGCCGCCGAGGGTCGCCAGCGGCAGCACGTTGCGCGGATGGAACTCGTCCTCCCCGGACGGTTGGGAGATCCACTGCCGGTAGAGGGTCATCAGGGACGTCTCGTTGCTGAACCGCTGCTTGGTGTCGGTCAGCGACACTACGCCGCACGGCACGCTGCCGCGACGGCGCAGGGCGCCGCCGTAGGGGCCGAAGCCCCCGTTGGCCGCCTCGCAGTAGATCCTCCGCAGCAGCGGCTGCATCGGAAACCCGGTGAGGGCCTCGAACTCGTCCGCGGCCTGGGCCGGTGCGGGGCGGGGGAGGCGGCGGGCCTCGGCGAAGTCGCGGATCCTCGCGACGATCTCGTCATCGGTCCAGGTGGGTGAAGTCACGGAGGAACCGTAGCGGCAGTCGTCGGCACCGCTGTCAGCGGCGGCGGGCGCGACCGCGCCCGGGAGTGCTGCCGCCCGCCCGCTACCTGGACCAGGAGGTGCCGCCGGACGGCCGCGGGGCAGCACGTCGGTGCCGGTGCGCCCGGGAGTTCCGACGGGCGCTGTTGCGGCAGGCGGCCGGTCAGGGGCGTGCGGAGGGCGCGTTGAGCAGCGCGATGCCGGTGGGGGTGGCGACATGGGCGGTCGACTGGCGGTCCCGGTGGGTGTCGATCAGGCCCGCGTTGCGCAGTGTCGTGGCGTGCTCGCTGGCGCTGGCCTTGGCGATGCCGACGAGCGCGGCGAGTTGTTGGGTCGAGCAGCCCGGGTTTCATCAGGAGATGAAACGCCTGACAAGGCGGCCTCGAGCGCGGGATGCTGGCAGGCACGTCAACTCCGGGCGCAAGGATTCGCAAGCTTATGCGACAGGAGAGGTAGCCATGGGCCTAGAGTTCTTCGGAATCGACCCTGAGACCAACGAGGAAGGCTCGCCCACCGTCTGGGCGGACGTGGCTCAGCGTCGGCTCGTGATCCAGAGCGACACCGTCACCGGGGCCGAGTTCGCGGAAGTCAACGAGACCGAGTGGGTTGCCGGGCACAAGGTCGGCGTACCCGACCACGAGTCCGTGATCAGTATCCCCGAGCGAATGATCCCCATCATCAGGAAGGCTTGCGATGCCATCGAACGTGCCGGACTTCAGGACCCTGCTCCGGGAGACGAAGAAGTCGGCCGTGCATCTGGAGATGCGTGATCAGTACAGCGTCGGCGACGAGGCCGACCAGTTCGCCGCATGGAAGGCCGGACACCGGTACTCCTTGGAGAACCGGGCCGAGTGGTGGCATCCGTTCCATGACTTCGTGGTGGAGACCATCGCCCGTGGGGTGACGATCCGGCGTGCCCGGATCGTGTCGGAGCCTGTCACCGAGTACATCCGCTACGAGCACTCCCACACGTTCACCAACATCGCGGCCGGTGAGCAGATCCGATGGCTGCCCCGGAGCCGGGCGCTGGACCTCGCGTTGCCAGGAGCCGACTTCTGGTTGTTCGACAGCCGGATCGTGCGGTTCAACCTGTTCACGGGCGACGGTGAGTGGGCTACTCCCCGGAACGTGATGACCGAGGAACCGGCCACCGTGGATCTGTGCGCGAAGGCTTTCGAGGCCGTGTGGGAACGAGCAGTACCCCACGAGGACTTCGAGGTCTGAGTCAGCTCCGAACCGCCCGGGTGGACAGCACATGCCATCGTCGTCTTCGTCCAGCGTCGTCGCCGCACGGAAGGCCATCGCCGACCAACTGGTCGAGATCCGCAAGGACGCCGGACTCAAGGGGAGCGAGCTGTCCGCCCTGTGCGGTTGGCATCCGGCCAAGACCTCTCGCATCCAGTCCGGCAAGGCCGCCCCGTCGGAAGACGACATAAGGGTCTGGTGCACGGCCTGCGGCGCCGGCGACCGGATCCCCGACCTGATCGCGGCATCCCGCGCCGCCGATTCGATGTACCAGGAGTGGAGGCGCCGGAACAGCTCCGGCATGAGGCTCGCGCAAGAGAAGGTCATCAGCGACTACGAGCGCACGAGGCTCTTCCGGATCTACGTCTCCAACGTGCTCCCCGGCTTCTTCCAGACCGCCGAGTACGCCACGGCGCTCATGCAGTCCATCACGGACTTCCAGGGCACCCCGAACGACGTCGCAGCGGCCGTACCGGCGCGCTTGGCTCGGGCACGGCTCATGTGCACGGGGACGCACCGGTTCGCGGTCCTGATCGAAGAGTGGGTGTTGCGAACCAGGATCGGCAGTGCGGAGGACATGGCCGCTCAGCTCCGCCACCTGCTCACGTTGATGTCGCTGCCCTCCGTCTCCATCGGGATCATCCCGGCCGGCGGCCCGCGAGTCATCTGGCCGCTTGAGGCCTTCTACCTCTTCGACGATCAGCGGGGGGCGGTGGAGACCCTGACGGCGAAGGTCAACGTGCTCCAGCCCAGAGAGATCACCGACTACATCCGGGCCTTCGTGGGCCTGTCGGGCATGGCCGTGTACGGGGCGCAGGCCAGGGCGCTGATCCTCGATGCCGTTGACTCTTTGGAGTGACGAACCGCAAGAAGGCGCAAGTTCGTTGAGAGCACCGCACCGGGGTCCCTACGGTCTATCACGCACCCCGCCGCCGGCCGGTGCTCTCGCACCACCTCACCCGCCGTACCATCACGACCCGAGGGAGGCGCACCATGACCACCTCCGCGTTCCGGTCCCCGAACACGGTGCTCGCCAACGCCGTCGAGGACGCCGTGGACGTCCTGCGGCCGCGCATCTCTGACTCCGACATCGAGAACGTCAGCTTCTCCGTGGGCACCCAGATCAACGGGCACCCGCACCTCGGAACCCACCTCGTCCAGAGCCTCGCCTTCCTCCTCGCGGAGCGCGCCCGCGACGAGTTCGGCCTCGACACCGGCGTGGAGTTCTGCGCGCTCGACAACTCCCCGGCGGAGACGACCAACGTCGACGGGCGCCGCTACCAGCGGGCCTACGACCACCACCTGGGCGCCGACGAGATCTCGTCGCTCATCGCCCGGCACTACCTGCCGCTGTTCGACGCCTGCAGCGCCCGGACGAACGTGCCGTACACGGTCACCACCTACACCCGCCAGCAGGACACCCCGGCCTTCCGGGCCGAGTTCCTGCGGACGCTGGAACTCCTCGACGAGATTGGCGCCTGGCTCTCGCCGAACAGCGGCACCGCGCACATCCGGCTGCCCTGCCCCGACTGCGGATGGGCGGAGAAGTACGCGGACCGGACGCGGCTGCTGGAACTGGACGACGCCGGCGGCCTGTTCGAGGCGCACTGCTTCGAACACGGCCGCCACGAAGCCGACATCACCCCGATGGGCGGCGGCTACCTCGACCTCGCCACGCTCTACCGCAACGTCGTCAAGGAACGCTCCTACCGGCCCGGCGACCGCACCCTGCACGTCATGGTCAAGGGCGGCGACTGGGCCTTCGGGTGCCAGCTCGTCGACGGCGCGCACGCCGCCCTCGGCCCGCCGGCCGGACCCCTGCCCGTCCGGATCTTCACCCCCCAGATCCTCGGCAGCGACGGCGGAAAGCTCTCGAAGAGCCTGCTGCGCGAAGCCGCCGACGCCGGACCCGCCCGGGACGACACCACCCCCGCGTGGCTGCTCGACCCCTCGGCCTGGCCCGGCACCCGAGAGGACTACGTCGAAGCGCTGACGGGCCTTGGCGAACTCGTGCTGAGCGACCCCAGGCACTTCTTCCGGTCCTACACCACAACCGCATTGGAAGACCTGATGAGCACCCGCCGGCCCGCCACGCACGACTCCCAGGCCAAGCGCCCCCGCACCATGCCGATCTACCGGCAGTACTTCGACCTGATCGCCAAGGGCGAGAAGACCGTCGAGGTCCGCGTCGCCTACGAGTCCATGAAGCGGATCAGGGTCGGAGACCTGATCAACTTCACCTGCCGCGAGTCCAGTTGCCTGACCAGGGTCACACGGATCGGGAAGTACCGCACCTTCAGGGAGATGTTCGGCACCGAGCGGGTGGAAGCCGTCAACCCCCACGCCACCGAGGCCGAACAGCTCGAGGCGATCCACGCCATCTTCCCGCCCCACAAGGAGGCGCTGGGCGTGCTCACCTTCGAGATCGAACGGGTGGACCCCCGGTGAGTTCTCCGCGCCGCCGCAACGTCCTGGTGATCTGCAAGGGCAACCACTGCCGGTCCCCGATCGCCGCGCTGATCCTCGCCCAGCAGGCCGGTGGCACCCTCGACGTGCGCTCGGCCGGCACCAGGGACTGGCATGTCGGCAAGCCCGCCCATCCGCTGATGATCCAGGCCGCCGCCGGGTTCGGCTACGACCTGACCGCGCACCGCGGCGTCCTCCTCGACCGGCAGCAGCTCGACTGGGCGGACGACCTGCTCGCCGTGGACGACGAGACCGCCGACACCGTCCGGGCCCTCGCCGGGCCCGACCGGCCCGTGCGCGTCCTCGGCACCGGCATCACCGACCCGTGGGGCGGCGAACTGGAGGACTACGTCCGGGCCGTCGCGGAGATCCACGACGCGGCCCGGCTGTTCCACACCGCCTGATCGGCACGACACCGACCTCTTGCCGGGCGGGCCCGCGGGGCGCGCGGGGCCGCCCGGCCTCTGCTCGGTGTGCTGGGCTCGGACTTGTTCGTCCAGGGTCCTTCCGTCTGGGGGAGTATGGCGGCTGGGTGCTTCCAACTCGGCTGAACTGACGCTGACTTGGCTTCTTCCCGCCTACCATCGAGGCGTGCTGACGCGATGGGGGAGCCGGGTGCGCCGGAACCCGGTGCTGGGGGCGGTCGGGGTTGCGGTCCTCTGGCAGGCGACGATCGTGGTGGTGGCGAAGTCGCTGCCGCCGATGGAGCCCGGATGGTTCCCGCAGTTGGGGCCGACCGTGGTCAACCTGGCGGGTGCGGTGGTGGTGCTGGTGCTGCTCCGAGCCTGGGGTATGTCG
This sequence comes from Kitasatospora sp. NPDC001095, assembly GCF_053598615.1. Classification (NCBI taxonomy): domain Bacteria; kingdom Bacillati; phylum Actinomycetota; class Actinomycetes; order Kitasatosporales; family Streptomycetaceae; genus Kitasatospora; species Kitasatospora sp. NPDC001095. The sequence goes on along the minus strand of NZ_JBSFKQ010000065.1, from coordinate 22,261 downwards.
GCAGCCAGCGGGGTGACGAGCCTTGGCGTCATGGCGCGTTGGCCGGCTCTGCTGCCGGTGGCGGCGCTGGCGGGCCTGGCGGCGCTGCCCGGGATCGAGGGCAGTACGGCGACCCTGGTGGGCGGGGTGGCGCTGATGCTCAGCATCGGGGTCAGCGAGGAACTGGGCAGCCGGGCACTGGTGCTGGAGGTCGCGCGGCCACTCGGCCCGGTGCGTGCGGCGGGGCTGACGGCGGTGCTGTTCGGGGTCGGGCACCTCGACAACTGGCTGTTCTTCGACGCCCCCCTGGGCAACACGCTGTGGCAGGTGGTGGAGGCCGGTGCGTTCGGCTTCTGCCTGTGCGGCGCGCGCCTGTACATCGGGAGCATCTGGCCGCTGGTCCTGGTGCACGGGCTGTCCGACTACCTGCAGATCTACTCGCCCGGGAAGACGCCCGATTGGCTGCAGGCACTGGGCGTCGTCGTCGACCTGGCGCTGGGACTGGTACTGCTGCTCCGAGCTCCGACGGTGCCAGTTCCTGGCCCTCCGGAAACGGTGCGCCCCCCGGCCCAATCCTGAAGTGCTCCCTCGGGCTTGCCCCGCGGAGCACGCGGGGCCGCCCCAGAGCGCGAGCGAATCGTTCAAGACTCCGCCCCAAGCGGCCGCCCACACTGGCCGGATGACCACGACCGACACCTTCACCCCCGCCGCCGGGCGCCTCGCCCTCGGGCTCTACGACCCGATCGTCTCGCTCACCCGCGAACGCCTCTGGCGCAGCCTGCTCGCCATGCACGCCGCCCCCCGGCCCGGCGACCTGATCGTCGACGTCGGCTGCGGCACCGGCTCCCTCGCGCTCCTGCTGAACCGGGCCGAACCCCAGGCCACCGTCATCGGCGTCGACCCCGACCCCGCCGTGCTGCGCCTGGCCCGCCGCAAGGCCGCCGCGGCGGGCGGCACCGCCGACTTCCGCAACGGCATGGGCGACGCGGTGGACGACCTGGTCGGTCCCGGGACGGCCGACACCGTCGTCTCCAGCCTCGTCCTGCACCAGTGCCCGCTCCCCATGAAGCAGGCGATCCTCACCGCCATGCACCGAACCCTGCGCCCCGGCGGCAAGTTGGTGATCGCCGACTACGGCAAGCAGCGCACACCGGCGATGCGCCTGGCCTTCCGGATCGTCCAACTCGTCGACGGGAAGCAGGACACCCAGCCCAACGCCGACGGCATCCTGCCCCGGCTGATCGCCGAGGCGGGCTTCGAGAACGTGCGCGAGGTGGAGACCGTCGCGACGGTGACCGGGTCGATGTCCTTCTACACCGCGCGGCGGGCCGGCGGCTGAACGCCCGCGCACCCGACGTCCACCCCGCGCAGGGCGGGCAGCACCTGCGCGGGTGTCAACCCGGTCAACTCCCGCATCCAGCGGGTGAAATGGGCCTGGTCGGCGAACCCGCCCGCAGCCGCCGCCTGCGCCGGCGAGCAGCCGTCGCGGAGGGCCAGCGCCGCCCGGGACAGCCGCTGCCAGCTGCGCCAGCGTGCCAGCGGCACCCCCAACTGCCGCTGCGCCAGGGCCCGCAGGCGCTGCGGGGACAGCCCCACCCGCGCGGCGAGACCCTCCAGCGGCACCTGGTCGTCGGCCAGCGCCGCCATCGCCGTCCGCAGCCTCGGGTCCAGCCCGGTGGCGGGCAGCCCGCCACCGGGCCGGACCTCCCGCTCGGTCAGGCCGTGCCACTGCGGGGCCACGGTGACGCCCTCGCCGCAGTCCTGGCGCAGCCGGTCGGCGAAGGCGCAGTGCGGGTCGACGAAGAAGACCAGCACCTCCCGGACCGGGCGCATCCGGTGGCGCACCATCGGCGGCACCACGATCGCGGGACCGCGGTGGCGCTGCCCCGCCGCGTCGTCGATCGCCACCCGTGCGGCGCGCTCGCCGGCGGCCCCGCCCGCCTGCCCGCCCGCGACGGCGACCTGGAAGGCGGCGTGCCGGTGGAAGGCGCTGTCCGCCAGCGGCCCCCGGTACAGCGCGTACCCGGGGCCGACGGCGAACCGCGGCCCGGCCCCGGGCGTCGCCGCCCTCACAGGCCCGCCTCCCGGGCCCGCCCGGCCAGGCGGACGGCGAAGTACGGCGCGGCGGCCAGCGCGAGCAGGGCCGACGCGCTCCAGAACGGGCCCCCCAGCGGGCTCGGCCGGCCGGTGACCATCCGCCCGCCGTCCTCCAGCCGGACCCGGGTCTCCTGGCCGTCCGGGTACGGCTCGTCGACCGGGCGCTCCTCGTCGAACTGTTGTCCGTCCACGCTCGAACGGTAGGTGCAGCCGTACGTCCTGGCGCCCAGGCCGCCGCCCTCCACCGGCAGTCGGCCCGTCACCCGGCAGTGGGTCACCACCGCGGGCACGCCGCGCGGCTCGTGCGCCCGCATCCGGACGGTGTGGACGGCCTGGGCCGTCGCGAACGCCGCACCCCGGACGGCGGTCAGCAGCAGCACCGCCCGCAGGCAGATCGCCGTGTACGCGCCGCGGCCGGCCCTGCGGCGCAGCGGGACCGACGCGGCCACGCCCACCGCCAGCGCGGCGGCGCACAGCCACGCCGGCCGCCCGTCCACCGGCTCGTCCTGCGATCACGCCCACACCGCCGGCACCCCGGCGGCGGCCGGCACCGCGAGCGCCGCCGCGGCCGTCCGCGCCCACCGGCGGTCGCGTTCCTTGCCCGCCACGGCTCGTCCCCCTTCCTCCCCGGTTCCCCTTCCCGGTTCTCCTGCCCGCTTGCGACGCCGTGGCGGCCCGGCGAGCGGGTCCTCGTGCCGAGCGGTGACGGGAGCGCGGCATCGTCACGGGCCGGGGCGAGGGAGCCGGTGTTCGAATCGATGTGTCGACTCTGTGTCATCACCGCAGGACAGCGGCCCATTGCGGTTCGATCACGGTGTGTCCGATTCGTCGAACATTGGGGGAAAGTGTGGTGGTTGATTTTGTTGGCAGTGGTGTCGGCGGCCTCTCATAATTCCTGCCGACACGTGTGACGGAAGCCCCGGAGAACCCCGATGGGGGAGTGGGGCCCGCGCGTGCGATTCCGCATTCTTCCTGGGGGGATCCCTTTGCCCGAGCCCGAGAACGAGGGCGCCGCCGCCGGGCCACCGGCACCGGCCGAACCGGCTGTCGCCGACACCGCTGCCGAGGCCGCTGTTGCGGGTGTCGCCGCCGACGGCGCTGCTGCTGACGTCACCGACGCCGCTGCCGACGCCGTCGCGCCCGCGCCGGAGCAGGTGCCCGTACCGCAGCCCGCCCCGCGCCGGCTGCCGCGCGCCGTGGGCGTCGCGCTGGCCACCGCCGGCCTGCTCGCCGTCACCGCGGCCAGCGCCGCCGTGACGGTCGCCGTCGGCAAGCCCGACGCCCGTCCGGCCGTGGCCGCCTCCGCCCCGCCGAAGGCGGCGAGTGCGAGTGCCAGTGCCAGCGCGAGTGCGACGCCCTCGGCCGAACCCGTCCCGGTGCCCACCGCCGTCCCGGCCGAACCCGCCCCGGCCAGCACCGTCAAGGGCACGGTCAAGAACGGCCAGCACGAGGGCGACCTGCGCTACTTCCTGCTCCCCATCCCGGCCGGCGGCGAGTCCTACGGCCCCGCGGACGGGATGGCCCTGACCAACGACGACGTCTCCGCGCTCTTCGGCAAGCAGGACGGCATCATGGACATCCTCGGCTCGTACGGCTACAAGGGCGGCGCCACCCGGATGTACCGGACCGCCGACGGCAAGGCCGAAGTCACCGTCACCGTCCTGCAGTTCGGCTCCACCGCGATGGCGCGCGACTTCGTCAAGGGCTACAAGATCAAGTCGCTGGAGCCGTTCGACATCGACGGCGACCCGGGCGGCCACGGCTACCTGCAGACCCCCAAGCACGAGTCGTACACCGGCTCGATGAGCGGCATCTCCAGCCAGGGCGACGTCCAGTACACGATCGACGTCGACGTGAAGGGGACACCCGACAAGGCACTGCTGAACGAGCTGATGAAGCGCCAGCGCGAGTGGCTCACCACCGGCGGCTGAGCCCGGCTCCCGTCCGCCCGCCCTTTCCCTTCCTTCCTCTGGAGCCACTTTCGTGACCACCGAACCCGCGGAGCCGTCGCCCGCCGTTCCGCCGCCGCCCGCGGCCCCGCCCGTCGCACCGCCCCTCGCCGTGGACAACAGCGAACCCTCCCTCCCCGACGGGCAGTTGACGGCCGAGGCCGGCCCCGCCCCGCGCGCCCCGCGCCGCCCCCGGCCCGTGCTGCTGAGCGCCTGCGCCCTGGTGCTGGGCACCCTGGTCGGCGGCGGCGTCGGCTACGCCGTGCAGGCCCAGCGCCCGCCCACGCCGCTGCCGCCGCTCCAGGTCGCCCGCCCGTCCTACCCGGCCGACACCGTCGACCCGGCCGCCCTCGCCGCCGAGCAGCCCAAGCCGCTCGCCATCGACGGCGACCTGACCAAGCTGCTGATCAGCGCCCCCGAGGGCAGCACCCCCTGGGGTGACTTCCCGGACAAGCCGGCCTGGATCTCGATCGGCGAACTCGCCGAGGAGAGCGGCACCGAGGCCAAGGTGTTCAAGGAGCTCGCCTCCAGCGGCTTCCGGCGCGCGGCCGAGGTGGCCTGGAAGAAGGACGACGTCCGCTACCGCGTCACGCTGATCCAGTACACCGCCGACCACGCCGACATGGCCAAGTCCCTCACCTGGCCGGCCTTCGCGGACGGCGCCAGCGGCGGCTACAAGGTGGACGGCATCCGCTACCCGTGGGCGGACAGCAACGACTCGTACTACCTCGGCGAGGCCTACGCCAAGCGCGGCCCGCTGCAGATGAAGGTCGAGGTCTTCGGCGCCCAGCCGGTGAACCCCGACATCCTCAAGGACATCGCCAAGCGGCAGTGGGAGCGGCTGGTTTGACGTCCTCCTCGTGCTGAAGCACGGGGATCCCGACTGCGCCCGCGGCACGGGGCTTGCGCCCGGTGCCGCCGACGCTCCGGTGGGTTCCTGTTTCCACGGGCCGTGCCGGGCGTGGGATTGCCACGCCGGGGCTCACCGGCCCTCCGCAGGCGTTCAGCCTGTCCGCCCGCCCGGCGGCCAGGATGTTTCGAGCAGCATTGAGGTCGCGATCGTGAGAGGTGCCGCACGCGCCACACGTCCACATGCGGACGCCCAGCGGCTTGGGCCCGTCCAAGGTCCCGCACGTGGAGCACACCTGCGACGTGGGTTGGTACCGGCCGATCACGCCGATGTGTCGTCCGTACCGCATGGCCTTTTCCTCAAGGAGACGCCGGAAGGTGGACCATCCGGCGTCGTGGACGGACTTGGCCAGGCGGGTGCGGGCGAGACCGTGCACGTTCAGATCTTCCAGGTACACCGCTTGGGTTTCGCGGATGATCCTGGTCGTCTGTTTGTGCAGCCAGTTCATGCGGGTGTCGGCCACTTCGGCGTGCGCTTTGGCGACCTTGCGCCGGGCTTTCGCCCGGTTCTTCGATCCCTTGGCCTTGCGGGACAGAGCCCGCTGGGCGGCCTTCAACCGGCGCTCCGCTTTTCGCAGAAAGCGCGGGTTGTCGATCACTGTGCCGTCCGAGAGAACGGCATAGGTGGTCAAACCCAGGTCGACTCCGATCTCGGTGTCCAACTCGGGAAGATGCTGGTGTTCGACGTCCACGACGAAGCTGGCGTGGTAGCGGCCGGAGGGATCGAGAATCACCGTCACGGACGAGGGGTCGGAGGGCAGGAGCCGGGACCACTTGACCCGGACGTCACCGATCTTGGCAAGATTCAGCTTGCCGTTGGACCGCAGGCGGAACCCGTTCCGGGAGAACCGCAGCGACTGCCGGTTGTCCTTGCGGGACTTGAACACAGGCGGGCCCACCGGGCGAGCGACACGCTTGCCGGACTTCGAATCGAAGTAGTTCCGGTAGGCGCTGTCCAGGTCGCGAAGGGACGACTGCAAGGCGTCCACCGAAACCGACCCAAGCCACGACCTGGCAACGGTCTTCTTCGCCTCCGTGATCACAGCTTTGGCCAGAGCGCCAGACGGGATGTTCGACCGGTCCGTCTTCCACGCCTGCTTCCGCAGGGCGAGCGCATCGTTGTAGACCACCCGCACGCACCCGAACGTGCGTGCCAAAGCCCGGCGTTGACCCTCCGTCGGATAGATGCGATAGGAGTACCTGAGATACACGGGACCAGCCTGCCAGCAGGCACTGACAATCACCTGTGGCCACCTGTACGGCGGTCCGTTCCAGCGGCGAAACGCCGTTCCCTGACCTGCCTCGTAGGCAGTCCGTTTCCTCCCCAGGCCAAAGCCGGGGGTATCCACGGAGGTCCCCGATGAACGACGACACCGTGACCGCCGCACCCGCCCCGGGCCCGCCCGAGCCGGCGCCCGGCGCCGTGACCGTCGACCCCGCGATGCCGGTCGACCCCGCGATGCCGGTCGCCCCCGCTTCGCTCGCCGACCCCGCCGGGCCCGCCGGGCCGGGCCCCGCGTCCCGCCGGCTGCTGCGCGCGGGTGCCGCGACCGCCGCGGCCGCGCTGGTCGGCGTGGCCATCGGCATCGGCATCATCAAGACCCAGTACGACGACCCCGCGCAGGCCACCGCCGCCCCGTCCACCGCTCCCGCCCCCACCGCGACCGCCACGCCGTACGGCGCCAAGTCCAACGGCAGCCACTTCGGCTCGCTGCGGGACCTGCTGCTGCCCGTCCCGGCCGGCTACGAACTCGGCCCGGACGACGGCGGCTACGGCAACGACGCCGAGCTGAACGGCGAGCAGCTGTCCGCCGAGCTGGAGTCCGACCTCCAGCAACTCCCCAAGGAGAAGCGCGACAAGATGCGCTCCTACTGGGAGAGCATGCACGTCAAGGCCACCGGTGTGCGCACCTACCGGGCCGCCGGGGACGACCTGGTGGTGGGCCTGCGGCTGCGCCAGTTCAACCAGCAGGAAGTGCAGCGGATCAACGAGTACACCGCGGTCTTCACCGGCGACACCGGCCTGTTCCGGATCGGCCCGGCCATCCCCGGCCACCCCGAGGCGCACTGCTACCTGATGCCCGCGCCGCCGTCCGCCCCGATCGACTACCTGGAGTGCTCGGCCGCCGAGGGCGACCTCCTGGTGATCATGAGCGCCGAGGGCGTGGCGCCGCTGCCCAAGGACAAGATCGTCGCCCTCTTCACCCTCCAGCTCGACCGCCTCGCCCGCCCGGGAGCGTCCGTATGACCGACCACGCCACCCCGCCGCCCGCGCCCGAGAGCGTGCCCGCGCCCGGGAGCGCTCCCGAGGCGGATCCGGTCCTGGCGGCGCTCGCCGAGCCCGTCGCCGCCCCCGAAGCCCCCGAAGCCCCCGAAGCCCCCGTGGACCCCGCCGTCCTCGCGGAGCAGGCGGCCCGCCGCACCCGCCGCCGCAAGGCCGCGGTGCGCTGGAGCTGCGCAGCCCTGGTGTTCGCCCTCGCCGGCACCGGCACCGCCCTGGCCGTCACCGCGCCCGATCGCACCGACCTGCCGGGCCTGGCCACCGCGAGCGACGGCCGCTACACCTTCGCGCCGCTGACCCTGCCGCCCCTGCCCGCCGGGAAGAACGCCCCGGACGGCCGGGGCACGTCCCTGCACCACGCGGACCTGCGCCACCTGCTGCTGCCCGCCCCCAAGGAGGCGGGCGGCTCCCTGACCCCGCCCGTCTTCCCGGCCCCCACCCCGGCGCCCACCGCCTCGGGTTCGCCCACCGCCTCCCCGGCGCCGACCCCCTCGGCCTCCGCCGCCGCGCCCTCCGCCACGCCCGCTGCCGGCTCCGAGGTCGGCCCGTGGGTGCCCTGCGACGCGCTCGCCGACGAGCAGCAGGACCCGGTCAAGACCCGGATCCTGCTGCTGGAGGACGCCTGCCGCGCGGCCACCGTCCGGGAGTGGACCGCCTCCGACGGCACCCGCACCCAGATCCGGCTGCTGCGCTTCGGCTCCTCCAAGGAGTCCTGGGACGCCTTCGCCGACCTGCGCGGCAAGGGCCGCCCCAAGGCCGCGGCCGACACCAAGAGCACCCCCCACGACGACTGGGACACCCTCGACGGCGTCAGCCTCACCACCGTGGAGTCCACCGCGGCCGGCACCAAGGGCACCCCGACCGCCCGGGTCGCCTACCTCTCCGCCTCCGACCTCCTCGCCGTCATCACCATGACCAACCCCGCCGGCGTCCCGATCGCGCCGTTCCGACAGGTCGTCACCCTCCAGTCGGACCTCCTGGCCTGATCCTGCTTCGGCCACCGGGCCGGTTCCCCCTCGGGGGAGCCGGCCCGGCCGCGTTCCCCGCCGTGTTTCCCCGGGCCGCTCGTCCCCGCCTCCTGGAACAAGATCGTCACGCCGCGCTCGCGGCGGCCCGGCTGCGGCTGGTCGCCCGACCGGGGCCGGCCGGCGAGGTCCGCCGCTACGCCGACAGCCGTGCCGCCACCGGGCGGTGGTCGCTGGGCGTGGCGGGGAGCGTCCAGGTGGCGGTGGCGGCCAGGCCCCGGGTGAGGACGTGGTCGATGCGGACCAGGGGGAGGGCGGCCGGCCAGCTGAAGCCGAAACCGAAGCCCACACCGGACCCGGAGTCGCCACGGGCCACGGTGAGGCGGCTGGCGAGCGGGGCGAGCGCCCGGTCGTCCGCGGCGGTGTTGAGGTCGCCCAACAGCAGGACCCGGCGCAGCGGTTCGGCGTCCAGCGCCCGGGCGAGGGCGGCGATGTCACGGTCGCGGTGGGCGGTGGCGAAGCCGGTGACGCCGGCCCGTACCGAGGCGAGGTGGGCGACGTACACGGCCAACGGCCCACCGGGGGCGCTGACTTCGGCCCGCAGGGAACGGTTCCAGCCCGGGTCGATGACCAGCCGCCGGGACTCCGTCACCGGGTAGCGGCTCCACAGCGCGACGGTGCCGGTGCGGGCGTGGTGGGGCAGCGCCCGCTCCAGCACGTCCCGGTAGGCGGGCAGGGCCGCGTCGGTGACCTCCTCCAGCGCGACCAGGTCCGGCCCGGCGGCCAGCAGGGCCCGGGCGGTGCCGGCCGGGTCCGGGTTGGCGGCGTTCACGTTGTGGGTGACCACCGTCAGCCCCGGCCCGCCGGCCCCGCCCCCCGTCGGCGCCGGACCGCCGGACAGCAGCACCGGCCCGAACACCACCGCCCACACCACGGCCAGCACCCCGCCCGCGCAGGCCGCCACCGGCGCCCGGCGCAGCGCCGCGCACAGCAGCGCCGCCACCGCCACCAGGCCGCTCCACGGCAGGGCGCTCTCCCACAGGCCGCCCAGGCCCAGGCCGAGGTCCGGCACCAGGCGGTGGCCGCCGAGGGCGAGGGCGGTCAGCAGCCCGAGCACGGCGGGCACGCACCCGCGCCGCCCCATCGGTACGGCCCGCCACCGGGGCGCGGCGCGCCGGGCGGGCGCGGTAGTCCGGGCGGGTGCGGTACGCCGGGCGGGTGCGGTACGCCAGGCGGGTGCGAGCCGGCGCCGGGGCGGCCGGGGGTCCTCGACAGGGGTGTCGGTCACGGTGCGCCCCTCACCCTGCGGCGTCCGGCAGCGGAGCCGGGCAGGTCCCGCCCGGCCGGGTGAGCAGCTCGAAGTGCCAGATCTCGTTGTCGTACACCTGGCACAGCCCGTACCGGGCGCCGTGCTGGATCAGCCAGTAGTCCGCGTTGGTCGGCCCGACGTCCACCGCCTTGCCGGAGACGTGCGCGGACTTCTCCGGCGTGTTGACGAACCTGCGGGCCTGCTCCACGCTCCCGTACCTGCTCACCGCCTTGTCCAGCAGCCGCTGCTGGTAGGCCTTGTTGCGCCAGCCGGAGGTGACGGTCATCTCGATGCCCTCGGCCCGGGCGTCGCCGGCCGCCCGCCGCAGGGCCTCCAGCAGCGGCCCGTCCAGGTTGCGCACGGCCGGGGCCTCGGTGTCGAAGGGGCTCAGCGTCCGGCCGTCGGGTATCTCCCCGTCCGCCTCGCCGCCGGTCGCGGTGGGCTGGGCGGTGACGGTGGCCGCCAGGGAGCGCAGGACGGCCCCGGTGCGCGGCGGGTCGGCGGCGCACGCCCCGGCCAGGGCCAGCACCGCCGCCGCGGAGGCGCCCGCGGCCAGCCGCCGCTGTTTGCCCTGAGCCACCGCCGCCGCCGCGGCCCGCGCCTGGTCCGCCGTCTGAGTCGTCCGTGTCGGGTTCATTCCCGCCTCCCGGTGTGTTCGTCCGTTGCCGGACCATTGGAGGAGGCGCGGTGTTGCGAGGACGTCTGCGCAGGTCGATACGTTTTCGATACACCCCATGGGGTCCAATGAGGTGCGAACGGCGACGACGGGAGAACGGCACGTGCGGGTCCTGGTGGTGGAGGACGAGATCTACCTCGCGGAGGCGGTCCAGGCCGGCCTGCGGCTGGAGGCGATCGCCTGCGACATCGTCACCGACGGCGACGCGGCGCTGGAGCGCTTGGCCGTCCACAGCTACGACGTCGTCGTCCTCGACCGCGACATCCCCGGCACCCACGGCGACGACGTCTGCCGCAGCATCGTCGAGCGCGCCCTGGGCTGCCGGGTGCTGATGCTCACCGCCGCCGCCCGCCTGAACGAGAAGGTCGCCGGCTTCGAACTCGGCGCCGACGACTACCTCACCAAGCCCTTCGACCTCGCCGAACTCGTCGTACGGCTGCGCTCGCTGGCCCGCCGCCCCGCCCAGGCCGCCCCGCCCGTCCTGGAGTACGCCGGGCTGCGCCTGGACCCCTTCCGCCGCGAGGTCTACCGGGACGGCCGCTACGTGGGCCTGTCCCGCAAGCAGTTCGCCGTCCTGGAGGTCCTGATGACGGCGCGCGGCGGCGTCATCAGCGCCGAGGACCTGCTGGAACGCGCCTGGGACGAGAACGCCGACCCCTTCACCAACGCCGTCCGCATCACCATCTCCGGCCTGCGCAAACGCCTCGGCGACCCGTGGGTGATCCACACCGTGCCGGGGGTCGGCTACCGCCTCGCCGACCCCTTCGTCGACCCCGGTACTGCCCCCGGCGCCGATACCATCCCCGGTGAGGGCACCCGGTGACCGCACGCAAACGGCCCCACCGCCTCACCGCCCGGATGCGGCTGACCCTCAGCTACACCCTCTTCGCCGTCACCGCCGGGCTCCTCTCCCTCGCCGTCGTCTACGTCGGCATGCGCTACGTCCCCAACTACCCCCTCATCTCCTCCAACCCCCGCTACCGCTCCGACGCCCCCTCCCGCCAGGAGATCCTGCACTCCCTGCTCACCGCCAGCGGCTACGCCCTGGCCCTGCTGACCGCCGTCGGCCTGGTCGGCGGCTGGCTGATCGCCGGCCGGGTGCTGCGCCCGCTGCAGGACATCACCCGCGCCGCCCACCGCGCCGCGAGCGGGGCGCTGGAACACCGCATCGCCCTCGCCGGGCCGCGCGACGAGTTCACCGACCTCTCCGACGCCTTCGACGAGATGCTGGCGCGCCTCCAGCGCTCCTTCGAGGCCCAGCAGCGCTTCGCCGCCAACGCCTCCCACGAACTGCGCACCCCGCTGGCGATCACCCACACCCTGCTCCAGGTCGCCGCCGCGGACCCGGCCGGCCAGGACTGGCGCCTGCTCGTCACCCGCCTCCAGGACACCAACCGGCGCGCCATCGAGATCAGCGAGGCCCTGCTCCAGCTCGCCGACCTCGGCAACGCCCCGCCCGACCTCGCCCCCACCGACCTCGCCACTGCCACGGGCGAGGCGCTGGCCGCCGTCCGCGACGAGGCCGAGGACCTCGGCATCACCCTCACCGCCGACCTGCGCCCCGCCCCGACCACCGGCAACGCGGTGCTGCTGCGTCAGACGGCCGTCAACCTGCTGCACAACGCCCTGCGGCACAACCTGCCGGCCGGGGCCGGCGGGCGGGTCACCGTCGCCACCGGGGCCGACCCCGAGCGGCCCGGGCGGGTGCACCTCACCGTCGCCAACACCGGCCCGCAGCTGACGGCGGAGGCCGTGGCCACCTTCACCGAACCGTTCCTGCGCGGGCGCGGCCGCACCGCCCAGACCGACCCGTCCCGCCGCGGCCACGGCCTGGGCCTGGCCATCGTCGCCGCCGTCGCGGAGGCCCACCACGGGGAACTCCACCTGACCCCCGAACCGTCCGGCGGTCTGCGGGTGACGCTCAGCCTGCCCGGCCCGGCGGAGGAGTAGGGGCTCCCTCGACGGAGTGCCCGACCGCTGGGGCCTTGCCTCCTGGTCGGTTGTCTGCCCGACTCTCCCGCCTGGCCGCCGGGACCCTGCCGCCTGGTCGCCCGGCCTTCTCACCTGATCTCGCCGGGCCGGTTCGCCTGTCCGCCGGGCCCCCGCTGCCCGGCCTTCCCGCCTGACCCCGCCCGGGCGCCTGGCCCCGCCCCCGGCCGCCCTCGTGGTCGTAGGCGGCCGGGGGCAGGGTCAGGGGAGGTCGGGTGGGGTGAAGCCGAGGGTGGTCAGGAGGGTGACCGGGCTGCGGTAGTGGGCGGGGAGGTCCTGGTACAGGTCGAGGGCGGCGGCCCAGGAGCGGCGGGCGGCGCCCGGGCGGCCCAGGGCCTGCTGCGCGGCGGCCAGTCCGGCCAGGGAGTTGGCCCGCTGGTCGGTGAACCCGGTGACGTGCCGGCCGACGGACAGGGACCGCGCGAAGTGGTGCAGCGCCTCGTCGGGCCGTCCGGCGGCGTAGCGGGCGAGGCCGAGGACGTTGCGCAGCGAGCAGCCCAGGACGGTGTCGTGGAGGCCCAGTCCGGGTGCGAGCAGCCGTTCGGCCAGGGCCCGCGCGTCCTCGTACCGGCCGAGGAAGAGGTGGACCGAGGCGAGGCTGGTCTCGCACAGGCGGATCGTCCAGTGGTCGGCGTCCGGGCCGTCGGCGGGCAGCAGCCGCAGGGCGCCCTCGTAGTGGCGGGCGGCTTCGGCGTAGTCGTGGGAGAAGAAGTGGAGCGCGCCGAGGTTGGCCAGTACCTGGCCCTCGGCCGCCGGGTCGGCGGCCGTGCGCACCAGGGCGAGGGCCTGTTCGTAGTGCCGTCGGGCCCGGACCAGGTCGCCCACGGTGCTCCAGGCGTGGCCCTGGTCGTTGAGGGCGCGGCCCTCGGCGAGCGGGTCCGCGAGGCGCCTGGCCGCGGCCACGGCGGTGCGGCCCAGGGCCAGCCGTTCGGCGTGCAGGCCGCTGCGGTGGAGGTGGATCCACAGCAGCGCGGGGAGTTTCCAGGCGGTCTCGTCGTCCTGGTGCTCGTAGGCGTGGCCGGGGGTGGCGAGCAGGTTGTCGCGCTGCCCGTCGCACCACCGCATGGCCTCGTCCGGTCCGGCGAAGGCCGTGGTGGGCAGGCCCTCGGGCGGGGGCGGCAGCGGCACCCGGGGCCGTCCGGGTATCAGCATCCGGGCGGCGGCCGACGCCTGGTGCAGGCACCAGGCGTACCAGCGGCGCCGGGCGAGGTCGTGGGAGTGCTCGCTCTCCTGCTGAGCGGCCCGCTCGGCGGCGAACAGCCGGACCAGGTCGTGGAAGCGGTAGCGGCCGGCGGAGTGCTCGGCGAGGAGGTGGACGTTGGCGAGCCGGCGCAGGAGCCGTGCGCTCTGCGGGCCGTCCAGTCCGCCGACCGCCTGGGCGACCGGTGTCGACAGGTCGACGGCGGGGCTGGTCGCGAGCAGCCGCAGGAGGCGTCCGGCGGGCGCGTCGAGGGCGCGGTAGGACAGCGCGAACACCGTGCGCAGCCGGGTGGACGGGTCGTCGCCGTCCGCTTCGAGGACGTCCAGGCGGGTGCCCGCGGCGGCGAGTTCGGCGGCGAAGTCGGCGAGGTCGTGGTGCGGGCGGTCGCGCAGCCGGGCGACGGCGAGGCCGACGGCCAGCGGGAGGTGGCCGCAGGCGTCGAGCAGCCGCGTGACGGCGTGCTCCCGGCCCTCGACGCGTTCGGCCCCGAGCACCCGGCGCACCAGCGCCCGTCCCTCGGCGGGGCTGAAGTCCGCCAGCTCGATCCGGTGGGCGCCCTCGCGCACGACGAGCCCGGTGAGCCGGTCGCGGCTGGTCACGACGACCGCGCAGCCCCCGCTGCCGGGCAGTAGCGGGCGGACCTGCTCGGCGTCGAGCGCGTTGTCCAGGACGATCAGGACCCGGCGGCCGGCCAGGACGGAGCGGTAGAGCGAGGCCGCTTCGTCGAGCCGGCCCGGGACCTCCCCGGTCGGCACGCCGAGGGCCCGCAGGAAGGCGGCGAGGACGGCGTGCGGCTCCTGCGGGCCGGCCGGCGACCAGCCGTGCAGGTCGGCGAAGAGCTGGCCGTCGGGGAACCGGTCGCGGGCGCGCTGGGACCAGCGCACGGCCAGGGCCGACTTGCCGCCGCCGGCGATGCCGGTGATCACGGTGACGGCCGTGGGGGGTGGGGGTGAGCCGGTGGGGCCGTCGGCGGGGTCGGTGGCGGGGGTGCTGCCGGGGCCGGTCAGGTGGCGGTCCATGGTGCGCATGTGGTCGTCGCGGCCGACGAAGGACGGCAGCTCCCAGGGGAGTTGAGCCGGGCGCGGACGGGGCGGTTGCGCGGGCGGGGCCGGCGGCTCGGACCGGTGGGGCGCGGACGGATCCGCCGATCCCAGTAACTCGCGCTGGAGCGAGCGCAGTTCGGGGGAGGGGTCCAGGCCCAGCTCCTGCGCGAGGTGCCCGGCGTGACGGCGGTAGACCGCCAGGCCCTCGGCGTGCCGGCCGGAACGGGCCAGGGCCGTCATCAGGTGCCGCACCAGGCCGTCGCGGATCGGGAACTCGGTGACCAGGGCGGTGAGTTCGGAGACGATCCGGTCGGGCCGCCCGGCCGTCAGCTCCAGCTCGTAGAGCAGCTCCAGGGCGGACATCCGCCGCTCCTCCAGGCCGGCCGCGACCGCCGCCAGCGCCCGGCCCGGCAGCCCGTCCAGCGCCGGGCCGCGCCACAGCGCCAGCGCGCCGCGCAACCGGGCGACCCGGTCGGCGCCCGCGGTGGCGGCGGACTCCACCAGGGCGACGAACTCCAGGGCGTCCACCCGGACTTCGGGCCCGTCGAGGAGGTAGCCGGGGCCGTCGGTGCGGATCGGCGGGGCCTGCCCCGGGCCGGGGGTGAGCGCCCGGCGCAACAGGCCGACCATGTTCCTGACCTGGCGGTCGGCCGTGGCCGGCGGCGCCTCGTCCCAGACCGCGTCGACCAGCCGGGACACCGACACCGTCCTCCCGGCATGGGCCACCAGTGCGGCCAGCAGGGCCTGTTGGCGCCGCCCGCCGACGGCGAGCACCGTGGAGTCCGGGGCCCGCACCTCCAATGCCCCCAGGATCCTGAACTCCACGCCCCGCCCCTCCGGTGGGCCGGCCGCCGTGGTGGCGCACCGGCGCTGCCGCTCTTTCCGCTCTTCCGCTCTTCCGCTCTTCCGCTCTTCCGCTCTTCCGCTCTTGTGCTCTTTCGCGCTTCCGCGCTTCCGTCGCGCCCGTTCACGCCCCTGGGGGTGCTCGGTGCCGCCGCCCGACCGGCCGTACGGGCACGGACGACGGCGGGGCAAGGTCATCTTGGCCCGGGCGACGTGTCCTGTCCATGGCATGTCGTCGGGCCGCCCGTGCGTACATCGTGATCCGGTCATGAGGAATTCGTGACGGGCCGCGGCAGGATCTCCACCAGTCCGGACGGCACCCGCACGGCACCGCCGCGCACCCAGCGGGTGCCGCGACCGGCCGACCCCACCTCCTCGGAAGGAGACCCCCGTGAGCTCCCCGCACCCGCCGAACCGCCGGCGCCCCCTGCGCCGCGCGATGGCCTCGAGCGCCGCACTGCTCACCGCCTTCACCTCGTTCGGCCTGGTCAGCGCCACCGCCGCCGCCGCGGCCCCCGTGCCGGCGCCCCCGACGGCCTTCTGCAACCCCGCCGTGGACACCGAGTGGACCGAGGTCCTCAGCAGCAAGGTCGAACCCCTCGTCACCGACTTCCTGGCGGTCAACGTCGCCGACGGCACCACCGGTCAGCGCACCGAGACCCTGACCCGGGTCGACTCCGTCACCACCACCGTCAACAACAGCACCACGATCTCGGCCTCCGCCGGCTTCCTGTTCCTCAAGGTGTCCGCCAAGGTCGGCTTCGACGTCCAGAAGACCACCTCCTCCACCACCACGAGCACCGTCTCCACCACCTGGTACCTCAACAAGCCCGGCTACTACGGCCTCTACCGCGGCACCAAGAAGGTCAGCGGCGAATGGGTGCAGTACACCTGCGCGCGCGCCACGGGCACCACCGGCTTCTGGGTGAACACCAGCCCCGGCGGCAAGGGCACCTACACCACCTACGACGTCCCCGAGCTGGGCACCGTCTCCTGCGCCTCCCCGGAGCCGGCCGGCACCGTGCGCGGGGCCGCCCGCCAGCGGCTGTCCTGCTGACCGGCCGCACCCGCCGCCCCCGACCACCCAGCCGCGAAAGCGAGTTCACGATGCCCACAGCACTTCGCCCGGGACCGCGCCGCCGCGCAGCGCGCCCGTCCGGACGGCTCCGACGACTGACCGCGCTCGCCACCACCGCGCTCGCCGGCGCCCTGCTGCTCACCACGGCACCGGCCGCGGTGGCCGCGCCCGCCCCGGCCCCGGTCCCGGACCGGGGGAGCGACTTCGCCTGCGACGCGGGCTACTACCGCATCAAGGCCCCCGGCGACAGGCAGTACCTGACCGTCGCCCTGTCCTCCTGGAACCACGGCTCGGTCATCCAGTACCAGTGGGAGGACCAGGACAACCAGAAGTGGCAGGTCTGCCGCAAGCGCCAGGGGGACGGCAGCGAACGGGTGGTCTTCCGGGACGGCTGGCGCCACTGGTGCATGTCCGTCGACCGCGGGTTCCGCGACCCGGGAGCCTGGCTCCTCACCGTCGGCTGCGACGACGACTACGTGCCCGAGCACCAGCAGTTCTCCATGCTGAAGGTGCCGGGCACCGACCTCTTCGCCCTGCGGATCCAGCACACCGACCTGTGGTTCTCCGCGCAGTACCACGACACCAACGGGAGCCAGATCCTGCAGAACACCGTCCCCGACCTGTACACCCTCGAACTGGCCTGACACCGCCGCCCGCCATCGCCGCCGCTGCCCGCCGCCGCCCGAAGTGCCCCGGGGCGGCGGCGACTTGCCGCCCCGGGGCACTTCGGGCTCGCCCGGCTCAGGCGGGGCCGGGAAAGCGGTCGATGTTGCGCTCCACCCAGGTGCGCAGGTGCGCCAGCGGGACGCAGGCGTCCACGCCCAGCGCGGTGAGGCTGTACTCGACCCGCGGAGGGACCTCGGCGTGGATCTCGCGATGGACCAGGCCGTGCTCCTCCAGACGGCGCAGGGTCTGGGTGAGGACCTTGGGGCTGACACCCTGCAGGCGGGTGCGCAGCGCGCCGAAGCGTTGCGGGCCGTCCTCCAGGGCTCCCAGGGCGAGGGCGCTCCACTTGTTGGCGAGCAGGTCGAGCATGTCGCGGCAGGGGCAGGCCGCGGCGTAGACGGACTTGGGGTCGGTGCAGTCGGGGGCGTGGGTCTTCGGCGGGTGGGTTGTCGGCGCGAGGGTCGTCGTTGTGCGGGTCGTCGTCACCCGCCGATGGTACCCATCGGGTACTGCTTCGGTACCCGATGGGTACCAATGGTCCTTGCGGGTAACCACTACCCCTCGCATACCGTCGCCGACGTGCCCGGACGGCGGTGCGCCGCCCCGACGACGAGGAGACCCCTGATGCCCGCGACGACCACGATCCCCGTGACGATGCCCGCCGTCGCCTACCGCCGGAGCCTGCCGGTCGATGACCCGCAGAGCCTGCTCGACGTCGAGCTGCCCGTACCCCAGCCGGGCCCGCGCGACCTGCTGGTGCGGGTGGAGGCGGTGGCCGTCAACCCGGTGGACCACAAGGTCCGGCAGAACGCCGACCCGGGCGGAGAGCCGCGGGTGCTGGGCTGGGACGCGGCCGGCACCGTGGTCGCGGTCGGCGCGCGGGTGGAGCTGTTCGAGGTCGGCGACGAGGTGTACTACGCCGGCGCCCTGGATCGGCCCGGTGCCAACTCCCGCTACCACGCGGTGGACGAGCGCCTGGTCGGCCACAAGCCGGCCACCCTCTCCTTCGCCGGTGCCGCCGCGCTGCCGCTGACCGCGCTGACCGCCTGGGAGGGTCTCTTCGAGCGCCTCGGCCTGGGCACCGGCGGCCCGGAGCAGGGCGGCACCCTGCTGGTGACCGCCGCCGCGGGCGGCGTCGGCTCGCTCGTCACCCAGCTCGCCCGCACCCTCACCGGCCTGACCGTGATCGGCACCGCGTCCCGCCCGGAGTCGGCCGAGTTCGCCCGCCGCATGGGCGCCGACCACGTGATCGACCACACGCTCCCGCTCGGCCCGCAACTGGCGAAGGTCGCCCCCGGCGGTCTCGACCACGTCTTCGGCACCGTCGCCACCGACCGCAACCTCACCGCCTACGCCGAGGCACTGAAGCCCTTCGGCGGCATCGTCGCCATCGACGACTTCGACTCCCTGGACATCGGTGTCCTCAAGGGCAAGAGCATCTCCTTCCACTGGGAGTTCATGTTCACCCGCTCCCTGCACGCCACCGCCGACCAGGCCGTGCAGCACCGGATCCTCGACCGGGTCGCGCGCCTGGTGGACGCGGGCGTCCTGACCACCACCGCCACCCGCGACCTCGGCCCCGTCACCGCCGCCAATCTCCGGGCCGCCCACCGCCTCCAGGAGTCCGGTGCGGCGATCGGCAAGACGACCCTGACCGGGTTCTGAGCCGATGCCCCGGCGCACCGGCCAGGTCGAGGCCCTGCTCGCCACCGGCGGCGGGGCGGTGGCGGCCCTGGCCGCCAGGGTCCTGCTGTCCGGGCTGTACCAGCACCACGGGCAGGACCCGGCCGCACTCGAAGGGGTCGACGTCGCGGTCCTGGCCGTCGGCGTCGTCACGGCAGTCCTGATCTACCGCTGGTTGCTGCGGCGGGACTGACGCCCCGGCGCACCGCCCGCCCCGGCGGATCCGGTGACCACCGCACCGCCCGCCTCCGCCCGCCTCGGCGAAGGACCTCCCCACCCCGTACCTCGACGGAGCACTGAGGAACGCGGACTACGTCCACGTCGGCTCCCGGCAGGACAGCCAGCTGGCGCGGTCGCCGCGGTCCGGCCGCTGCCCCGGGGTCAGGGTCTTCGACCGGTTGTCCCACCGCGGGACCATCGACCGCTACCAAGTGCCGCTCCTCGATGCCCGTTTGCGGGATGAACTCATCGGTCTCCACCAGCCCCGCCCGGGTGACCTGCCTGCGGAGTCCACCGATGCGGAGGCGATCGCCACGTTCCTCACGGCGCACTTCGGCCGGCACCTGCTGCCCGAGGGGGAACCACCACCGATCCCGCCTTCGCCGTAGGCGCCACTACCCGCTACGGCACGGGAAGTCGGCCGGACCGACTCCTCGCCGCGGCTCGGTGGGGGCGTCGAGGGTCCGCTCCGGTGCGGCAGGCCGGGGCCGTCGGCCTCCCGCGTTCGTGCGCGGGGCCCTTGGCCGGGGGACGGGCCGTCCCGTCAGCCGGCCGACGCGGCTCGGGAAGTCGGCCGGACCGACTTCCCGCGCGGGGCGGTCGTCGAGGGCACGGCGCAGGCGCCGGACCTCGGCGTGGGCCTCGGCGAGTCGGCGGTGGACGTCGGGCGGCGGGGGAGGGGCGCCGGCGGTACGGCGCAGGGCCGCGATCCACTCGGCCTCCTCCACCGGGCCCACCCCGCAGGCCCGGACGAACTCGACGAGGACCCGCTCGGTGCAGTCCCGCTCACCCGCCAGCACCCCGTGCAGGGTGCTGCGCGGCAGGTGGCTCACTGCCCCCCGCACCGCGCGCGTCTCCAACTCGCGCAGGGACGGGCTCCCTGCGCGCAGCCGCAACCGCCGCATCGCGACGAGCAGTTCGCAGCGCTGCGTGACGTACGGCAGGGCCCGAACCGCGCCGGCCGCGGCGGGTGCGACCGGCACGGCCTTGGCCCCGCTCCCGCGCCGCCCGGCCCGGGCGCCGCGGGCGCGCAGCCACAGCCGCTCGGCGGTGCGCACCGAGCCGCCGCAGGCCCGGACGTAGGCCTCGGTGACCGGCCAGGTCGGCACCGTACGGCCCTCGTCCGCGCGGGAGAGGGTGGCGAGGGAGACGGGCCGGGCGAATCCGGCGGTCTTGCGCGCCATCTGGCTGTAGGTGAGGCCGGAACGCTCGCGCAGGGCACGCAGCCACTGCGCGAGCGTCCGGATGTCCTTGTCCCCTTCAACCAGGGCGCTGTTCAGGCGCCCCACCGGCCGCCTCCTAGCGGGCCCGGAGGGCGGTGAGCGCCTCGGCCAGGCGGCGCACCAGCTCTATGCCGAGCAGCCCGGCACCGGCCAGGGTGGCGACGGCGGTACGGGCGGGGGTGCCGAAGGCGGTCAGGGCGGTGGTGAGGAGAAGGACGACGACCACGAGCACGGTGGCCGGGACGGGCACCGGGGCCCCCGGCGCCGTCCGGACCTCGACGCACGCCGCGTGCGCGGCCGGGGTGTACTGCTGTTCCATGCGGTCTCCGCTTCGCTGGGTTGCGGTTGTTGCCACTCGACCGGGGTCCTCGCGCGCCCGCCCGGCCTTCCAGAGCCGGGCGGGCCGGACACCCACGCACAGGGTCGCCGTGGCCTGCGGGGGCGGTCCAACGCTTTACGCCCCCGTTTCTCGCTTTGTCCCACTCGAAGTTGAGAACCCGTCGGGATGAATCCGCAGCTCACGGCCGCCGGCCCGGCCACGCCCCGGGGCCCGGGTACCCGCCGTGTCCGACCCTCCGCGCCCCTTCGGGCTTGCCACGAGGAATGCGAAACGCCATCCTCTGTGGATATCGGCGGGGTGAGCGCCCCGCACAGGCCCCGCCCAGGGCCAGGGCCCGGGGGGCGCCCGGCTCCCAAGCCCCACGTCTCACGCACGCGGTCTCCCCGGCCGTTGCCACTCGACACCACCCAGGGGATCCGGCTTGCCCTGTTCCAGCAGGGTGGGCCAGGTGCGGCACCGCCGTCGCACCAGAGCACATGCACCACCGGGCCGCTCGGCCGGCTGCCGACCGCCGGTCAGCCGGTCAGCCGGTCAGTCGGCCGGGCGGTCCGCCGTGACCGGCAGGAGGCCGCGCTCGCCGAACACCTTCTTGGCGACGAAGGTGGCGTTCAGCGCCTTCGGGAAGCCGCAGTAGGCGGCGGAGTGCAGCAGCGCCTCGACGATCTCCTGCGGCGTCAGCCCGACGTTCAGCGAGGCGTTGACGTGGACCTCCAACTGCGGCTCGCACCCGCCCAGCGCCGTCAGCATGCCCAGGGTGACCAACTGCCGCTCACGCGGCGCCCGCCCCGGACGGCTGTAGATCTCCCCGAACCCCCACGCGACCACCTGGTGCCCGAGCTCGGGACTGACGTCACCCAGCGCCTCCACCACCCGCCGACCGGCCTCCCCGTCGACCCGGTCGAGCACCTCCAACCCGTGCGCGAAACGCTCCCGCCGAACCTCGGCCTCCTCCACGGACCCACTCATCCGCGCTGCTCCTCTCCCGTCGTCCCGGCCGCCGACCACCGGCGGCGGCGACCACGGCAGAAACCGTAGGACTTGGAGCGCACTCCAACTCAAATCCGACACGCACGCTAACGCGCCTTCACAGGAAAATTTGCGGCCCGACCCCCCTGAAATGGCATCACCGGGCCCTACCGGAGCCGAAAGATTTCCTGCGACCCCCATCCGAAGGGGTGGCAACAACACGCCACAACCCTTCGCCCGAAGCTCACCGGGGAAGAACCGCCGACCACAGCCTGATCTTCCGCGTCGCGCTGTGCCGGCGGCTTCATTGCGGGTGGAGTGGGAAGTCGGCGGGCCTGATTTTCCGCCCAGGGTGGGGGCCTGAAACTGAGCGACGGTCACCCGGCCGTGTCATTCTTCTGGGGAAGCGGGCCGGGGAGGGGCTGGTTATCCCTTGACGGGGGGTGTGACGGGATCGACCGGTGTCGTGTGCGCGGTGGCCGGGCTTGTCGGTGCGGGGCTGTTGCGGTGGCTGCCCGTTAGAGGGCGGCCGGACGGCCTGCCAGCGGCCGGTGTCGCGGGAGTGCGGGGCGGTTCGAAGGCCGCGCTGAAAGTGGCCGTCGTAGAACTCCACCTTGCGGGGGCGATCGATGTCGGTCGGCTTGGCCGACTGCGGCGGGTGGTGCACACCGGCCCCGGACGTGACGTGACTTCGCTGCACCGGGCCGTGTGGACGGCGGTCGGTCGGGAGCTGTCGTTGGCCGATGCTGCTGCAATGCCACGAAGTTAAGGACTGGGCGGCGGTGTCAAGGCGTCGGGGAGGGTGATCTTGTAGGTGTTCGGCGCGGTTCGGATGAGTCGGCCGT
>NZ_JBSFKQ010000064.1:0-39654 GCF_053598615.1 Kitasatospora sp. NPDC001095 | reverse complement strand
GCCGTGCACAGATCAACGGCCTCGCCCACCCTCCCTTCGGGCAGAACCCTCGGCCTCGGCCTCGCCCTGGTCGCCGCCGAAACCACCGCCAAGCAGCACTCAGTTCACTCGGGGTCCACCAGATCGCGGTACTCGACCCGGCCCTCGGCGACGGATTGCCTGGACGCAAGAAGTCGGCGAGAGTTCTCCGGCGACCGCATCAGGTACTCGGTCTCGTCCTGATCGGCAGTGCCCTTGACCAGGCGCAGCGCATGGCGACGCAGTTCCTCGACCTGGTCGGACTCCAGGTGCTCAATGATCTCGAAGAGGTCGCTGTAGTCGGGTGCGGTAGCCATCCGAACTCCTCCACTGGTCACTCATGCCGACGATGGCGCCGCCCCGAGCAGCCCGAGACGCAAAAGCGGCCGGCCACCACGGAGGCCACTGGGGCTACGGGCGGGTGCCGGCCTGGTCGACGACCGCGCGGGCGAGGACGGCCATCTGGCCGGTGATGTCGCCCTTCTTGAAGGTCGCGCCGTCGGTGA
Source organism: Kitasatospora sp. NPDC001095 (assembly GCF_053598615.1). Taxonomy (NCBI): domain Bacteria; kingdom Bacillati; phylum Actinomycetota; class Actinomycetes; order Kitasatosporales; family Streptomycetaceae; genus Kitasatospora; species Kitasatospora sp. NPDC001095. Next base: position 39,130 of record NZ_JBSFKQ010000064.1, on the reverse strand, counting down.
CGGCGACGGTGCGCTCGCCGAGGAAGGTGTAGTCGGCGCGGTCGAAGATCCACTGAACCTCGGCCTTCCCGCCGCCGTCCAGGCGCGCGACCGCGATGCCGGGGCGGCCGGCCGCGTCGGTAACCGAGTCGATCACCGTGACGCCGGGGATCTTCGCGGCCGCCCGGTAGAGCGCGGCGCTGACGGCCGGTGGGGCGATCTGCTCGCGCAGGAGGTCGCCGACGGTCCTGAACGCCTCCTCGTCGGGGCCGGGCCCGTGGCCCGCGGTGTCCACGTGGATCCTGTCCAGCAGCGCGTCCGGGTCGGTCGGCAGGGCGGCGACGTAGGCGTAGCTGCCGATCCCGGTGAACGGCGCGGGTTCGGCTTCCCCGTGCTCGTCGCTTCCCCCGGGGTTCGGCAGGTGCCTGTCCAGGAGCAGCAGGTCCCGCCTGCTGCCGTCGACGGACCTCCAGAGCTCCCGGGTCCGCGGCGCCTCGCCCGCCGACCTCGCCCACTCGTCCAGGCTCTTCACGTAGACGAACTGGTCCCCGCGTGCGGCCGGGGCGGGCTGCTGTTCGGCGGCCTTCGCCGCGCGGTCCAGGACGACCGCCGCCACCGGTCGGCTGGGGTCCGCGCCACGCTCCGCCGGAACGCCGACCAGCACCAGGCCCAGCGCCAGGCCGCCCGCCAGGGCGGGCAGGGCCACCCAGCCGAGCCGGATCGGCCGGGGGGTGGTCACCGACCCGCGCGCGAACTCGCTCATCAGGTGCCCCCGCAGCTGCCGCCGGCGGTCGGCGGAGAGCCCCGGCCCCGTGGGCGTCGGCAGCAGTTCGTCCTCGTTCATCGGGTTCATCGGGTACTCCCAGGAGTCGTCGACCCGGCCGCTCCGCTGCGGCCACCCCGTACCTGTCCGGTGCCCGGCGGGAGTTCCCGCCCGCCCCGGAGCTCCTCGGCCGTCAGCGCGCGCAGCTTGGTACGGGCGCGCGAGAGCCGGGAGCGCACCGTGCCGATCGGCACCCCGAGTGCCTCGGCCGCGCTCGCGTAGTCCAGGCCCGCCAGGACGCAGAGGCCGAACGCCTCGCGCTCGGCCGTCCGCAGCCCGCCCAGCGCCCGCCGGACGGCGGCGAGCCGGGCGTCGTCGTCGAGCCGTCCGGCCAACTCCTCCGCGAAGTCGGGCAGGACGCCCCGGTCGGGCATCCGCGCCAGCGCCGCCCGGTGCCGCCGGGCGGCCCGGGTCGTGTTGCGCAGCACGTGGGCGGCTATCCCGAACAGCCAGGGCCGCACCGGCCCGTCGTCCTCCCGCAGCTTGCCGCGCAGCCGCCACGCTTCGAGGAACGTCAGCTGGACGACGTCCTCCGCCGCCGCCCGGTCCCCCACCACCCGCGCCGCGTACCGGTACAGGTCGTCCGCCGTCTCATCGAACAGCTCCCCGAAGGCCCACTGGTCCCCGCTCCTCAATCGCGCCCGCTGTGACAGTTCCACACCCCCACCTGTCCGCAGGCCCCGCCCGGTTCCCGACGGGCCGCCGAACCGGCCGGGAACCCCGGCCGGCTCTCAGGAGCAGTAGGTGCCGTGCTTGACCAGGGCGAGGGCGACGACCTTGCCCTCGGCCACGGTGAACTCGTAGAACCAGTCCGGGCCGCCGTTGCCGCTCTCGGCCGGGAGTTCGTAGGTGCCGCCCTCGGCCGGCTTGAGGTCCTTGCCCGCGTAGGCCTGCTTGAGCTGCTCCTCCGTCGAGCCGGCGCCGACGCCCTCGGCCGTCCTCGCCTCCGCGGGGGCGACCAGCTGACGCAGGCCCTTGGTGCCGAAGTTGACCCGGCCGGTGGCCCGGAACGCCTCGTCCCGGGCCTTGCGGGCGGGCCCGACGAGGTCCAGGTCCTTGTCGAGCGCGGTGATCTCCGCCTGGTCGGCGGCGTCCTGCCGGAGCTGCTCCTGGAGGCGGGCGCCGTGCTCCTGCATCTCCTTCAGCGAGGCCCCCGGCGCCAGCGGCGGAATCGTCTTCCGCTTCGCCCTGATCTCGTCGATCCTGGCCAGCGCCTTGTCGGCCTTCGCGTGGACGTCCGCCTCGGTCGCCATCCGGGCCTGGTCCGGAGCCGGGCCGCCCTTGTACGCGTAGTCGGTGCAGCCGTTGAGCACGGAGACCGGCGCGCTCTCCAGGGCCCCGGAGGCGAGCGCCTCCTCCTTGGTCATCGACAGCTGCAGTCCCCGGTAGCCGCCGGCGCCGAACGGCTGCGGCGGTGTGCCCGCCGCCGCGGCGCCGCCCTTGTCGCCCTCGCAGGCCGCCACCCCGGCTGCGACCAGAGCCATCGTCAGAACCGCTATCGCAGCACGGGTGTTGCGCGTCTTCCCCACCACGATCCCTCCCCTTCGTTGCTCGCACACAGTAGCGAACATCCGGGAAGAATTCACAGTGGGTTACCGAAAGGGAGGGAGGGCGGGCCCGCGCCGGTGACGCGGGCCCGCCCTCCCTTCCGTCCGACGACCGGTCAGCCGACCGGAGGCCGGGCGCCGAGACTGCGGGTGTAGTGGGCGGCGGCGATGACCGAGGCCATCAGCTCGGAGTCCAGGACCGAGGCGTCGGCCATCCGGGTGGCCGAGGCGTGCGAGGCGAGCAGCGTCTTGGTGACCCGCAGGGCGGCCTCGGGGCGGCGCGTGACGGGACGGGCCCACTCGGCCACCGCCTCGTCCAGCTCCGGCTCGGCGACGACGCGCTGCAGGATGGCGAGCTCCCGCGCCTCCACCGCGCCGACCGGGCGGCCGGTGAGGATGATCTCGCGGACCCGGGCCGCGCCGACCTCGTGCAGCAGGCGGGGCAGCAGCCCGCCCCAGGCGACGGGAAGTCCCAGGGCCAGCTCGGGCAGCCGGAAGACGGCGTTGTCGGCGCCGACCCGCAGGTCGCAGGCGAGCGCGAGGGCGAAGCCGGCGCCGGTCGCCCGGCCCTGCACCCGGGCGACGGTGACGGCGGGGCTGTTGGTGAGGGCCTCGCAGACCCGGCGGGCCCGGTCCCCGTAGCTGCGTATCCGGCCGCCGGTCGGGTCCTCGTCCAGGCCGGCGAAGAGCTCGTCGCGGTCGCCGCCGAGGCAGAAGTCCCGGCCGGCCGCGGACAGCACGATCACCTGCACGGCCGGGTCGGGTGCGGCGAGGACGGCGAGGAGCTCGTCCAGCATGGCCGAGGTGACGGCGTTGCCCGTCTCCGGGCTGTCCAGCTCGACGTGGAGCACCGCGCCCCGGAGCTCGGAACGGACCGTACGGGCCGGTGGCGCCGGCTCGGGCGCGGCCACAGAAGCGACGACGGGCTCGGGCGCGACGAAGGGCTCGGGGGCCGGGTCGGGCCCGGCGTACCAGGCGGTCGCCGCCGGAGGCTGCGGGACGTACGAGGGCTGCATCGCGTACGAGGGGCACCGGGGGGCCTGCGGGGAGACGTTCACGCGGCGACTCTCAGGGACGTCACCCGGTGGAACACCATCCGGGGCGCGTGCTCGGGCGGGCTCACCGCCCGCAGCGTCGGGAAGCGCTCCAGCAGCTGCCCGAGCAGGGCCCGCGCCTCCAGCCGGGCCAGGCCCGCGCCGAGGCAGTAGTGGGCGCCGCCGCCGAAGGTGAGGTGGGTGCCCCGGCGCAGCGGGTCGAAGGTGTGCGGGTCCGGGTTGCGGCGCGGATCGCGGTTGGCCGCGCCGTACATCACGTGGACCATGGTGTCCTTGGGGAGGAACACTCCGGCCAGTTCGGTGTCCTCGCCCGCGACGCGGCTGTTGACGCGGATCGGCGGGTCGTAGCGCAGCGCCTCGTCGATCACCTCGTCGATGTGCTCCGGGTTCGCCCGCAGCCACTCCCACCGGCCGGGCGTCCGCAGCAGCTGCCACACCAGCGAGGAGAGCAGCGTCGCCGTGGTCTCCAGCGAGGCGATGGTGACGAACATGGTGAGCTGGTAGACCATCCGGTCGGTGGCCTCACGGTCGGACTCCAGCGCGTCCCAGGTGCGGATCCAGCCGGCGATCACGTCGTCGCCGTCCTTCTCTCGGCGCTCCCGGACGAGCCGGGTGAAGTACTCGCGCAGCTCCATGGTGGCCTGCTCGGAGATCGCCAGCTGGCTCTTGGTGGGCAGCAGTTCCTGGGCGTGCACCTGGTTGTGGGTCATCGTCAGGATGTGCGGGTAGTCCGCCGGCGCGATGTCCAGCCAGCGCCCGATGGTGCCGATCGGCAGCTGCTCGCTGACCACGGAGGCGAAGTCCGCCTCGCCGTCGGTCCGTATTCGCTCGGCCAGGCGGTCGAGCAGCCCGGCCGCGTCGTCCTCGATGTCCGCCGCCATGGCCCGCAGGGTGTTCCGGTCGAAGAGGCTGCCGAGGCTGCGCCGCTGCCGGGTGTGCTCGGGGGCGTTCAGCCGGGAGAGCGTCCGGCTCATCTCCCGGGTGGCGACGGCCTCCCAGCGCTCCGTCCCGGTCTGCCGCTCCTGCCAGGCGAAGTCGGGGACGAGCCAGGTCCTGCCGCGCAGGACCTGGTCGCACGCCTCGTAGCCGGTGACCAGGTAGCCGCCCCAGGGCGCAGGGACGAGGTCACCGAGCGCCCGCAGCTCGTCGTAGACCGGGCTCGGGTCGGCGAGCCCCTCGGCCGACCGCAGCCTGCGCAGCAGCGGGACGGCGGCGCGTCGGTCGGCCCTTCCGTCAGCACGCTCCCACTCCGCGGGGCGGGCTTCCAACATGGCGGTCACACGGGCTCCTTCAACACGCGGGCGGGCAGTACGGCGGCGTACTACCCAGCAACAGCGCGCTCAAGCGTCGATCCGTGTTGCCCCTGTCACGTACCGCACCGTCGCCACACGCCGTTCACCCCGCGGTGACCGGACGACTTCCGGCGGCGAGACGGGCCGGGGCCCCGCGCGGGCGCGCCGGAACCCCTGGCCGCGGTGCCGGAACCCCTCACCGAACCCCAGGGACGTCTCAGAGCCGGAAGACGTCCAGGAAGGAGCTCCACCAGCCCTTCTTCTGCGGAGCCCTGGCCGGCGTGACGGGCCCGGCCTGCGGGTACGCCTGCGCCTGCTCAAGGCCGACCGGCGCCGGGGCCGGGACGGCGTCCGCGGCCGGGGCCGTCCCCACGGTGCGGGCGGCCACCGGGCTGAACCGCACCGGGAGCGAGACCAGGCCGCGCTGGAACGGGCCCGGGCGCCACTCCACGTCCTCCGCCGGCACCGCGAGCGTGACGTCCGGGAGCGCGTTGAGCAGGCACTCGATGGCGCTCAGGGCGATCAGCTGGGCCGGGGACTTGGCCGGGCAGGCGTGCGGTCCCGCACCCCAGGCCAGGTGGGCCCCCTTGCTGAGGGTCAGCCGCGCGTCGGTCAGCGCCGGGTCGCTGTTGGCGGCGGCGAAGCTGATCACCACCGGGCTGCCGGCGTCCATCGGGACGCCGCCCAGGTTGAGGTCCTGCATCGGGTAGTGCGTCGCGTAGTTGGCGATCGGCGGGTTGTTCCACAGCACGTCGTCGAGGGCGTCCTCGATGCGCAGCCCGGAGCCGCCCTCGCCGGACAGCAGCAGGAGCAGCGCGTTGCCTATCAGGTTGCGCTCGGGCTCGACGCCGGCGCCCATCAGCATGACCAGCTGGTCCTTGAGCTCCTCGTCCCGCAGGCCGGCCGGGTGCTGGATGAGCCAGGAGGTGATGTCGTCGCCGGGCTGGCGGCGCTTCAGCGCGACCAGGTCCATCAGGCAGGAGTTCAGCTCCTCGTTGGCCTGGATGACGTCGAGGCCGTCGAAGAGCGCGGACATGCTGCGGGTCAGCCGGTCGCCGATGTCGGCCGGGCAGCCGAACAGCTGGTTGAACAGCAGCAGCGGCAGCAGCTTGGCGTAGTCGTTGAGCAGGTCGGCCCGGCCCAGCGGACTGAACTGGTCGATCAGGTAGCCGGCGATCCGCTCGACGTGCCGGTTGAGCCGGCTGTCGTTGAGCCGCTCCAGGCTCTCGGTGACGGCCTTGCGCAGCCGCAGGTGCTCGGCGCCGTCCGTGAAGAGGCAGTTGGGCCGGTAGAACATCATCGGCAGGACGGGGCTGTCCATCGGCACCCGGCCCTCGTTCAGCGCCGCCCAGCGCCGCGAGTCCCGGGCGAACATCCCCGGGTTCTGCAGCACCCGCAGCGCGGCCTCGTGCGAGGTGACCAGGGTGGCGTCCACCCCCGGCGCCAACTCCACCGGCGCGGCCGGACCGTTGGCGCGCAGCCGGTCGTAGACCGCGCCGGGGTCGGCCGAGAACATCTCCCCGTAGAGCGGCGTGCTCACGCCGGCGTGCATCGGGCAGCCCGGCGGAGGCGACTGCGGGACGGGTCGCTGCAGAGATTCCATGGGTCGTTCCTTGGAGGTGGCCCCGGGCGGGTGCGGACCCGGGAGGGGGGAGGGGGAGGCGTGGGGGAGGTCAGGAGGCCCGGTCGAGCAGGTGCCGGACGAGCGTCAGCAGCGCGTTGGCCGAGGAGCGCTGGTCCCGCGCGTCGCAGAACACCACCGGGGTGTGCGGCAGCAGGTCGAGCGCCTCGCGCAGCTGGTCCTCGGTGTACTCGCTCTGCCGGTCGAAGCTGTTGACGGCCACCGCGTACTCCAGGCCGTACTGCTCGATCAGGTCGATGACGGGGAAGGTGTCCGCGAGGCGGGTCGGGTCGGCCAGCAGCAGCGCTCCCAGCGCCCCCCGCGCCATGTCCTCCCAGAGCTGCATGAACCGCTGCTGCCCCGGCGTGCCGAACAGGTACAGCACGAGGTCGTCGCCGAGCGTCAGCCGGCCGAAGTCCAGGGCGACGGTCGTGGTCTTCTTGTCCGGTGCGCCGCGGAGGTCGTCGACGCTGACGGACGCCTGGGTCATGCTCTCCTCGGTGCTCAGCGGCGCGATCTCCGACAGGGCCCCGATGAGCGTCGTCTTGCCGACCGCGAAGTGCCCGACGACCAGGATCTTGACAGCGGTCGTCACCGCGCCGGGGACGTAGATGTCCTCAGGCGAACCGGCGTTGAAGTCCATGCAGTACCTTCTCTAGAAGTCTCGGGTCCGGGGCCTGGGCCGGGGGCGGGGCCGACCGGCGCAGCAGCCGTCCCTCACGGATCAGGTCCGTCAGCAACAGCCTCACGACCCCGACCGGCAGCTCCAGCCGGGCCGCGACCTCGGCCACCGAGAGGTAGCCGCCGGAGCACAGCTCCCAGATCGCCCGGGTCTCCGGGCTCGGCAGGCCGGGGAGGTCCTGCCCGGGCCCGACGGTGACCAGGGTGATCAGAGACAGGTCGTCCGCGTTCGGTAACTCGCGCCCGCCGGTGATGACGTAGGAGCGGATGAACCCGCCCGTGACCCTCTGTTCCTCGCCGCCGACCGTCATGAGCCGCTGTACGTGCTCTGGCGCGGTGCCGCCGACATCGCCCGTCCGAGTGCGCCCACCTGCTGCTGCATCCGGAAGGACATCGCCTCCATGTCGACGTCCGGGGCGGTGGAGGCGGCCAGGTACGCGCCGCTGCCGGCCGCGATCAGGAAGATCCAGCCGTGGTCGTACTCCAGCAGGGTCTGGCGCCAGACCCCGCCGCCACCGCCGACGAACGGGGCGACCGCGCGGCTAAGCGACTGCATCGAGCTCATCGCGGCGGCGTTGGTCTCCGCCTCGTCACGGCCGATCTCGCTGGAGCGCTCGAGCAGGAGGCCGTCGGCGGAGACGAGGATGGCGTGCCGGGCGCCGGGTACCTGGAGTACGTCGTTGAGCACCCAGGAAAGATCACGGCTCACTGGATCTCGGTTCCTTCCGTGGTCATGGTGTTACGCCCGGACAGCGTGCCGCGCTGGAACGCGCCGAGGCGGGACGGCGTGTGCCGGCCGGTGCTCCGCAGCTCCTCCGGCCTGCCCGGGTCCTGCGGGGTGGGGACGACCGACACCGGGCGCTGGCGGCGGCGCCGGGGCAGCAGGCCGTCCGCGGTGGTCTCCGGCCCGGCCGCCGCCGCGTGCGGCGCCGGCACCGGGGCCAGCGGAGCCGTCGGCTCGGACAGCGACACGAGCCGCTGACCGGGGGCCTGCGCCCAGGCCTGCGCGGGCTGCTCCACCGGCGCGGCCTGGTAGTCGGTGTGCTCGGCGAAGGGCGGGGCCGCGACCTCGCTGCTGAGCAGCTCGGCCGGCAGCAGCACCACGGCCCGCACGCCGCCGTACGGGGAGACCGAGTCGACGGAGACGCGGAAGCCGTAGCGGGCGGCCAGCATGCCGGAGACGGCGAAGCCGAACTTCGGGGGGTTGCCCAGACTGGTGAGGCTGATCGGCGCGCCCGGGTTCAGGAGCAGCGAGGCGCGGTCCTTCTCCTCCTGGCCCATGCCGAGGCCGGCGTCGTCGATGATCAGGCAGACGCCGGTGGGGACGGCCTGGACGCTGACCTCCACCGGGGTGTCCGGGGCGGAGTAGTTGGTCGCGTTGGCGAGCAGCTCGGACAGCACGACGGCGACCGGCTCGACGACCTTGCTGGCGAGCGAGACGCTGACCCGGGAGTGGATCCGCACCCGGTCGAAGTGCCGGATCCGGCCCTGGGCGCTGCGGACCACGTCGTAGACCGAGGCGACGCTCTCGCGGCGGCCGAGCCAGCCGCCGCAGAGCACCGCGATGCCCTGGGCGCGCCGGCCGAACTGGCTGTTGGTGTGGTCGATCGTCATCAGGTCGGCGAGGATCTGCGGGCTGTCGCCGTACTTCCGCTGCACCTTGTCGATGACGACCTGCTGCTCGTCGGCCAGGCCCTGCAGCGTCCGCATCGCCGCCTTGAGGACGGCCTTGGTGTCCTCCTCGGCGTCCCGGCGGACGGCCGACAGCTCGGACGCGTGCTGGCCCTGCAGGCGGTCGTGCAGCACGGCGAATTCGTCGCGCTGCCGCTGGGCCGCGGCGCTCGCCTCCTCCAGGGAGGCGTTCTGCCGTCGCAGGGCGATGTTCGTCCTGCGTGCCTGGAGGGCCGCTCCGACGGCTGCGAGCATCACCACGATGAAGACCCAGAAAAAGGGTTCCTGCACAAATGACGTCATGAAACTCTCTTCAGGTGGCATCGCGTGGAGCCGGTCCGGGCCCCGAAGCGCGAATGGGACTGGCGGCCGGAACCTCCCCGAAAGGCACCTGATGTCACGTCACATCGAAGTGCGGTCCGGCACGAGACCTGCGGCAACGCCTATCGCGGAGTCAGCCTACTGCAACTCATGCCATGTCAGAACAGACGTCAAAAAGGGCAGTTGGGGCGAAATTCCACTATCCACTGAGAGCTCTGCTGCCAATTGGTGGAGTTTGTGATGCCGCGTTAACCACAGGGACACGTCTCCCGCACACCCCGGTTCACGCGCAGAGTGATTCGTTCGTCACCCTGCGGAATCCGGCGGCCGGTTCTGGCCTTTCCGGCCGCGCCCGTCCTCCGGGGCCGCACATGCCGAAGGGGCCCGCGTCCGTGGACGCGGGCCCCTTCGGTGCAGCCGTTCGTCAGCGCATCGAACCGGTGCGCAGCAGGGTGCGGATGACGCGCATCGCGACCGAGAGGCTGGACAGCTCGTAGTTGTCCGAACCCCTTATGTCGTCGAGGGTGGTCCGGGCGCGGTTCAGCAGGGTCGCATTGAGGTCGGCCCAGGCGTTGTAGCGCTCCTCCGGGGTGGCGCCCTCGGCGCCGCAGGCCAGGATGTCGGCGGTCAGCGCCGCGTGCGCCGCGAAGAGGTCCTCGCGGATCGCGGCCCGGGCCATCGACGACCAGCGGTCGGTGCGGGGCAGCTCGATGATGCGGTCGAGCAGGTGCGAGATCTGCAGCCGGTCGCCCAGGTCGTAGTAGAGGTCGGTGACCTCGGCGACGTCCTTGCCGGAGCGGTCCGCGACCTCGGCGATGTCCAGGGTCGGGAAGACCGAGGAGAGGCCGGCGATCCGGGTGGCCAGCTCCTCCGGCACCCCGGCCGCGGCGAGCTCGTCGTACACCGACTCGAACCAGGCCAGGTCCTCACCGCGCAGCGGCTTGGGCAGCGAGGCCCAGACCTGGTTGACCCGGTCGTGGAAGAACTCGATGGTGCCGGCGATGTCGAGCGGCTGGCGGCGGTTGTTGAGCATCCACCGGGTGGCGCGCTCGACCAGGCGCCGCGAGTGCAGCCGCATCTTGGTCTGGATCCGGGCCGGGACCTTGTTGTCCAGGTCCTCGATCTCGGCCCAGATCTGCTCCAGGTCGAAGACGGCCCGCGCGGCGGTGTGCGTCCGGGCGATCTCCTCGTAGGTCGCGCCGGTCTCCTCCTTCAGGCGGAAGGCGAAGGTGCAGCCACCGCGGTTGATCGTGTCGTTGACGATCAGCGTGGTGATGATCTCGCGGCGCAGCGCGTGGTTGTCGATCGCGTCGGCGAACCTCGCCCGCAGCGCGCTCGGGAAGTACTCGTGCAGCGAGGCGCGGAAGAACGGGTCGTCCGGCAGCTCGGTGGCGAGCAGCTCCTCGGCCAGGATGATCTTGGTGTAGGCGAGCAGGACGGACATCTCGGGCTGCGAGAGGCCGCGGCCGTTCTGCTGGCGCTCACGGATCTGGCGCTCGGTGGGCAGGAACTCCAGCGCGCGGTCCAGCTGGCCAGCCGACTCGAAGCGGTTGATCATCCGGGCGTGCACGTTGACCATGCTGTGCGCCTGGGAGACGGCGTTGGCCAGCACCACGTTCTGCGCGTAGTTGTTGCGCAGCACCAGGTGGCCGACCTCGTCGGTCATCTCGGCCAGCAGGGCGTTGCGCTGCTTGACCGTCATGTCGCCCTCGGCGACGACCTGGTTGAGCAGGATCTTGATGTTGACCTCGTGGTCCGAGGTGTCCACACCGGCGGAGTTGTCGATCGCGTCGGTGTCGATCCAGCCGCCGGTGCCCTCGGGACCGCCGGTGGCCGCGTACTCGATGCGGCCGAGCTGGGTGCAGCCGAGGTTGCCGCCCTCGCCGATGACCCGGGCCCGGACCTGCTCGCCGTTGACCCGGATGGCGTCGTTGGACTTGTCGCCGACCTCGGCGTTGGTCTCGGTGGAGGCCTTGACGTAGGTGCCGATGCCGCCGTTCCAGAACAGGTCGACCGGGGCCTGGAGCACCGCCCGCATCAGCTCGGCCGGGGTCAGCTTGGTCGCCTCGACGCCCAGGGCCGCACGGACCTGCGGGGTCAGCTGGATCGACTTCGCGGTGCGGGGGTACACCCCGCCGCCGGCCGAGATCAGCGACTTGTCGTAGTCGTCCCAGGAGCTGCGCGGCAGGTCGAACAGGCGACGGCGCTCGGCGTACGAGACGGCCGCGTCCGGGTTCGGGTCGAGGAAGATGTGGCGGTGGTCGAAGGCGGCGACCAGGCGGATGTGCTCGCTGAGCAGCATGCCGTTGCCGAAGACGTCGCCGGACATGTCGCCGATGCCGATGACGGTGAAGTCCTCGGACTGGGTGTCGACGCCGAGCTCGCGGAAGTTGCGCTTGACCGACTCCCAGGCGCCGCGGGCGGTGATGCCCATGCCCTTGTGGTCGTAGCCGGCCGAGCCGCCGGAGGCGAACGCGTCGCCCAGCCAGAAGCCGTAGGACTCGGCGACGCCGTTGGCGATGTCCGAGAAGGTCGCGGTGCCCTTGTCGGCGGCGACGACCAGGTAGGTGTCGTCCTCGTCGTGGCGGACCACGTCGGCCGGGTGCACGACCTCGCCGCCGACCAGGTTGTCGGTGATGTCGAGCAGTGCCGAGATGAAGGTCTTGTACGAGGAGACGCCCTCGGCCAGCCAGGCGTCGCGGTCGACCGACGGGTCCGGCAGCTGCTTGGCGACGAAGCCGCCCTTGGCGCCGACCGGGACGATGACGGTGTTCTTGACCATCTGCGCCTTGACCAGGCCCAGGATCTCGGTGCGGAAGTCCTCGCGCCGGTCGGACCAGCGCAGACCACCACGGGCGACCTTGCCGAAGCGCAGGTGGACGCCCTCGACCTGGGGCGAGTAGACCCAGATCTCGAACGCCGGGCGCGGGGCCGGCAGGTCCGGGATGGCCTTCGGGTCGAACTTCATCGACACGTAGGAGTGCCGCTCGCCGGAGGCGGCGCGCTGGAAGAAGTTGGTCCGCAGGGTGGCCTTGATGAGGTGCAGGAAGGAGCGCAGGATGCGGTCCTCGTCCAGCGAGACGACCTCGTCGAGGGCGCCGGACAGCTCCTCCAGGATGCCCTCGGTCAGCTCCAGGGCACCCGAACGGTGGCTCGGGCTCAGCCGGGCCTCGAACAGGTTGACCAGCAGGCGGGTGGTGTGGGTGTTGTTGCGGAGCGCGTCCTCCATGTAGTCCTGGGAGAACGTGGAGCCCGCCTGGCGCAGGTACTTGGCGTACGCGCGCAGCATCATCGCCTGGCGCCAGGTCAACCCGGCGGTCAGCACCAGCTCGTTGAAGCCGTCGTTCTCGGCCTTGCCGGTCCAGGTGGCGGCGAAGGTCTCCTGGAAGCGCTCGCGGGCCTCGTCGGTGAGCTCGGTGGCCTCGCGCAGCTTCAGGCCGAAGTCGTAGACCCACGCGGTGGTGCCGTCGGAGCGGCGCAGCGCGTACGGGTGCTCGTCCAGCACCTCGACGCCCAGGCGCTGGAGCACCGGCAGGACCTCGGTGAGCGAGATCGGGCCGCCGACCCGGTAGATCTTGAAGCGGCGCTCGTCGTCGCCGGCGCCGACCGGCTGGTACAGGTTCAGGCGGAAGTCGCCCTCGCCGTGCAGCGACTCGATCTGCTTGATGTCGGCGACGGCGGTCCGCGGCGGGAAGTCGGCGCGGTAGCCGTCGGGGAAGGCGTTGGCGTACTTGTGGCCGATCTCGGCGGCCTTCTCCTCGCCCAGCTCGATGTGCAGCTGGTCGTGGAAGCCGTCCATCCAGAACCGGGCGGCCTCGGCCAGGCGGTTCTCGATCCGCTCGATGTCCGTCTCGGTGAGCTGCGGCAGCTCGGTGCCCGGAGCGACCCGGACCACGAAGTGCAGGCGGGTCAGCACCGACTCGGTGGCGTACACCGTGTAGTCGATGGTGGCGCCGTTCAGCTCCTCCTTGAGGATGTCGGTGATCAGCAGCCGGATACGCGTGGTGTAGCGGTCGCGCGGCAGGTAGATGAAGGCCGAGAAGTAGCGCCCGTACTCGTCCTGGCGCAGGAAGAGCCGCAGCTTGCGGCGCTCCTGGAGGTAGAGCACGCTCGTCGCGATGGAGAGCAGCTCGGAGGCCGGGGTCTGGAAGATCTCGTCCCGCGGGAAGGTCTCCATGATCTGGAGCAGGTCACGGCCGTCGTGGCTCTCGCTGGAGAAGCCGGAGTCCTCCAGGACCGCCTGGACCTTGCGGCGCACGACCGGGATGCGGGTGACCGACTCGGTGTAGGCGGCGGAGGAGAACAGGCCGAGGAAGCGGCGCTCGCCGATCGGCTCGCCGGCGGCGTTGAACTTCTTCACGCCGACGTAGTCCAGGTAGGCCGGGCGGTGCACGGTGGCACGGCTGTTGGCCTTGGTCAGGACGAGCAGCTTCTTCTCGTGGGCCTTGGCGCGCACCGGCGCGGAGAGCCGGCCGAAGGCCTCGCTGACCGCGTGGTGGGCGTCGTCGTGGCTGTGCGGGTCGGAGCGCAGGATGCCGAGGCCGGTCCCGGCGACGGCCTTGAGGACCTCCTCGCCCTCGTGCTCGACCAGGTCGTACTCGCGGTAGCCGAGGAAGGTGAAGTGGTCGTCGGCGAGCCAGCGCATCAGCTCCCAGGCCTCGCCGACCTCCTGCTCGGGCAGGCCGGCCGGGGGCTCCTCGGCCAGCTCGTCGGCCAGGCGCAGGGCGCTCTCGCGCATCTTGCCCCAGTCCTCGACGACCTCGCGGACGTCGCCGAGCACGCGGCGCAGGTCGGCCTCGATGGAGCGCAGGTCCTCGCGGTCGGTCTCGCGGTCGATCTCGATGTGCATCCACGACTCGACGGTCGCGTCGGCGGGCCACTCGGTGCCGGCGGCCTGGCTGCGGGAGCACGCGTCGACGTCCAGGATCTCCAGCAGCTTGCCGGTGATGTCACGGCGGACGACCAGCTGGGGGTGGATCACGATGTGGATCGCGCGGTCCTGGCGGGACAGCTCGTTGGTGACGGAGTCGACCAGGAAGGGCATGTCGTCGGTGACGACCTCGACCACGGTGTGGCCGCAGGACCAGCCGTTCTCCTCGACCGAGGGGGTGTGCACCCGCACCTCGGCGGTGCCCTGCGGGCGCTTGAGGCCCAGGCGGTAGTGGGAGGCGGCCGCGCCGTACACGTCGACCGTGTCGCGGTCGACCAGGTCCTCCGGCGCGGTGTGGAGGTAGTAGTGGTGCAGGTACGCGGTCAGAGCGCCGTTGCTCAGACCCTCCCCCGGCGCCGCTCCCCCCACCTGGCTGTTCTCAGCGGCTGCGGCTGCCTTCTTGAGCAGTTCGGCCTTGGCTGCGTCCAGCTTGGTCTGCATGACTTCTTGGCTCCTGTCGCGCGCCGTTGCGTGACTCGGTGGTGTGTGGATGTACACCGACGGGTCACCGCAATCCTGCCGCACCATCCGACTGAAAGGGGCTCATGGCACGCATGAAACGCCCGCCCAGCGGGTAGGACGACTCATTCGCCTTGCAAGCCACCCGACGACGCCAGCCAGCCTAACCGGATCAATCGAAGGTGGACAGGGACAGGTAGGCGCAAACCCACAGGAAGTCGCGTCCGTCCTGGACAGCATGTCCAAACCGGAGCCTGATGTTCACTCTCAGCCCATGTGGGGGTGGCCGTGGTGGGTGGGGGGGACGAAGGTCTCCTTGATCGACCTCGCCGAGGTCCAGCGCAGCAGGTTCTGCGCGGCGCCCGCCTTGTCGTTGGTGCCGGAGGCCCGGCCGCCGCCGAAGGGCTGCTGGCCGACGACGGCCCCGGTGGGCTTGTCGTTGATGTAGAAGTTCCCCGCGGTGAAGCGCAGCTCCTCGACGGCCTGGGCGATGGCGTAACGATCCTGCGCGATCACCGAGCCGGTCAGCCCGTACGGGGCGCCGGCGTCGACCCGGCGGAGCACGTCGTCCCAGCGGGAGTCCTCGTAGACGTGGACGGCGAGGATCGGGCCGAAGTACTCGGTCCGGAAGATCTCGCCGCGGTGGTCGGAGGAGACCAGCACGGTCGGCCGGACGAACCAGCCGATCGCGTCGTCGTACTGCCCGCCGGCCGCCAGTTCGATCGTCGGATCGGCCTTCGCCCGGTCGATGGCGTCCCGGTTCTTCTCGAAGGCGCGGCGGTCGATCAGGGCGCCCATGAAGTTGGACAGGTCGGTCACGTCGCCCACCGCGAGCGCGTCCACCTCCGCCAGGAAGTCGTCCTTGATCCTCTGCCAGAGGCTGCGCGGCAGGTAGGCGCGGGAGAGCGCCGAGCACTTCTGGCCCTGGTACTCGAAGGCGCCGCGGATCAGCGCGGTCCTGAGGACCTCCGGGTCGGCCGAGCGGTGGGCCAGCAGGAAGTCCTTGCCACCGGTCTCGCCGACGATCCTCGGGTAGGCGCGGTAACCGCCGATGTTGGCGCCGATGGTCTGCCACAGCGACCGGAAGGTGGCCGTGGAACCGGTGAAGTGCAGTCCGGCGAACGCCGGGTCGGCCAGCGCGACCGGGGAGACCTGGAGGCCGTCGCCGGTCACCATGTTGATCACCCCGGGCGGCAGCCCGGCCGCCTCCAGCAGCCGCATCAGGTGGTACGCGGCCAGGGTCTGGGTCGGCGCGGGCTTCCAGACCACGGTGTTGCCCAGCAGCGCGGGGGCGGTGGGCAGGTTGCCGGCGATCGCGGTGAAGTTGAACGGGGTGATCGCGTAGACGAAACCTTCCAGCGGGCGGTGGTCGGTGCGGTTCCACACTCCGGGTGAGGAGATCGGCTGGTCGGCCAGGATCTGCCGGGCGAAGTGGACGTTGAACCGCCAGAAGTCGATCAGCTCGCAGGCGGAGTCGATCTCGGCCTGCTGCGCGGTCTTGGACTGGCCGAGCATGGTGGCCGCGTTGAGCGTCTCCCGCCAGGGGCCGGCCAGCAGGTCGGCGGCGCGCAGGAAGACCGCCGCGCGGTCGTCGAAGGAGAGCGAGCGCCACTGCCGCCCGGCGGCCAGCGCCGCGTCCACCGCCGCCCGGGCGTCCTCCCGGGTGGCGTTGCCGAGCACGCCCAGCTTGGCGGCGTGGTGGTGCGGCTGGACGACGTCGATCCGCTCGCCGCCGCCGAAGCGCTGCTCACCGTTGATGGTCATCGGCAGCGGGACCTGCTCGGCGGCCAGCTCGTCCAGCCGTCGCACCAGCCGGTCCCGCTCCGGGCTGCCGGGCGCGTACGCCCGCACCGGCTCGTTGACCGGGACCGGCACCTCGGTGACTGCGTCGATGGGCATGGCGGCTCCGTCCTGGCGGCTGGTCGGGTGTGACACCAGCCTGACCAGCCGGAGCCCGATCCGCCCGCTCAGACACGCGGACGGCGGACGTGGCGCCTGCCACGTCCGCCGTCCGCGGGCAGCCCCCGCGCGCTCAGCCGCTGAGCCGGCCGGCCAGCTCCACCGCCTCGGCCAGGCTGTCCACCACCGGGACGCCGACCGGCTCCAGCTTCTCCCGGGTGTGCGAACCGCCGGTGTAGAGCACCGCGCGGGCGCCCGCGGCCAGCGCCGCCAGGGCATCGTCCGCTGCGTCGCCGATCAGCACCGTACGGGCCGGGTCCACCCGCTCGCCGAGCGCGGCCAGGTGCCGGGTCAGGTGCTCCGCCTTCTGGCCGCCGGACGGGCCGCTGCGGCCGTCCACCCGCAGGAACCCGCCGGTCAGGCCGAAGGTGTCGACCAGCGGCACCAGCCTCTCGTGCTCGTACATCGACAGCAGCGACTGGCTGTTCCCCGCGTCCCGCCAGCCGTCCAGCAGCTCGCGCGCGCCCTCGGTCAGCCCGCAGGCCCGGCTGAGCTCCCGGTAGCTGTCGTGGAACGCGTCGTCGAGCCGCAGCCACTCCTCCGTGGAGGGCATCCGGCCGAGCAGGCGCTCGTAGAAGCGGGGGATCGGGATCTCGTACTGCTCGCGGTACTCCTGGAGGCTCATCGGCCCGATGCCGATGGTCGCGAACGCGGCGTTGCTCGCCCCGAGCACGGCCTCCATGTCGTGGAAGAGCGTGCCGTTCCAGTCCCAAACGATGTGAGTGCGCACGGGGTGAAACGGTAACCCGGACGGGCGACACGCCGGTAGGGCGGAACTCACGCGAGCAGGGCGGGGATCTCCTGGGTCGCGTACCAGAGCAGGTCGTGGTCCTCGGCGCCGTCCACGGTGAACTGGGCGTCCTGGTCGCCCGCGTCGGCCGCGGCCACCGCCGCCACCGCCGCGGCGACGTCCGTGACCACCTCGTCGTCGGCCACGTCGGCGTGCACCGCGGCCGCCTTGGCCAGCCGCACCGGGCCGGCCAGCACCACCCGGCCGAGCGAGGCCTGGTCCTGGTACTCGTCACCCGGGAAGGGCCGCACCGACGCGTCGGCCACGTCCAGCGCCACCACGACCCGGCGGCACGGGGCCTGCGGGTCGGCGGCCAGCAGCCGCAGCGAGGACTGCGCGGCCCGGTTGAGCGCCGCGTACTCCAGCTCCTCCAGGTCGTCGCTGACGTACCACTCGCGCAGCGCGGGCGTCACGGCGTACGCGGCGGACTGCTCCAGGGCGCCGCCCTCGTGCGCCGCCGCCAGGCCGGTCAGGGTGGTGGGCACGTACACGCGCATCGGTGGCACTCTCCGGTTCGTCCAGCGGGGTTCGTCCAGCGGCACAGATTGTCCAGCGCCCCAAGAATAAGCGCCGCGGGGACGCCCGTGATCACCTCCGGTCCGGAGGCGGGCGCTCGCGGCGAGGACCGCGCCCGCCGAGGTGCCGAGCAGGACGCCGGCCCCGTCGGGCCGCCCTCCGGTGGCCTCCTCGACGGCGCACGGCGCGCCGACCGTCCAGGCCGCGCCGGCATCCCGCCGCCGCCCAGCACCAGGCCGTACCGGGGAGCCCCCGCGGCGGGCGGGGCGGTGCCCGCGGCCGCCGGGGCCGGCGTCACCCGTGTCGTCGTACCGGCCGCCCCTCGTCGTGGGAGCCCGGCCGTCCGCTCCCGGTCAGGCTCCGATGGTGCGCGCCGGGCCGGTACGGCGCGATGCGGCGGCCGGGTGCCGCCACCCGGTCCGCCCAGCCGGAGCGTCCCCTTTAGGACCGTACGGGCCGTCCCCGCACGTCAACCGGGCGCCCGCGGACGGCCCGTCCGCCCCGTCGCCGCACTGGCCGCCTCACCCGGATAGGTGAATTCGAAAGCCCGCCCCCACCGGCCCGGAAACCCGTTGCCGCCGCGCGCGGGACACCTCCAGCCTGATCCCGTCCGTACCCGCACCACCCAATCCAGGAGCCACCACCGTGACCGTCCGCTGCACCGCCCACCCCACCGCCCGCCCCAGCGTCCAACCCATCGCCCGGCCCACCGCCCACCTCGGCTCCGACCTCGACGCCCGGCTCACCGCCCGCCCCAGCGTCCAGCCCACCGCCCGGCCCACCGCCCACCTCGGCTCCGACCTCGACGCCCGGCTCACCGCCCGCCCGCACCGCCGACCGCGCGGCGCCACCGGCTGCGACCCGGCCGGCCGTCGGCCGCGCCACCCGCGCTCCGCCTGCACCGGCGCGCCCGCGCCCGGGCCCGACCCCGGCGCGCTGGCCGCCCGCTTCGCCCACCGGCTGGTCGAGGTGCTCACCGGCGCCCGGCCCTCCGGCCAGCTGGCGCGGCACACCAGCCTGGCCGGCTACGGGCAGCTCGCCTCACTGGTCCGGGCCGGCGCCCTGCGCCGCGGGGGCCCCGCCGACCGCCCCCGGCTCGGGCCGGTGCACGACCGCTCGCCCTCCCCGGACGCGGTCGAGGCCTGCGTGCGGGTCGACCTCGGCCGGCGGCACCACATGGTCGCTTTCCGGCTGGAGCAGCGCGGCCCGGCCGGGCAGTGGCAGTGCACCGCCGTGGAGGCCCGGTGAGCACCCCGTCGCAGCCCCGGCGGTACGGAACGGCGCAGGGCGCCGTCCCGGTCCGGGAACGGCGCCCTGCGTGGCGTCCTGACTGGTGTCCGGCGGCCGGCTCAGCCCTTGCGGCGGCGGCCCTTGGCCGACTTGGCGGCCTTGCGGCGCTCGGCGCGGGTCAGCCCGTCGCCCTCGTCCTCCGGCGCGAGGTCCTCGAAGTCGCCCTCGATGACACCGCCGCCGACCTCGTCCGAGGGGGCCGTGTAGTGCAGCCGCTGCGGCTTCGGGGCCTCCAGGCCCTTGGCCTTGATCTCCGGGCGGGCGGCGTCCTTCTCCAGCTTGTCGAGCACCACCTGGGCGTCCTCGACCGGGACCTCCTCGACCTGCTGCTCGACCTGGACCTCCAGGTTGAACAGGTAGCCGACGGACTCCTCCTTGATGCCCTCCATCATCGCGGTGAACATGTCGAAGCCCTCGCGCTGGTACTCGACCAGCGGGTCGCGCTGCGCCATGGCCCGCAGGCCGATGCCCTCCTGGAGGTAGTCCATCTCGTAGAGGTGCTCGCGCCAACGGCGGTCCAGCACCGACAGCACGACCCGGCGCTCCAGCTCGCGCATGATCTCCTCGCCCAGCTGGTCCTCGCGGGCGCCGTACTGCGCCTGGATGTCCTCCTGGATGGACTTGATCAGGAACTCGGGGCTCAGCCCGGCCCGGCCGCCGGCCTCTTCCTCCAGCTCGTCCAGGTCCAGGGTGATCGGGTAGAGCTGCTTGAGCGCCGTCCAGAGCTTGTCCAGGTCCCAGTCGTCCTCGTAGCCCTCGCCGGTGGCCGCGCGGACGTACGCCTCGACGGTGTCGTCCATGAAGTGGCCGACCTGCTCCTGGAGGTCCTCGCCCTCCAGCACCCGGCGGCGCTCGCCGTAGATGACCTCGCGCTGACGGTTGAGCACCTCGTCGTACTTGAGGACGTTCTTGCGGATCTCGAAGTTCTGCTGCTCGACCTGGGTCTGCGCGGAGGCGATGGCGCGGGTGACCATCTTGGACTCGATCGGCACGTCCTCGGGCACGTTCGCCATCGAGAGCACGCGCTCGACCATGCCGGCCTTGAACAGGCGCATCAGGTCGTCGCCCAGCGACAGGTAGAAGCGGGACTCGCCCGGGTCGCCCTGACGGCCGGAGCGGCCGCGCAGCTGGTTGTCGATCCGGCGGGACTCGTGCCGCTCGGTGCCGAGGACGTAGAGGCCGCCCGCCTCCTTGACCTCCTCCTGCTCGGCCTTCACCGAGGCCTTGGCCTTCTCCAGCGCGGCCGGGAAGGCGGCCTCGTACTCCTCCGGGGTGTCCGTCGGGGTCAGCCCCCGCTGCGCCAGCTCGGCGGCGGCCAGGTGGTCGGCGTTGCCGCCCAGCATGATGTCGGTGCCGCGGCCGGCCATGTTGGTGGCGACGGTGACGGCGCCCTTGCGGCCGGCCTGCGCGACGATCTGCGCCTCGCGCTCGTGGTGCTTGGCGTTCAGCACCTCGTGCGGGATGCCGCGCTTGCGCAGCTCCTGCGACAGGTACTCGGACTTCTCGACCGACACGGTGCCGACCAGCACCGGCTGGCCCTTCTCGTGCTTCTCGGCGATGTCCTCGACCACGGCGGCGAACTTGGCCGGCTCCGACTTGTAGATCAGGTCGGGCTGGTCGATGCGCAGCGGCGTCTTGTTGGTCGGGATCGGCACCACGCCGAGCTTGTAGATCTGGTGGAACTCGGCGGCCTCGGTGGTGCCGGTACCGGTCATGCCCGCGAGCTTGTCGTACAGGCGGAAGAAGTTCTGCAGGGTGATGGTGGCCAGGGTCTGGTTCTCGTTCTGGACCTCCACCCCCTCCTTGGCCTCGATCGCCTGGTGCATGCCCTCGTTGTAGCGGCGCCCGGCCAGGATGCGGCCGGTGTGCTCGTCGACGATCATGACCTCGCCGTTCATCACGACGTAGTCCTTGTCCCGCTTGTACAGCTCCTTCGCCTTGATGGCGTTGTTCAGGAAGCCGACCAGCGGGGTGTTCACCGACTCGTAGAGGTTGTCGATGCCCAGGTAGTCCTCGACCCGGGTGACGCCCTCCTCGAGGATGCCGACGGTGCGCTTCTTCTCGTCGACCTCGTAGTCGCGATCGATCTTCAGGCGCAGCACCAGCTTGGCGAAGTCGGCGTACCACTTGGTCGCCTGGTCCGCCGGGCCGGAGATGATCAGCGGGGTGCGGGCCTCGTCGATCAGGATCGAGTCGACCTCGTCGACGACCGCGAAGTTGTGGCCGCGCTGGACGAGTTCGTCCTGCGACCAGGCCATGTTGTCGCGCAGGTAGTCGAAGCCGAACTCGTTGTTGGTGCCGTACGTGATGTCCATCCCGTACTGCCGCTTGCGCTCGGCGGGCGTCATGCTGCCCAGGATCACGCCGACTTCGAGGCCCAGGAAGCGGTGCACCCGGCCCATCCACTCCGAGTCGCGCTCGGCGAGGTAGTCGTTGACGGTGATCAGGTGGACGCCCTTGCCGGTCAGCGCGTTCAGGTACGCGGGCAGGGTGCCGACGAGGGTCTTGCCCTCACCGGTGCGCATCTCGGCGACGTAGCCGTAGTGCAGGGCCGCGCCGCCCATCAGCTGGACGTCGTAGTGGCGCTGGCCGAGCACGCGCTTGGCGGCCTCACGGACGGTGGCGAACGCCTCGGGGAGGATGTCGTCCAGGCTCTCGCCGTCCGCGAGCCGCTGCTTGTACTCGTCGGTCAGTGCGCGCAGCTCGGCGTCGGTGAGGTTGACGAAGTCCTCTTCGATGGAGTTGACCTGGGCGGCAATCCGCTGCAGCTTGCGAAGGATCTTGCCCTCGCCGGCGCGCAGGATCTTGTCGAAGACGGACACGTGAGCGGGCTCCTTGCCTGTATTGGCACTGGACGACTGCACGGCGGGTCCACCCCACCGCACGGGCCATCGTATGCGAGGAGTCCAACCCCCCGGGAGGTGCGTCAGCACGGTATTCCCGTGTCACCCCCGCGAGCACATGGCCAGATAGCACCGTCCACCGGGACAAAACGGTCGGCGGGTCGGAGAGTTGGCCGCCCGCGGGACCGGCCGGATATTCGGATGCCCGCTTTCCGGCACCGTCGAATAATCCGTTCATGGAAGAAACCGGCACCGAAGCTGTCACCCTCACCACCGAGCGGCTCGTCCTGCGGGCCCCGCGGGAATCCGACATCGACGCGGTCTTCGCCGCCTGCCAGGATCCCGAGATCCAGCGCTGGACGGTCGTCCCGTCGCCGTACCGGCGCGAGGACGCGGAGTTCTTCGTGCGCGATCTCGCGATCGACGGCTGGCGCACCGGAGCGCACCGGGTCTGGTGCGTGTTCGAGCGCGAGTCCGGCGCTCTGGTCGGCGCCCAGGGCCTCGTCCTGCGCCCCCAGGACCCGGGCTGCGCCGAGATCGGCTGGTGGGCCGTGAAGGAGTTCCGCGGCCGCGGCTACACCACCGAGGCCGCCCGCACCATCTCCCGCTTCGGCCTGCGGGAGCTCGGCCTGCGCCGTCTGGAGTGGGTGGCCTACGTCGGCAACGAGGGCTCCCGCGCGGTCGCCGAGAAGGTCGGCTACCGCTTCGAGGGCACCCTGCGCTCGTACGCGGAGCAGCGCGGCGTCTTCCACGACTCCTGGATCGCCTCCCTGCTGCCCTCCGATCTGGACTGAGCCCGCGGCCCCCGCCCCTCGGCCCGATCCGGGCCCGCGTTGTCAGTGGCCCGGGCTACGCTCGCCGGCATGACCGCCGCCCCCCGCCCCGCCCCCGTCGCCGTCCTCAGCGCGGACGACGCCCGCCGGATCGCCCTGCGCGCCCAAGGCCTGTTGGGCGCGCCCGACCGCCGCGGCGGGGTGCGCGGGGTGCTGCGGCACCTGGGCGCCGTCCAGCTGGACACCATCTCGGTGCTGGCCCGCTCGCACGAACTGATTCCGTACGCCCGGCTCGGCGCGGTCGGCCGCCCGGCCGTCGAGGCGGCGTACTGGGGCGGCGGCACGACCTTCGAGTACTGGTCGCACGCGGCCTGCATCCTGCCGGTCGAGGAGTGGCCGCTGTTCGCCTTCCGGCGCCGCCGCTACCGCGACCGCGGCCACCTCTGGGGCGGCCGGGTCGAGCCCGGGACGTACCGCGCCGTGCTCGACAAGCTGCGGGCCGAGGGGCCGTTGACCTCCACCGAGCTGGGCGGCGCCAAGAAGACGGCCGAGTGGTGGGACTGGTCCGACACCAAGATCGCGGTCGAGCGGGCGCTGGCCTTCGGCGAGGTGGTCTGCACCGAGCGCCGGAGCTGGAAGCGGATCTACGCACTGGCCGAACAGGCCGTCCCGGACGCCCTGTTCGGGCAGGACAGGTCGGACGAGGAGTGTGTGCGCACCCTGGCCGCCCAGGCCGGCGCCGCCCTCGGCGTGGCCACCCGGGCCGATCTGCTGGACTACCACCGGCTGCGCGCCGAGCAGTTGGACCCGGTGCTCGCCGACTGCGGGCTCGTCCCGGTCGAGGTGGCCGGCTGGGGCCCGGACGGCGCCCCGGCCCCGGCCTGGGCCGACCCGGCCGCCCTCGCCACCGCCCCGCGCGGGCGCCACCGCACCACGCTGCTCTCGCCGTTCGACTCGCTGGTCTGGGACCGCCCCCGCACCGAGCGGATCTTCGGCATGACGCACCGGCTGGAGGCCTACACGCCCAAGCACAAGCGGGTGCACGGCTACTTCGCGATGCCGCTGCTGACCGGCGGCCGGCTGGTCGGCCGGGTCGACCCGACCCGCGAGGGGCGCACCCTGGTCGCCCGGCAGGTCTCGCTGGACGGCCGCGGGAGCGGCGCCCGACACCTCGAGGCGCTCGCGGCGGCCCTGCGCGAGGCGGCCTCCTGGGTCGGCTGCGACGAGGTGCGGGTCGGGGCGCTGCACGACGAGCGGCTGCGCCCCGCCCTGGAGAAGCTGCTGGCGGACCGCTAGGACCACCAAGACCACCAAGACCGCCAGGACTGCCAGGGGCACCCCCAAATCCCGCCCGGCTCACCCTATTTCGAGGATCTTCTCCCGCATCGCGTACACCACGGCCTCCATCCGGGAGTGCAGCTGGAGCTTCTCCAGGATGTTGCGGACGTGGTTCTTCACGGTGTTCTCGCTGATGAACAGCTCCTTGGCGATCTCCCGGTTGTTCATGCCGGTGGCCACCAGCTTGAGCACCTCCAGCTCCCGGTCGGTGAGCCGGGGCGCGGGCACCAGGTCCCGGTCGTCGGAGCGGCGCTGGATCATCGACTTGAACTCGGTGAGCAGCTTGGAGGCCATCGAGGGGCTGATCTGCGACTGCCCGTCGGCGACCGCGCGGATCGCGGTGGCGACCTCGTCGGTGGAGATCTCCTTGAGCAGGTAGCCGGTGGCCCCGGCCTTGATCGCCTCGTAGAGGTCGGCCTCCTCGTCGCTTATCGTCAACATGATGATCTTGGTGCTGGGTGCCACGTCCTTGATCGCCGTACAGGCCTCGATCCCGCTGCGGCGCGGCATCCGGACGTCCATGAGGATGATGTCGGGCAGCAGGTCGGCGGCCTTCAGCACGGCCTCCGCGCCGTCCCCCGCCTCGCCGACGACCTTGATGTCCGGCTCCTCCGCGAGGACGATCTCCAGTCCCCGGCGGAACAGCGCGTGGTCGTCCACCACCAACACGCGGATCGGCTCACCCCGGTGCGGCTCGTACGCGGGCTCGTCCTCCGCCCCCGGCGGCAGCCCTGGCCCGACCCCGGGCCCCAGCCCGAAGTGATCCCCCATCCGCTCCTCCCCCTTCGCGGGTCGTCGTGCGCCAATCATTCCACGCTCCGACACCGCCACGGTCACCCTCCGATGCCGATTCCCCCGCATCGGGTGACCCCTGCGCCCGGGACGCGGCCCCGTTCGCGACGCCCCTCCCCGGACGCCGGACCGCCACTCCCCCGAACGCCGGTGACCCCGGCGGCCACGGCCGCCGGGGTCACCCTCCATCGCTCCTCGGACGGTCAGTCCTCCTCGTCGGACCCGCCGATCGCCCCGCCCGCCCCGCCACCCGGCCCGGCCGCGAGGTCGGTCTGCAGGTGGATGACGCCGTAGTGGTAACCGTGCCGGCGGTAGACCACGCTCGGCAGGCCGCTGTCCTTCTCCACGAAGAGGTAGAAGTCGTGGCCGACCAGCTCCATCTCGTAGAGCGCCTGGTCCAGCGCCATGGGGGCGGCCGGGTGCGTCTTCTCCCGGACCACCAGCGGGCCTTCGCCCTCCACTTCCAGGGATCCCATCATGGTCTTGCGGACGGCGCCGTTCGTCGCGCCCTCCGGCGCCGTCGTGGCCGGCAGCGCGGCCAGGGCCGCGGTCGCCTCGGCGACGCTGATCGGGGTGCGGCCGTTCGCGCCGCCCTTGTGCACCCGACGCCGGTCCGCGGACTTGCGCAGCTGCGCGTCGAGCTTCGCCGAGGCCAGGTCGAGCGCCGCGTACGGGTCAGCGGCGGCGGCTTCGGCCCGGATGACGGGGCCGCGGCTGCGGAGAGTGATCTCCACCCGATCGGAGCGGTCGGCCTGCCGCGGGTTGTGCTCCTTGGACACCTCGACGTCGAGGCTGATGGCCTTGGCGTCGAACTTCTGGACCTTCTCCAGCTTCTCGGCCACGTGCTCGCGGAACCTCTTGGGCACCTCGGTCTTGCGGCCCTTGACGACGATGTCCACGCAGAACTCCGATCCCTCGTGCTGACGCCGATCCGGGTGCTACCGGACCGGGCTGAGACCCAGCTGGACCAGCCCATCCACTGCCGGCCCCCCGCCCCCGCCGCCAGCGGCGGGAAACGACTGGCCCTCACCTCACTTCCTCCCCACCAGGGACGGTTGAAACCCCCTGGGCCTTATCGAACACCTCACACGGGTTTTTCGCCTCCTCAGCCGATAAGGAGGGTATGACCCGATAATGCGGTCGGGCGGTCAAGCTGGTTCACCCTGTCTACCCTCTGGCGAATGAAGTATGGGTAAATACCTGGACAACGCCCCCCATACGGCGCATCGTGTGCTGACTCTCCGTGTCTGCCGCCGCCAGGAGCAGCCGTGCCGCCGTCCCCCGCCCCCGCCCGTCCACCGTCCGCCCAAGGGCCGTTCGGCCACGCACTGGCCGGGCTGCTGGACATCCTGCTGCCCGCGGACTGCGCCGGCTGCGGCAGCGAACGCACCCAGCTCTGCCCGGCCTGCCGGCGCGCGCTGGCCACCGCCCGGCCCGTCCCCACCCCACTGCCCTGGACGCACGCGGCCGCGCCGTACACCGACCCGGTCCGTCAGTTGCTGCTCGCCCACAAGGAGCGCGGCGCGCTACGGCTGGCCGGGCCGCTGGGCGAGGCCCTCGGCCGGGCGGTGTGCTCCGCCCTGGGCGCTCGGGCCGGGGCCGCTCCGCTGCTGCTGGTCCCGATGCCCTCGGCGCGCTCGGCCGTCCGCGCCCGCGGGCACGATCCGACGCTGCGGCTGGCCGGGGCGGCCGCCCGCTCGCTGCGCCGGTCCGGCCTGGACGTCCGGGCCGCCCCGCTGCTGCGGCACGCCCGGCCGGTGGCCGACCAGACCGGGCTGAACGCGGCCGAACGGCGCCGCAACCTCCACGGCGCGCTCACCGTGCTGCCGCGCGTCCGGACCTGGCCGACGGGCCTGGCCGGCCGTCACCCGGTGCTGGTGGACGACCTGGTGACCACCGGTGCCAGCCTCGCCGAGGCCGCCCGGGCACTGGCCGACGCCGGGCTGCCGGCCCGGGCCGGCGCCACGGTCGCGGCCACCGTGCACCCGGCGGGCTGACCACCGCCGCGGCCGCGGCCTGCCCGGGCGAGCCGACGGCCCCTCCCGGACGCGCCGTCAGCAGGGCGGCGCGTCATCAGCCCGCGCGCGCCGTCAGCCCGCGTAGAGGAAGGACCGGGGCTTGTCGATCAGCGAGGCTTCCCGCCACTGGTGGTTGACCAGGCGGAAGGCCTTGAGCTCGCTCGGCTTCCCGTCCGTCTGCTTGACCTCGCCCATCGCGAGCACCGGCGGCGTCTGGGTCAGGCTGTCCGCCCGGGACTCCGAGGCCGCGACGGTCTGCATGGTCTCGGCGCTCTGCAGCTGGGTGTCCGTGCTCTGCGAGCCGTCGGTGCTGATGTAGTACAGCTGCTGGGTCCGGTCGGCCTCCTTGCCGAGCACCACCAGCTGGTCGGCCTCCGCCCAGGACACCGAGGCGACGTCGGTGAGCGTCGGTGCGGCCTGGCGCAGCCCGGTGATCTTCACGGTGGGCGCCTGCGGGGTGCCGCCGTGCACCACGAGTCCGAACCGCAGCGAGCGGCTGGTCACCCCCGGGGTCTTGACCACCAGGGCGACCCGGACACCGTCCGAGGCGATCTTCATCCCCTGCACGGTCTGCCCGGTCAGCAGCCCCTCGACCGGCACGGTGTACGACTTGGCGCCGCGCACCATCACCACCCGGGGCCCCTGCTTGTTGCGGTCCACCACCCAGAGGTCGCCGCGGCCGTCCCAGCTGGGCGAGGCGAAGCCGTCCTCCTTGTCGCCGCCCTTGGCCGGCGAGGTGAGCACCGGCTCGCCCATGGCCACCGTGCTGTCCGACAGCGGCAGCGAGTAGACCTGGTGGCCGTCCTCGCTGATCGCCGCGGCCTGGGTGCCGCTGCGGCTGACCGCGAAGGCGCCGAGCGGCGGCTTGGTGTTCGACTGCGGCTTGCCGAGGATGCCGCGGACCGGGTCCCCGGGGCGTCCCTCGTCAGTCGCCACCAGGGCGCCGTCGGCACGCTGGTAGTACTGCGTCGCGGACGACGGCCCGACCAGGGCACCGGGGCCGACGAGCGGCTCCTCGCCGCGGCGGACGGTGCAGGAACCGCGCTGCCCCTTCAGCTCCAGCTTGTCGAGGCCCTTGCCCTGGTCGGCGAGGGTGTAGAAGAGCTGGTTCGCCATCCGCCGGCAGGCCGTCGCCTCGCCGAGGTCGGTCGAGCCGAGCTGCACGTGGGCGGTCTTGCTGTCGTCGATGGTCACCCGCTCGACCCGGACACCGCTCGGGAACGCCGTCCGGACCGCCTGCGAGAGCCACGTCGAGGGCCCGTCGGCCACCGCCTGGGCCGCCGAGGTCAGCGGGTCCGTCCGGCGCCGCAGGTAGATCGGGTCGGCGACCAGCACCTCCTGGCCGGCGTTCCCGCTGGCCGCCGCCGACGGGTCCGGCGTGGTGTAGAAGAACCGCTCGACCTGCCGGAAGCTGTTCCGGAAATTGGTCTCGTTCATGATCACGCCGGGCGGCAGCTTGTCGATCCGCCACTCGCCGTCCTTCCGGACGAAGGTGAAGGGCGACGAGACGTTGTTCTGCCCGGTGACCAGCTCGAACGAGTGCTTCTCGTCGACACCGGCGACCAGCTGCCCGGTCACCGACGCCGAGACCGTGTCCGCGTCGGTGACGTCCGGGACGTCCGGGATGGTCGTGGACGAGAGCACCCGGAGCTCCGCCTCCGGCTTCCACTCCGCGGCGGCGCTCTCGGTGAGGTACTTGCGCGCGGTGTCGTACCCCTCGTCGGCGGTCACCGCGTCCAGGAACCCGGTCAGCAACTCGCGCGGCTTGGCGCCCTTCCCGGGCGCCACCGGGTAGACCCGGGCCTGGAGGTTCTTGTCCGCCGAGCCCTGGGACAGCTCCACCTTGGTGATGCCGCCGGAATCCGGCATCGCCGCGCAGCCGCTCGCCACCAGGGCGCCGAGCAGCCCGCCGACCGCCGCGAGGAGCCGCGGCTCAGTCCTGTTGCTCGTCCCTCGCACGCTGCGACCCCTCCGCGTCCCTCGTCCCGCCCGTCACGTCCGACTCCGCCGTCCGCTGCGCCACCGACGGCCGTCCGGCCGTCGGGTCCACCATGACCTGGGCCCCGGTGGCCCCGTACCCGGCGGCCGTCCGTACGTCCGAGGGGTCCGAACGCGGCCCCTCGGGCAGCCGGCTCCGGCCCAGCCCGGGGCCGATGTTCAGCACCCCGCCGAGCCCGCTGCCGAGGCCGCCGCCCGCGCTCTCCGGCGTCTCCGCCTGCTCGTCGACGGCGGCCGACGCCGTGGCCCCGGACGGGCTGATCGCCCGCCGGTACGGCGTGCCCTGCGCGCCCAGCCCCCGGTTGTTGCGGGAGTCCTCCGGCTCCAGCCGGAACGGCGCCCGGGTGATCTCGCCACCGCGGGTGCGCGGCAGGGTGAGCCTGAAGTGCGAGCCGCCACCGGGCTCGCCCCAGGCCTGGAGCCAGCCGCCGTGCAGGTGGGCGTCCTCGACGGCGATCGACAGGCCGAGGCCGGTGCCGCCGGTGGTCCGCACCCGGGACGGGTCGGCCCGCCAGAAGCGGTGGAACACCCGGGACGCCTCGCCCGGTTTGAGGCCGATGCCGTAGTCGCGCACGCCGACCGCGACCGCGCCGTCCGCCGAGCCCAGCCGGACCACCACGTCGCGGCCCTCGCCGTGCTCCAGCGCGTTGACCACCAGGTTGCGCAGGATCCGCTCGATCCGGCGGGAGTCCACCTCGGCCAGCACCGGCTCGCCGTCGCCGCGGATCACCACGGCGCTGCCCTTGGCCTGCGCCAGCGGGTCGGCGGCCTCGACCACCCGGGCGACGATCTCACGCAGGTCGACCGGCTCGGCGTCCAGGATCGCGGCGCCCGCGTCGAAGCGACTGATCTCCAGCAGGTCGGCGAGCAGCGACTCGAAGCGGTCCAGCTGGCCCTGCAGCAGCTCCGCCGAGCGGGCCGCCATCGGGTCCAGGTCCTCGCGGCTGTCGTAGATGAGGTCCGCGGCCATCCGGACCGTGGTCAGCGGGGTGCGCAGTTCGTGCGAGACGTCCGAGACGAACCGCCGCTGCACCCTGGACAGCTCCTCCAGCTGGCGGATCTGCGCCTGGAGGGCGTTGGCCATCCGGTTGAAGGACTCCCCGAGGCGGGCGATGTCGTCCGTCCCGGTGACCTTCATCCGCTCCTCCAGGTGCCCGTCGGCGAGCCGCTCGGAGATCCCGGCGGCCATCCGGACCGGGGTGACCACCTGGCGCACCACGACCCAGGCGATGCCGCCCATCAGGATCACCACGAACACCCCGGCGGTGGCCAGGGTGCCGGTGACCAGGTTGAGGGTGTCGGTCTCCTGGCCGAAGGAGAACACGTAGAACATCTGGTACGGCGTCCCGGCCGGGCCGTCGAACTGCATGCCGAGGGCCAGCCCGGGCTCGGACTTGACGTCGCTCCCGGGCGATCGGTAGATCCGGGTCGGCTGGTCGAACATCTGGTTGGGCTCGGCGAGCAGCTTGGCCCGCAGGGAGTCCGGGATGCTGCTGGGCTGGATGTCGCCCGAGTAGCGCGGCGCGAAGCCCGCGGTGTCGGGGACGACGGCACCGGTGCCGGGGGCCATCGCGATCACGGAGTAGACCGTCTGCCCGCTCCCGGCCAGGTCGTTGACCTGCCGCAGCAGCCAGGTGCCGACCTCGCTGACCGTCGGGTCGGCGGTGCCCCGCAGCTTCTGGTCGTTGGCCTCGTCGATCTTCTTCTGCTCGACCTGGAAGCCGATCCGGGCCTGCGCGCGGGCGGCGTCCGTCTTGGTGCCGAGCAGGCCGTTGCGCACCTGCGCCACCACGACCACGCCCAGCACCACGACGACCGCGATGGACGCCAGCAGGGACACCGCGACCACGCGCAGCTGGATCGACCGGCGGTACAGCGCGGCCACCCGGTGCGTGGGGCGGCGCAGCTGACGCCTCACCAGTGCGGCCACCGCGGAAGGGCCCCGTCGGCGGCGGGTGGTCGAACTCAGCACGTCACCGCGCACCGCGCCGGCCCCGTCGGTCGCGGAACCCGACGGGGTGTCGTCTGCCCGGTCCGTCACGTCAGCTGGGTCCGGCCTTGTAGCCGACGCCACGGACGGTCACCACGATCTCGGGGCGCTCCGGGTCCTTCTCGATCTTGGACCGCAGTCGCTGCACGTGGACGTTGACCAGGCGGGTGTCCGCCGCGTGGCGGTAGCCCCAGACCTGCTCCAGCAGCACCTCGCGGGTGAACACCTGCCAGGGCTTGCGGGCCAGTGCGACCAGCAGGTCGAACTCCAGCGGGGTCAGCGGGATGCCCCGGCCGTCCCGCTTCACCGAGTGGCCGGCCACGTCGATCACCAGGTCGCCGATGGTCAGCTGCTCGGGCGTGGGCTCCTCGGCGCGGCGCAGCCGGGCGCGCACCCGGGCCACCAGCTCCTTGGGCTTGAACGGCTTGGTGACGTAGTCGTCGGCGCCCGACTCCAGGCCCACCACGACGTCGACCGTGTCGGTCTTCGCGGTCAGCATCACGATCGGGATGCCGGACTCCGCCCGGATCTGTCGGCACACGTCGATGCCGTCCCGGCCGGGCAGCATCAGGTCGAGCAGGACGAGGTCGGGCTTGGTCTCCCGGAACGCTGCTAGCGCCCTGTCCCCATCCGCGACGAAAAACGGCTCAAAACCCTCACCACGCAGCACGATGCCGAGCATCTCGGCCAGTGCGGAGTCGTCATCAACGACGAGGACGCGTCCCTTCATGCGTCCATCTTCTCATTACCGGATTGTGACCTGCCGCACAGCAGTGCCAATGCTCCAGAACGGCCAACTCCCCCACCGGTGCATTCCGGCCATACCGGGCGAATGTGCCCGCCGGGACCGCCCGCGGCCCCTTGCCGACCCCGCCCGCGGCCCACACCCGGCAGGGCGCGGAGGACCGTTGCCGATCAGCAACCGGATCGCCATGGGGCCGAATTCCGGCCCCATGGCACGATGGGCGCTGCGCGCGGACGGAAGATCCGTTCGCAGTCGCGCCCGTGACGCCCTCCGAGGAGCAGTGATGACCGACACCCCGGGCTGGGCCTCGCCCAGCTCGTCCGAGCCGCCCCGCGACGACGCCCGGCCCCCGGCCGACGCGCCCGCCGCCGTGCCCGGGCCGTCGGCACCACCGCAGGCCACCCCCGGCTGGACCGGCCCGGCCGGCGCCCCCGGACCGCAGTGGGGGCAGCAGTGGGGGCAGCAGCCTCCCGGCGGCCACCGCCCGTACGGCTGGGGCGCCCCGGCCGGCCCCAAGCCCGGCGTCATCCCGCTGCGCCCGCTGAGCTTCGGCGAGCTGCTGGACGGTGCCGTCACCACCGTGCGCCGGCACTGGCGCACCGCGCTCGCGCTCTCGCTCGGCTTCGCCGTGGTCGCCCAGGCCGGCAACGTCCTGGTCAACCTGCTGGTCAAGGGCAAGACCGGCGAGGCCACCCAGAGCCTGCGACTGCTGGTCGGCCTGCCGCTGGAACTGCTGCTCAACGTGATCGCCACCGCGCTGCTCACCATCGTGGTCAGCCGCGCCGTCCTCGGCCGGTCGGTGACCGCCGGGGAGGCCTGGCGCGACGCCCGTCCCCGGCTGCTGCAGCTGCTCGGGCTGACCCTGCTGACCGCGCTGGTCGGCCCCGGCGTGACGCTGCTCGGCTTCACCCCGCTGCTCGGCTACCTCGCCGCCGGCCAGGACACCCCCGCGATCGTCGGCCTGCTCACCCTGGTCGGCCTGCTGACGGTGCCGGTCGCCGTCTGGCTCTACATGCGCTTCAGCCTCGCCGCCCCCGCCCTGATGCTGGAGAAGCAGGGCGTGCTGACGGCGCTGTCACGCTCGTGGCGCCTGGTCCGCGGCGCCTGGTGGCGGGTCCTCGGCATCAACCTGCTGGGCCACGTGCTGGCGCTCGTCGTCGCGATGGTCGTCGTGGTCCCCTTCCAGTTCCTCGGCCTGGCGCTGGGCTTCGAGAGCCTCAACGACCAGGGCCTGCCCGACAGCGCCGACCGCAGCATCGCCATGGTGCTGCTGCTCGCGGTCGCCGGGATCATCGCCGGCACCTTCACCACCCCGTTCATCGCCGCCGTCGGCGTGCTGGTCTACATCGACCAGCGGATCCGCCGAGAGGCCCTGGACATCGAGCTCGCCCGCGCGGCCGGCCTGCCCGAGCACGACGGCACCGGCCGGGGCGGACCGGGCGACCCGAGCCCGGCGAGGCGCTGAGCCGGATGCCTGACTGGGGGGAAGGGCTCCTCGCCGCGGGCGGCGCACCGGTCACCGTGCCCCGGGACCCGGCGCGCGAGGCCGCCCGCGACGAGCTGCTCGACGCGGAGTACCACAAGCACGACCCGTCCGTCCTGAAACGGATCACGGACTGGTTCTACGACCACATCGCCAGGGCGCTCGACAGCATCTCCGGCGACGGCGCCACCGGCACCACCGGACTGATCCTCTTCCTGATCGTCGCGGTGCTGATCGGCGTCGCACTCTGGTGGCGCCTCGGCGCGCCCCGCCGCGCCGCCCGCACCGTCCAGGACGTGTACGGCGCCGACGGCCCGCGCAGCGCCGACCAGTACCGGGCCGACGCCGCCGCACACGCCGCCGCCGGACGCTGGACCCAGGCCGTCCGCGAGCAGATGCGCGCCCTGGTGCGCGGCCTGGAGGAGCGCACCCTGCTCGACACCCGCCCCGGCCGCACCGCCGACGAGGCCGCCGCCGAGGCCGGCCGGGCACTGCCCGAGCACGCCGCCGCGCTGGCCGCGGCCGCCCGGACCTTCGACGACATCGCGTACGGCGAGCGCACCGCCGACCAGGACGCGTACCGGCTGCTGCACGAACTCGACCGGACGCTGGAGAACACCCGCCCGGTCCTCACCCCCGACGCCGCCGGAGCCCCCGCCCCCGCGTCGACCCCGGCCCCGGCCTCGACCCCGGGAGGAGCGGCATGACCGGCACCGTCCCCGCCCCCGAAGCCACGGTTCCCGGAACACCCGCCGACGCCCCGACCAGCCTCTCCCCCACCGCGCGCGGCCTGTGGCGCCGCTCCCGCTGGTACCTGGCCGTCCTCGCCGCCCTGCTGATCGGCGCCGCCGCCGTGTCCAGCCTCGGCGAGGACCGCCGCTACCCGCCGCTGGACCCGCGCTCGTACGACCGCGACGGCACCCACGCCGCCCTCGCCCTGCTCGAACGCCAGGGCCTCAAGGCCGAGTTCACCACCGACCCGACCACCGCCCCGGCCGGCCAGGACACCCTCGTCCTGCCCGAACCCGACCTGCTCAGCCCCGCCCAGCTGCGCGCCGTCGCCGCCGCCCGGCACCGGCGGCTGGTGCTGGTCGCCCCCGGCCCGGCCGCGCTCACCACGCTCGCCCCCGGCATCCGGCTGTCCGACGACGCGGGCGGACCGCCGTACGCCGCCGTCCGCTCCACCCCCGCCGAGTGCTCGCTCACCGAGGCCGTCCGGGCCGGCAGCGCCCAGCAGGGCGGCATGCTCTACACCAGCGGCAGCCGCGGCGAGGGCTGCTACCCGCGCGGCCACGGCTACCCGCTGGTCAGCCTCCCGGCCGCCGACGGCGACCGCGACGTCATCGTGCTCGGCAGCGGCAGCTTCCTGCACAACAGCGAACTGGCCAAGGACGGCGACGCCTCCCTCGCGCTCGGCCTGCTCGGCTCGCAGCCCCGCCTCACCTGGCACCTGCCCGACTACTCCGCCCCCGTCCCCGACGGGGCCCGCACCAGGACCTTCGAGGACTACCTGCCGAGCGGCTGGGGCTGGGCCGCCCGCCAGCTCGCCGTCGCCGCCGTGCTCGCCGCCCTCTGGCGCGGCCGTCGGCTCGGCCCGGTGGTCAGCGAGAACCTGCCCGTGGTGGTCCGCGCCGCCGAGACCACCGAGGGCCGCGCCCGCCTGTACCGCCGGGCCAAGGCCCGCGGCCGCGCCGCCGAGGCGCTGCGCCGCGCCACCGCCCACCGCCTCGCCCCCGCCCTGGGCGTCCCGCTCCGGGCCGGCGCACCCGACCCCGACGCGCTCTGCGTCGCCGTGGCCGACCGGCTGCCCGACCGGCCCGCCGGGGACGTCCGGGCCCTGCTGTACGGCCCGCCCCCGACCGACGACGCCGCGCTGCTGCGGCTCGCCGACGACCTCGACGCCCTCGAAAGGCAGGTACGGAACCCGTGACCGACCAGGCAACCGCCCAGCTGCGCTCCGTCCCCGGCACGGCACCCGCCACCCCCGCCACCGACCCGCGCGCCGCGCTGACCGCCCTGCGCGCCGAGATCGGCAAGGCCGTGGTCGGCCAGGACGCCGCCGTCACCGGCCTGGTCGTCGCCCTGCTCTGCGGCGGCCACGTGCTGCTGGAGGGCGTCCCCGGCGTCGCCAAGACGCTGCTGGTGCGCACCCTGTCCACCGCGCTCAGCCTGGAGACCAAGCGCGTCCAGTTCACCCCCGACCTGATGCCCGGCGACGTCACCGGCTCGCTCGTCTACGACGCCCGCACCGCCGAGTTCTCCTTCCAGCCCGGCCCGGTCTTCACCAACCTGCTGCTCGCGGACGAGATCAACCGCACCCCGCCGAAGACCCAGGCCGCCCTGCTGGAGGCCATGGAGGAGCACCAGGTCACCGTGGACGGCGTACCGCGCGCGCTGCCCGTCCCGTTCCTGGTCGCCGCGACCCAGAACCCGGTCGAGTACGAGGGCACCTACCCGCTGCCCGAGGCCCAGCTGGACCGCTTCCTGCTCAAGCTGATCCTGCCGCTGCCCGACCGCGACCAGGAGTTCCAGGTGCTCTCCCGGCACGCCGCCGGCTTCGACCCGCGCGACCTCGGCGCGGCCGGCGTCCGCCCGGTCGCCGGGCCCGAGCACCTCACCGCGGCCCGCGAGCAGATCGCCCGGCTGACCGTCTCCCCCGAGGTCCTCGCCTACATCGTCGACCTCTGCCGGGCCACCCGGCAGTCCCCGTCGCTGTCCATCGGCGTCTCCCCGCGCGGCGCCACCGCCCTGCTCGCCGCCTCCCGCGCCTGGGCCTGGCTGGCCGGCCGCGACTACGTCACCCCGGACGACGTCAAGGCGCTCGCCCTGCCGACCCTGCGGCACCGGGTCGCGCTGCGCGCCGAGGCCGAGATGGAGGGCGTCACCGCCGACTCCGTCATCCAGGCCGTCCTCGCCCAGACGCCCGCGCCGCGCTGACCCCGGCACACCCCGCCGCACCGCACCACCGCCCCCGTTCCGGCCCCCCGGCCGACGGACTTTCGACCCACCGGTCTCAGACCCACGGACTTCCGAAGGAGCGCACCGCATGGCCCTCACCGGGCGAACCGCCCTGCTTGCCGCACTCGGCGCGCTCGTCGTGGGCCTGCTGCTGCCGTCCTGGACCGGGATCGGCCTGGTCACCGGGGCGGTGCTGATCGCCGTCGCGGTCGACCTGGTGCTCGCCGCCCCCGTCCGCGGCCTGCGGTTCGGTCGGGGCGGCGACACCACCGTCCGGCTCGGCGAACCCGCCACCGTCGAACTGACCGTCACCAACCCCTCCGAACGCCCGCTCCGGGGCCTGGTGCGCGACGCCTGGGCCCCGTCCGCCTGGCGCCCCGGCACCGCCGAGACCGCTTCCCGGCACACCCTGGCCCTCCCCGGCGGCGAACGGCGCCGGATCACCACCGTGCTCGCCCCCACCCGCCGCGGCGACCACCACGCCCACCGGGTGACGGTCCGCTCGCTCGGCCCGCTCGGCCTGGCCGGCCGCCAGGGCTCGCACCTCGTCCCCTGGACGGTCCGCGCCCTGCCCCCGTTCACCAGCCGCAAGCACCTGCCCTCCCGGCTCGCCCGGCTGCGCGAACTCGACGGCCGCACCTCGGTGCTGACCCGCGGCCAGGGCACCGAGTTCGACTCCCTGCGCGAGTACCTGCCAGGCGACGACATCCGCTCCATCGACTGGCGGGCCAGCGCCCGCCGCGCAGCGAACACGGCCGCCGGCGCGGGGGGCCTCGCCGTCCGCACCTGGCGCCCCGAACGCGACCGGCACATCCTCGTCGTCCTCGACACCGGCCGCACCTCCGCCGGCCGGGTCGGCGACGCACCCCGCCTGGACGCCGCCCTCGACGCCGCCCTGCTGCTCACCGCCCTCGCCACCCGGGCCGGCGACCGGGTCGACCTGCTCGCCCACGACTCCCGCAAGCGCGTTGCGGTGGCCGGCAGCTCGGCCCACGAGGTGCTGCCCGCCTTCACCAACGCGATGGCCGGCCTGGAACCCGCACTCCACGAGACCGACATGCGCTCCCTGGTCGCCACCGCACTCAAGATGGCGCCACACCGCTCACTCGTCGTACTGCTCACCGGCCTCGACGCGGCCCCCGTCGAGGACGGCCTGCGCCCGCTGCTGCCGATGCTCACCAAGCGCCACGAGGTCGTCCTCGCCTCCGTCGCCGACCCCCGGCTCGACGTCCTCGCCGCCGGGCGGGGCACCCTGGAGGCGGTGTACGGCGCGGCGGCCGCCGAGCAGACCCGCGCCGACCGCCGGGCCACCGCCGAGCGCCTCACCCGCCACGGCGTCACCGTGCTGGACGCCCCGCCGGCCCGGATCGCCCCGGCCCTGGCCGACACCTACCTCGCACTGAAGGCCGCCGGGCGGCTCTGAGGGCCGCCGGGCGGCTCTGGTGGCCCCGGCAAAACCCATCAGCCCGTCCGACGTTCCTTCAGGCCCGTGTTGAGCCGGGCGGCCTGACGGGTCAGATGGTCACGCTCGGCGAGCGTGGGGGCCTTGTGCGCCGCCTCCGCGTACAACCGGGCCGCCGCCGCCAGGTCCCCGTCGCGCTCGTGGAGGTACGCCGCCACCGCCGCGTACCTCGGCAACGCCGCGTCCAGCTCCGCGAGTTCCCTCAGCCCGGCGCGCGGCCCGTCCGCCTCACCGACCGCCACCACACGGTTGAGCCGCACCACCGGACTCCCGGTCAGCCGGACGAGCTCGTCGTACCACTCGACGATCTGCACCCAGTCCGTCTCCTCGGCGGTCGGCGCGTCGGCGTGCAGCGCCGCGATGGCCGCCTGGGCCTGGAACTCGCCCAGCCGGTCCCGGGCCAGCGCCGCCTGGAGGATCCCGACGCCCTCGGCGATCAGTCCGGTGTCCCACCGGCCGCGGTCCTGCGCGGCCAGCGGCACCAGCGCACCGTCGGGCGCCGTCCGGCCGGCCCGTCGGGCGTGGTGCAGCAGCATCAGGGCCAGCAATCCGGCCACCTCGGGGTGGTCGATCACCGCCGCGAGCTGCCGGGTGAGCCGGATGGCCTCGGCCGCGAGGTCGACGTCCCCGGAGTAGCCCTCGTTGAAGACCAGGTAGAGGACCCGGAGCACGGTGGCGACGTCCCCCGGCTGATCGAACCGGACCCCGGAGACGGTGCGCTTCGCGCGGCTGATCCGCTGCGCCATGGTCGCCTCGGGCACCAGGTAGGCCCGGGCGATCTGGCGGGTGGTCAGCCCTCCCACCGCCCGCAGGGTCAGCGCCACCGCCGAGGAGGGAGTCAACGACGGGTGGGCGCACAGGAAGTAGAGCTGCAGCGTGTCGTCCACGGCGGCCGTGGGCCCGGGCTCCGGCTCCCGGTCCACCAGGTCCTCCCGGCGCCGGCGGGCGGCGTCCGACCGGGTCGCGTCCAGGAACTTGCGCCAGGCCACGGTGACCAGCCAGCCCTTGGAATCGCGCGGCTGCTCGGCGGGCCAGAGCCGCACCGCCTCGACCAGCGCCTCCTGCACGGCGTCCTCGGCCGCCGCGAAGTCTGCTCCGCGGCGGACGAGGACACCGATGACGCTCGGGGTGAGGCTTCTCAGCAGGGCCTCGTCCATCGGAGCGGTCACTCCGTGATGGTCGGCGGCATGGCCAGGAACGGCCGCAGTTCCAGCCACTCGTGGATCGGCTTGCCGCCGGCCCCGGGGGCGGCCGACAGTTCCCCGGCCAGCTCGACGGCGCGCTCGTAGCTGTCCACGTCGATCACCATCCAGCCGGCGATGAGGTCCTTGGTCTCGGCGAACGGACCGTCGGTGACCGGCGGCCGCCCCTCACCGTCGTACCGGACCCACGTCCCCTCCGGCGCGAGCGCCTGACCGTCGACGAACTCGCCGGTCTTCTCCAGCCGGTCAGCGAAGTCCTGCATGTACGTGATGTGCGCCGTGACCTCCTCCGGCGCCCACTGGTCCATCGGCACGCAGTTCACCGCGTCCGGGGCGCCCCGGTAGTGCTTCAGCAGCAGGTACCTGGCCATCGTCTTCTCCTCGGTCCTCGGAGCCGTGCGCCCCATTTGGGCCGCTTGTACCCCGGGGACGGTGCCAGGCACGGGTTCTCGACATGGTCGGCCAAGATCTTTTCGACCGTCTGCCGCCGGCTTGGCCGGGAAATGCGAAAAGCCCCTGATCCGAATGGATCAGGGGCTTTTCAGAAGAATTGTTCGGCGGCGTCCTACTCTCCCACAGGGTCCCCCCTGCAGT
>NZ_JBSFKQ010000063.1:0-39932 GCF_053598615.1 Kitasatospora sp. NPDC001095 | reverse complement strand
ACGGCGGCGACGACGGCCAGCGGGACGATCTTCGCAATACGGGCGATAACGGACGCGTTCATGTGACAGTCCCCCCAAAGGACATGGTGATGGTGATCGGATGCACGGGCGCCTACCGTCGCGCCCCGAGGAGCCGGCCCGAGCCCCGGCCCCGCCGGCTCGCTCTCCCCGCCTCTCACCCTGATAGACGTCCATCCCGCCCGGGGGTTGCAGCCGGGTTCGAAGTTTTTTCCGCGACTCCTCCCCCGAACACCGAAAGGCGCCGTGACCAGCGGAAAACCCCGACCACAACACCTCGAAGGCCCGCCCGGGGCCGACCTGCTCGATCTTCTGGCGCTCGTAGACCCGGGACACCCCGCCCGATGAGCCGCTGCTCGCCGGGCTCCTCACCACTGCTGCGGGGCAGCCGCACCCGCTCCTGCCTCAGGTTCTGGAGCGGGCAGGCCGCCCGGTGCCGGGTCACCAGTGGTGATCAGCGGCGCGTCCGTGTCGTGCTTTCGCCAGGCTTCGGCGATGCGTGTGAGACGGGTAGGGGCGGCGATGCCGCGCACGGTAGCGATCCTGCCGCCGACGATGTCGGACGTGACCGCGCCGACGACGTGGTCGCCGAGCACGAAGAGGATGGCGGGGGCGCCGTTGACGACCGCGTAGTGGGCGGCGGGCGCGCCGCCGACAAGCCGCCGCTTCGC
Organism: Kitasatospora sp. NPDC001095; assembly: GCF_053598615.1. Classification (NCBI taxonomy): domain Bacteria; kingdom Bacillati; phylum Actinomycetota; class Actinomycetes; order Kitasatosporales; family Streptomycetaceae; genus Kitasatospora; species Kitasatospora sp. NPDC001095. Next base: position 39,243 of record NZ_JBSFKQ010000063.1, on the reverse strand, counting down.
TGGGGTGGGATTGAAGCCGGCCCGTGCGATAGCAGCAATGCGCTGCGGGGTGTCGTACCGCAAGTCGGGACGGGCGCAGCTCCGGGCCGGTTCCTCGCCGGTGGCCGGCCGGTCGGTGGCGGCGGTCGGCGGGGCGCTGTTCATAGGCGGGATCGTAACCGCCGGGCTCGACACTCCCCGGGTTTCGCCCCCACACCCGGCGGCGGGGCGAGAGACGATCCCATGAGTCCGTGGAGGACCGGCGAGGCCAGGGCCATGAGCTTGGGATCTGCGGGTAGCGGGCGGCTTGCCGGAAGAGTTGCCGGGCGGAGATCCGGGAGAGATCGTGTCTGGTGGGGGTTCTCCAGCAGAGGAGGCAGCCAATGGCTCTGTCCGACACCCTCACCACCCTGGCTGAGCGGGCCAAGGTCGCCGAGGATCACGCAGCCAAAGCCGCAGCCCAGAGCCGCGAGCAGTTGCGAGCCGAGGTCGAGAGGGCTCGCAGGGACGCCCAGAACCAAGCCGCCAAGCTGCAGGGGTCCGCGCGCGGCACCGAAGCGAAGATGTCGCAGTGGTGGGCCGAGATGCAGCAGAACTGGCGCGACCACACGGCCAAGGTGAGCAGCGACATCGAGGCCCGCAAGCAGGAGCACGACGCGGCCCGCGCGACCCGCGCGGCCGACCGCGCCGAGGCGGACGCAGCCGCCGCGGTCGAGTTCGCGTTGGCCGCCATCGAAGAGGCGGAATACTCGGTCCTCGATGCCCGGTTGGCCCGCATGGAGGCCGATGAGAAGAACGCGGGGCGCTGACTCCGGTCGACCCGGTGGTCGCCTCGTCCGCTGGCCGGGGTGAGGTACGGCTCAACCTCCCGGCCGCCCCTTGGTGACCGTGTGGACGAGGCGGCCGGGTCGGCGCTCGGGTCCGGGCTCGGCGCCTCAACGACGCCGACCGGCGCGCGCTGGGTAGTCCAGGCTCTCTCCCAGCAGCATCAGTGTCGACCGCAGCCGGGACGGCTCCGCCTCGTCCCCGGCCGCGGCGCGCAGCGCCGCGAGGACGTCCCGCAGGGCCCTCAGGGCCCAGGCGGGGAGGGCGTAGAGAACGACCGGGGTGCGGAGTCCTGTGCGGGGGCGGTGAGGTCGGCGGTGACCTCGCCCGCCGTTTCCAAGGTCAAGGCCGGAAGAGGGTACTCGGTAGTCGCGGGGCACGTCGATCTCGACCGGGCCGACATCGGTGACCACGGTCTTGGACCGGGTGCCGTTGCGGGAGTTTCCGGAGCCGGCACCGGCCGGGTCGTGCTTCTCGTAGCCGAGGTGGTCGGTGATCTCGCCCTCCAGGGCGGCCTCCAGGACCCGCTTGGTCAGCTGCTGCAGGAGACCGCCCTCACCGGTCAGCTTGATGCCTCCGGAGCGAGCCCGGTCGACTGCCCGATCAACTGCTCGTCCAGCACGTCCGGCGCGAGCTCGACCGGCCGGACCTCTTCAACCGCCTCAGCGGAGACGATCACGTCACTCATCAGGTGTTCTCTCAAGATCAGGAGTTACACCGAAGACCGTACAGACCCACACCTGGACCATCACCCCCGCAACCACATGGCGCAGGAGGGGCTGTCCCTAAACGGGACAGCCCCTCCGCCAGCAAGATCTTCAGCAAACTTCTAGCTGTCAAAGCCGTTCGATGGTGCTCTTCTCCCAGTCCGAGAGATCGTCGGCGAGCCGGCGTTGGCCGGCCGCTCCAGCCCGCATCCAGCCCGACGAGGACGATCCAGCCTGGTTCGCCTCCGTCGCGGTGCTGGACGAGGGCGGCTACGAGATCGTCCGCCGTGACGCGAGTCGCAGGGAACACGACGTGGTCACCGAGACCAGCATCGGCACAATCGCTCGCGACCTCATCCTCTGGTTGGCCGCCCTTCCCCGGACGGCCGACCAGGCGCACGTTCGACGCCTTCTCAAACACGCCCTAGCGGGCGGCGGGCGGTGGCGGGGTGACAGCGGCTTCCAGAAGAGCAGGTTGGTGTGGGTTCCTCAAGGCCCGGGGTCTCCCCCGGCACGAAATGCCTTGTCGGAGGGTTGTCCCGGTGACAGGGTCGGTACGTGAACGACGAACTGGCTCAAAACGCCCTCACCGTGCGTCCCATCACGGATGCCGACATCCCCGTCGCGGTCGACACTCTCGGCCGGGCCTTCGCCGACTATCCCTTCACCCGGCACGTGATCGCCGCCGACGACCACGAGGCACGGGTCCGGCGCTTCCAGGAGCTCTGCCTCACCCGCATCGCCGTGCCCTACGGCCGCGTGTGGGTCGCCGAGGACGGCCTGGCCGTGGCCGCCTGGACCGTTCCGGACCGGGACCCCTCGCCCGCCTTCGCCGAGATCGGCCCACTGCTCGGCGAGCTCATCGGCGACCGGCAGAGCGCGTTCGACACCGCCGAGCAGGACGTGGAACCGTACCGGCCCCAGGAGCCGGTGTGGTTCCTCAGCACCGTCGGCGTCGCTCCGCACGCGCAGGGGCGCGGCCTGGGCCGAGCGGTACTGCTCCCCGGCATCGAGGAGGCCGAACGCGCCGGGTACCCCGCGTTCCTGGAGACCTCCAGCGAGGACAACGTGCGGTTCTACGAGCGGCTCGGCTTCAAGGTCACGGCCGACATCCCGTCCTCCGACGGCGGCCCCCGCACCTGGTGCATGCGCAGGGACCCGAGCTGAGAAACCGGGCCGGCCCGCCTGCGCTTGATCGCGGGCCCGGAGCGCCGGTTCAAGCGGCCGGGGTGACGAATCCGGTGGCGGCGGCGTTGGAGCGGGGGTGAGCAGCACTTCCTCTCCCCGCCCGCGGCGCGGCGCCGGGTTGGGACCGGGCGTCGCCGCCCGGGCCTTCGCCGTCGTGGGCCGGGCTCCGCGGTCCCCGCTTCCCTGGTCGCAGGAGTCGGTCGACGATGGGCTGCAGGGCGTGCTGGCCGGCCATCAGCAGCTGGTGGCCGCGCGGTGGGGCGGCGTTCGAGGACCTGGACGAGGACGTTCTCGGCGAGGTGGCCCAGGAGGCCCGCCGGGACGGGCAGGACCCGGCCTGGGCCGTCGATGTGTTCGTGCGGGGTCTGGTCCGGCAGCTGGAGGACTGGAGGCAGGCCGACACCGCGCTGGCGAAGGCGCTGAACGAGGCGGCGCTCGGGCGGCCGTTGCTGGTGTGGGCGGCCGATGCCCTGGCCGCCGAGCAGGGCCGGCTGTGGGGCGCGCGGCAAGCGCTGCTGGAGGCTGTTGCCCGGCACCACCACGGTGGCCCTGCGCCCTGGTGAGGCCGGGTCAGCGGGCGGAGGCCGCCCTGGTCTGGTGGGCGCGCAGGATGGCGTCCAGCGCGAGGTCCGCGGTGGGGTGGGTCTTGGGGCGGGAGAGGGTGTCGACGAGGAGCCGGGCGCCGGGCGGCTGGTAGAGGAGGGCGATCCAGCCGGCCTGTCCCCACGGCCCGTCGGGCAGGGGCGCGGTCCAGCCGACCGGCGTGCTGTCGAGGCGCAACTGGAGGACGTCCCGGGCGTGGGGGGTGAGCCAGGAGTCGAGTTCCCAGCCGGCCGAAGGCGGGCTCCAGGTCGTCGAGGAGGTCGGGGAAGTCGAAGCGGATCTCCGGGTCGGTGCAGGCCTCCCTGCGGGCCTGCTCAGCCGTGACAGCCGTCGATCGCTGGGCCGGCACCGGCCCGGCGTCCGACTCAGGGACGGAGGCGGGGGCGGGGACGTGACGGCCGGACCGTGCGGGCCTGGGGTGTGCCTCGCCGCGCCCGCCGTCGCGGCACGGCTGAGGGCGCACGGCCGACCGATCGAGGGTGGGGACTGGCCGGCCCGACGCTGGTGCCGGCGTCGTTCACCGGGCCCTCATCTTCCGGAGACAGGTGACAGCCAGGGCGCCGTTGTAGACGAGCAGTACTGCGGGGACCCAGGGCGGCGCACCGCCGCTGTCCGAGTCCGTCAGTTTGAGGGTGAGCAGCACGGCGAAGACGGCCGTAAAGGAAAGGGCGCCCAGGAACCGGCGGCGGATCCGGTTGCGTTCGCGCACTGGGCCGTCGGCCAGGTTCATGGCGTAGATCTCCACCTGGCCGAGTTCCTGCTGTGCGGCGCGCCCGGTGGCTGCCAGGTGCTCCCGTGCTTCGGTCACGTGCTGCTGGGCCGTGTGCCTGGGATAGCCGTGCCGCCCGTACAGCAACTCGCCCAGTCGGCGCAGCCATTGCTCGTCGTCGAGCCGTCGGCCCTCGCTCGGGGAGAACCACCGGCTCACGATCCGCTCGGGTATGGCCAGCCCCAGGGTCGCGAGAAGCAGCGCGAACCCGACTGCCGCGGAAGGCGGGAACGGGAAGGAGTGCGCATCCCGGACCGCGGGGAGCGACGCCGAACCGATGCCGGCCGCGGCGATGACGCCGGCACCGCTGCCAAAGAGCCAGGCCGTCCGAGTCCGTCCGGCCGCGCGCAGGGCGGGGAGGACCGCGAAGGCGGCGGCCACGAGCACGGTGGCGGAAAGGGACGAGAGGAGAACCGAGGCGCCGGCGTGCCCCTTGTAGCCGAAGGTCCCCACCGCGGCCATGATCAGGACGGCGATGCTTCCTGCCACCATGCCCTGCTGGAAGTGCGTGAACGGTGCTCTTCCTTCGAAGTCGCGTGTGCTGCGGTGCCTGGGGTCGACCCGCTCGGTGGCCACCGCGGTGGCGTACTCCTCGGCGGGGCCGAAGAGTTCCTCCGCCGACTCCCCCGTCTCGGTCACCGCCTCGGCAACCTCCCCCAGCACACGGTTCACGAGCTCGCGCGGCACGCGGTGGACGAGGGTGAGCTCTAATTCCAGCTTGTCGGTCCAGGCAGTGCGGCCGCTGTTGCCCGTCCGGGTCCCGGCCGTGGTCTTCGTCATGGGTTCTCCTGTTCGTGGGGTGTGGCAGGGGCCGCTGCCGGGATCGTCGCCGTCGTGTCGACTGCCGTGCGGAACTCCTGCCACGCCCGGCGCTCCCGCGCCAGCCGCTCCCGCCCCGTGTCGGTCAGCCGGTAGTACTTCCGGCCGGGCCCGCCCTCTCCGGGGGCCCACCGGACCTCGACCGCGCCGTCATCGGCGAGCCGTGTCAGCGCCGGGTACAGCACGGCTCCCTTGACGGTGCCGAGTCCCGACTCTTCGAGCTGCTGGAACAGCGCGTATCCGTAACTCTCTCCGCGCTCCAACGTGGCCAGAAGGCACAGCGGCAGGACGGCGCGGAGCCATGCGGGCTGGATGTCGCCCATGCATCAACCCTTCCGAGATCACGACTAGTATGAATTTCAGAATAGTCGGGCGTCAAGAGTATGGGCATCGGCCCCATCTCCGGCGTCAGCGGCGGCAGAGCCTCAACGGCCAGCGGGCACCCAGCCCTGCCCACACCCACCCTGACCTGCATCTATTTACGCGTCAGGGGTGCGCAGGTGTAGGGCTGGTCCCGCGCGGTCAACCGCAGCGTGAGCGGGACGCCCTTCTTGTCCGTCGAGCACTCGATCATCACCGCGATTTGGCACATGGTCACCGACCACGTCGCCTACCAGGAACTCGGCGGCACCTACTTCACCCAACGGCCGGCCTGGCAGCAGCACTACATCGTCTTCCCCCGGTTGCTGTTCGTCCTGGCCGACCTCGAGCAGCACGGCACCAGCGCGGCGGTGTGGCACACGCTCGCCGACCGCGACCGCGACCGGGCCCGGTGCGGGGCCTGGCAGCTGTAGGGCGCAGCGGTCGGTCCGGGGACGGCATCAAGGTGTCCGTCCGGGCCATCAAGGGATCCGGGCCCGCCATCAAGGTGTCCGCCCCGGGCATCAAGGTGTCCGGCAGTCTCCAAGGTGCCCGGAGGCGGGCCGTCAAGGAGTCCGCCAACGTTGGCGGCCGTCACGCCACCAACGTTGGTGTCGGCCGTTACGTGATCGTTGCAGCCAAGGGGGCTGTTCACCAAGGTATTCACCAAGGTTCGCGGGCTTCCCTTCGGCGACCGCGCGGAGCACCCGGCTCCGCGCTCAGCCGAAGGGGCACCCCTGCGATGACGAAGAACGACGGCGCCAGGGACGACTCGTCCGTCAGGGATTCCTCGACCAACCCGGACGCGGCCGCTACCAGAAACGGACTTGACGTCCTCTGAGGACCGTTCCGGACACGGGCGGAGCGCCAGGTACCGCCTACGACCTCTTCAACCGGCCGCCGGACCTGCTGAACATCCCCTGACCGGACCGCTTACACGATCACCTGGACTTTGAAGCGCCCCTGGGAGTTCCCCAAGGCGGCCACCCGGTTCAGAAGTGGCCGACCTCGTCGTCCACGGCTGGACCGTTGCGCGGTCAGCGTTTTTAACACCCGGGGTCTCTCGCAGGTCAAGAGCTGTCCGTAAGGCGCTGCGCCGTACGGACTTCGATCATCTACGCGGCCGTGCTGCGAGCATCGCGTCGTGAAGTTCCTCGGGGCCGGGAACGGGCGGCAGCGGCGACGTGGGCCTGTCGGGGCGGCAGGAGTCGAGCAGCAGGGAGACCAGGCGCTGCCAGGCGCCGGGGGCGGCGTGGCGGGTGGAGGACAGTACGCCGGCGTTGGCCATCAGGAACAGGATGACGTCGCTGCTGGTGATCTCGGGGCGCAGGCGGTGTTGTTGCTGTGCGCGGCGGATCAGTGTGTCAAGGGCTTCTATGGCGCGGGAACGTGGCTCTTCCATGGCCGGTGAGTCGGGGAAGCACGCGGTGAAGCCCTCGGTCACGGCGCGGTCGGCGGCTTGCATGGCGCAGATGCGCTCGACGAAGCCCTTGAAGCCTTCCCAGGGGTCGGGGATGAGCGTCGCGTTCTCGGCGAGGCGGGCCAGTTCGGTCATCCGGTCGGTCAGCACCGCCTCGATCAGGGCCTCCCGTTCGGGGAAACGTCGGTAGAGCGTGGCGATGTTGACTTCGGCCTGTCGCGCCACGTCCTCCAGGGGCGCACTCAGCCCGCGCTCGGCGAACACGGTGCGGGCAGCCGCCATGATGCGTTGCCGGTTGACCTCGGCGTCCCTGCGCAGCCCTCGGCCCTGCTCGGATCCCATGGCCCGGATCTTACAAGTGAAGGTGACACTGCGGTTTCTGGTAGCTTGAGTGACCACTAAACCGCAGGGGTCCCTTCATTTATGGAGTGTGCTGTGCCCGTCGTCCTGTGGGTCGCCCAGGCCCTCCTCGCCGTACTGTTCACCGCCGCCGGCGGGATGAAGCTGGTCATGTCTCCGGACGCGCTGGTCCCACTCATGCCGTGGGTCGTCGACTTCCGTCCCGAGACGATCAAAGCGATCGGAGCACTGGAGGTACTTGGCGCGGTGGGGCTGATCCTTCCCCGCGCCACGAACATCGCCCCAGTGCTCACCCCGGCCGCCGCCGCCGGCCTTGCCTGCGTCATGGCCGGCGGCGCGGTCGTGCATATCACCCGAGGTGAATATCCCCACAGCATCGGTAACATCACCGTGTGCACGGTGACTCTGTTGACCGCCTGGGGAGCACTTCGCTCTCTCTCCTCCCACTGACCCCTCCCTCACATCACCTCGGAAACGCCGGACGGCTTCGCATCGTGTTTCGCCTTCGGTGACGTGTCGTTGCACGCGAGACCCCGGCCCTGCCATGACAACCCGGGGTCTCTGCGTGCGCGGTGTGGCTCCAGCCTGACGCTTCCTCCTTCGATGCGCTCCCGCCGTGAGCCCTGTCACCAACCTCCGTGGTCAGTACACCTAGGGCGCTCAGGCGCCCGCAGGCACCTTGTCGAGGAAGCCGAAGACGCTCTTGACCTTCCCGGCCGCGTCGGTCGCCAGCACGTCGAAACCGATGACGATGTTCTCGCCACCGCCGGCGGGCACCAACTCCCACTGGAAGCGCGTGATGTTGTGGTTGGAGTCGGCCGCGCCGAACACCTTGAACTCCAGGCCCTTGAACTGGTCACGGGCGCCGGCGATGACGGCGCCGATGTCCTGGTGCCCCGCCACGTCGGCCAGCGGGTCGGTGTACGTGGCGTCCGCGGTGAACAGTTCGGCGATCGCCGCGGCGCGCTTGTCGTCGTCCGCCTCGTTCCAGATGGCGATGTAGCGGCCGGCCAGGTCGGTCAGGTCACTCACCGTTACTCCTTAGTCGTCTTGAATCGGCTGATGCTGGGAATCCTGACCCGAGCCAGTCGTCCGGTCCATGACCTCACAGGTCATGGGGCCCGGGACACGGCCCCATAGACTCGCGGACATGAGCACTGCAGTCGAAGCTCCGCCGGTCGGTGCACTCCTGCGAACCTGGCGTGAAAGGCGCCGGTTCAGCCAGCAGGAGCTGTCCAACCGATCACGGGTCTCTACCCGACACCTCAGCCGAGTGGAGACCGGCAGGGCGCACCCGACGCCGGAGATGCTCATGCACCTCTCCGACAATCTGGATGTGCCGCTGCGGGATCGCAACCGGCTTCTGCTGGCCGCAGGCTACGCACCGCGCTATCAAGATCACCAACTGGACGACGCATCGATCGCGGTGGTGATGGACGGTCTACGCCGACTCCTCGACGCCCATATGCCGTACCCCGCGCTGCTGTTGGACGATCACTGGGACATCGTCGACGCCAACGCCGCCGTTGACCAGCTGCTTGCCGGTTGCGCGCCGGAACTGCTGGAGCCACCGATCAATGTGGTCCGGGTCTGTCTGCATCCGGACGGGCTGGCCGGCCGGATCGGCAATCTCAAGGAGTGGGGCGGCCATCTGCTGCAGCAGGTGAGCCACCGTGCCGAGCGCACCCATGACCAGCGCCACTACGATCTCGCCGCGGAGATCGTCGGCTACCTCGACAGACCCGATGCCGCCGCCCCCCTCGCGGGGCCGGTGATCACCCTCGAAATCGATGTGAACGGCAGCTCGCTGCGGTTCTTCAGCACCGTCTCCACCCTTAGCACCGCCACGGATGCCGCCCTGGAAGGGCTTCATCTGGAGACGTTCCTGCCGGCCGACGACGAGACTCGACGCCTGTTCGATCAGCGGTAGACCATGCCGGGAAGGGTTCCGCCGCGCACCCGGCTCGCGGCATCGGAGCACGCCCCGGTCGGCGTCCTCGTCGACGACGATGCGGCAGTGGGACCGCCGCCGCCCGGTGCGGGCGGCGGCGGGCGGGTCGCGGGTGCTCGCGCGGCCCCGGTCAGGCCGCGTAGAGGTCGAAGGTCGAGCCGCGCCGGGGGCCCGCGGTCACATCGAGCCCTGCCGACCCGAGCGGTACAGAAGGCCCCGGTCTGCGACCGGCTCGCCGCCAGCGCCGTCTCCGGAGCCAGGACCGGCCACCAGGGCCTCCAAGAGACGCGCGGCCTGGAGGGCGGCCGAGCCGGGCGCAGCGGGACCGGCCTGGTGGCCGACCAGGGCGCAGCGGCGGGGCGCGGCGCCGGTCGGGGCGGCAGGGCGGCGGGAACCGCCGAGGCCGGCGGATCGAGCAGCCGGTGCAACACGGCACCGCAACGCGCCCGAGGGGGTGCAGCCCTACATCGGTTGACTCCGTGCTCAGGGGCTGCCGCCCATCCGGCTGATGAGCCCGTCTCTGGTTATTCCGTGTTCCTGGCCCCAGGCGGCGAGGCGGTCCAGATCTACGGGGTCGGGCAGCTCGTGCAGCGCTTCCTCCGCCTCCTCCGAGTATCCGGCTCTCTGCAGTGCGGCAATGACTTCGCTCCGGCTGTATTCCATGATGATCATCTCGTTCGTCGCAACCCCCACACCTCCACTTTCGGCCTTGCCGCTGGCAAAGTCACGAGGGCCCACCCGCCCCCGGCTCCCGGCCACATAACGCCTGGTCAGACCCACAACACGGCCCCGTGTTGCACCCCCGCTCCCCCACCAGGCCACCGGCCACCCCGCCGCCGAGCACCACCACCACAAGGCCGGCCCCGACGGCGGCCGACGTCCTCGCCGTGCCCGGCCGCCCCGGACAGCGGCCCCCAGGACTACCAGCATCCGGCGGTCGGCAACCCTCGACAGCGGCCGACGCCCGGCGCCCCCGGACGGCACCCGCCCCGCGGCTGACGCGGGTGCTGTCGCGACGGCAAGACCCCCACCGAGTTCACCTTCGAGATCACCTCGCCCGACGGCCCGGGCCGGCTGCGCCCGACGGTGAACCTCTCCCTGCCCGCCAGCGAGGGCCTGACCGGGCAGGACGTCACGATGGAGGCGAAGGTCGGCAACGAGTGGAAGTCCTTCGAGGTGACCGAGGACTGCAACGGACGACTCGGGGTGGCGCCGGCCCAGCTCGACGGTGTGATGACGGGCAACCCGGTCGAGTACACCTTCCGGGTCGGCCTCAAGCGCACCGCAGCCACGCCGGTCGCGATCGAGATCGGCGGCGCCTCGGACGGCCACTACAGCGCCGTCACCACCCTGCGGCCCACCGTCCGGAACTGACCGCACCGAAAAGCCGAAGCCCCCGGCTCCCACTGCTCGGGAGACCGGGACGAGCACCCCACCGAAGGGCCTCCGGCCGTCGGTATCCAGCCGGTGGCCGTGACGAGCCGGCGTACGGCGGCGTCGCACTGCGAGACGTCCGGCATGCCGTGGGTTCGGCTCGACTCCCGGGACAGCACGAGCGCGGTGCTCGGGTCGCCGTCCCGTCCCGGCCCGGCTCCTGGGACTGGCAACGGCACGGTCAAACCTCACGTGAACGAGCCGACACCCACCACGACGGCGGCTGTCGCGCGTAGCTGTCGCGCCCCGACGTCGCACCGTCTTCGCTGCTATCACGAGGTGCGCCGAGAGCGAGGAGCGATCGCAGCTGCCGGGCAAGAGGGGGAAATTGCCGAGGTCAAGAGGCGTGGCATGATTCCGGGGTGGCCCCCGTGACTGCCTCTGAGTACATACCGCCTGCTGAGCGCGCTGCTCTCGTCGACCTGTTGGCCGGTGTACGAGCCGGACGGGGCGGGGCGGTGGTCGTACGCGGTGAGGCGGGAATCGGCAAGACGGCGCTGCTACGCCACGCCACCGACGGCCTGACAGACGTAAGGCTGATGTGGGTCAACGGGGCCGAGTTCGAAGCGGACTTCGCGTACGCCGCCGTGCACCAACTGACCCGCCCGCTGCACGAGCGGATCGAGCACTTGCCCACCGCACAGCGGGACGCGCTGGCGGTGGCGCTGGGATTGGGCGAGGGTGACACGCCGAGCCGTTTCGCCGTCGGCCTGGCCCTGTTGGGGCTGCTGTCGGAAGCTGCTGGGGAGCAGCCCGTGGTGTGCGTGGTGGACGACGCGCAGTGGCTGGATCGGGCGTCGGCGCAGGTGCTGGCGTTCGTGGCCCGGCGGGTGGCGGACGAGTCGGTGGCGTTCGTGTTCGGGGTGCGCGACCCGCACCTCGTCGCGGAACTCGAAGGCCTGCCGGTGCTGACGCTGCCTCGGCTGTCCGACCAGGTAGCGCGACGACTGCTGGCGTCCAGTCTGCTCGGTCCCCTGGACGATCAGGTGCGGGAGCGGATCCTCGCCGAGGCGCGGGGCAATCCGCTGGCGCTGCTGGAGCTGCCGCGCCTCGGTCCCGCCGCGCTGGCGGGCGGCTTCGGATTGCCGACGCCGGTCTCCCCGGCCAACCGGATCGAGCAGAACTACCAGCAGCGAATCTCCCTCCTCTCCGAGGAGGCCCGGACCCTGCTGCTGGTAGCGGCCGCCGAACCCCTGGGCCACCCCGGGCTGCTGTGGCAGGCGTCCGATCTGCTGGGTATAGGGCCGCAGGCCGGGCCGGAGGCCGAGGCGAGCGAACTGATCGAGCTGGGCGGGCAGGCACGGTTCCGGCATCCGCTGGTGCGCTCGGCGGTGTACACGGCGGCCTCCCCTGCGGAGCGCCGCCGCGTCCACGGGGCGCTCGCGGAGGCCACTGATCCGCTGACGGCGCCCGACCGGCGTTCGTGGCACCGCGCGCAGTCCCTGTCCCGGCCGGACGAGGAGGCGGCGGTCGATCTGCTGCGCTGCGCGGAGCGGGCGCGGCGCCGAGGCGGGGCCGCTGCCGAGGCGGCGTTCCTGGAGCAGGCCGCGGCCCTGACGGCCGATCCGCGGCTGCGGGCCGAACGCAGTCTCGCCGCCGCGCGGGCCGCGCTGGAGGCCGGTGCGTTCGAGAGCGCGCTGACGCTGGTCGAGGCCGCCGAGGGCAGCCCGATCGACACCGCCGGGCGGGTGCAGGCCCACCTCTTGCGCGGTCGCGCGGCGTTTTTCGGTGACGGCGCGGCGGATGCGGTCGGCCACTTGGTGGCGGCGGCCGACCTTGATCCCGGCCGGGCCAGGATCCACCTGCTGGACGCACTCCAGGCGGGCCTGGTGGTCGGCCGGTCCTCGCCCGCGGCGCGGGACGCCTTGGCGGCGGCCCGGCGGGCGCCCGCCGCGGCCGGTGAACGCTCGACTGCGGACGAGCTGCTGGACGCGCTCGTTCGCTACCTCGACGGGGACCTTACGGCGGTACCGGTGCTGCACGGACTGCTGTCGGAGGTGGCCGACCCGCTGTGGGCCGGCCGGCTGTCGCTGGCCGCCCTGCTCGCCGTCGAACTGTGGGACGTCGCTCTGGAAGACCGGCTCGCCGGTCGGGCGGTGGACGCCGCGCGCGCCGGCGGGACGCTGATGGTCCTCCCGGTGGGCCTGTGGATGCAGGCGATGGCCGCGGCCCAGCGCGGAGACCTGCTCGGGGCGGCGGCGCTGAACAGCGAGGCCGACGGCATAGCCGAAGTGACCGGTGTCCCGCCGCACTGGTACGGCCGACTGTTCGCGGCCGCGGTGCGCGGGGCGGACGCGCAGGCGCGGCCCCTGTTCGACCGGGTGCTGGCCGAGTCGCACGCCCGGCGCAAGGGCATGCTGACGGCGACCGTCCACGCGGCGGCGGCGCTGCACGCCAACGGCACCGCCGACCACCGCGCAGCTCTGGCCTCGGCCCGGTCGGCCGTCGCCGACGGCGAGCTGGGAATGTCCAGCCTCGCCCTGCCCGAGCTCGTCGAGGCGGCCGTTCGATGCGGCGAGCAGGACACCGCCCGAGAGGCGTTCGCGCAGCTGTCGCGGCACGCGTCGGCGGCGGGCACCGACTGGGCGCTGGGCGTGCGCGCCGCCCTCGCCGCCCTGCTGTCGGACGACCCGGAGGAACTCCACGCCGAGGCGGTCGCCCGGCTGGACGCCGCCGGCCTGCGGGTGTGGCACGGCCGCGCCCTGCTGCACCAGGGTGCATGGCTGCGCCGCGACGGCCGCCGCGGGCAAGCCCGGGAGGCGCTGCGCACCGCTCACGGGCTGTTCACCGCGATGGGCGCGGAGGGCTTCGCCGAACGGGCCCGGGTGGAACTGGCCGCCGCCGGCGAGCAGGCCCGGCCGGCCGTGCTCGGAGCGGTGGAGCTGCTGACCGGTCAGGAGCTGAACATCGCCCGCCTGGTGGCGACCGGCGCGACTTCCCGAGAGGTCGCCGACCGTCTGTTCCTCAGCCCGCGCACCATCGACGCCCACCTGCGCAGCGTGTTTCGCAAGCTCGACGTCACCTCGCGCCGCCAGCTTGCCGACGCGCTCGGCCGGAACGCCTAAGCCGGTCCTGCTCACTTAGGCAGCCGCCTAGGCGACTTTCACCGATGAGGGCACCGGGTCGGCCCGGCCAGACTCGGGGACATGAAGAACACGCCCTCGGGCATCGACCGGGCCGCCCCGGTTCTCGCCCGCCGTGAGCTGCCGATCCGGGCCCCGGCCCCGGCCGTCTGGGCGCTGCTGACGTACGTGCCCGGCTGGCCGACCTGGCAGCCGGACATCGCCGAAGCCCGCGCCCTGACCCCGCTGACGCCGGGCGCGGTGTTCCACTGGCGCACCGGCGGCGTGGACATCACCTCCACCGTGTACGCGGTGGACGCGCCCCGGTCGATTCTGTGGGGCGGCCTCTCTCAGGGCATCACCGCCGTCCACCAGTGGACGTTCACCCCTTCGGCCAGGGCGACCCTCGTCGTCACGGAGGAGTCCTGGGACGGTGCACCCGTACAGGCCGACGCCGCTGTCGTCACCCGGGCCCTGGACCGGTCCCTCGCGCAGTGGCTGCTGCACCTGAAGTCCGCCGCCGAGCGAGCCGCGCGCTGACGCCCACCGCGCCGTTCCGCTCCCACCGGCCTGTTCCCCCAGCCCCGTTCCTGGAGTTCCCATGCCCAGTGCGTCCCGTGGCACCGTCCTCGCGGTGCTGGCCACCGCCCAGTTCACCGTCATGCTCGCCACCTCGATCGTGAACGTCGCCCTGCCGCAGATCCGTGACGGCGTCGGCCTCTCCGATTCCGCCACCACGTGGGTGGTCAACGCCTACGGCCTGGCGTTCGGGGCGCTGCTGCTGGTCGGCGGGCGGGCCGCCGACCTTCTGGGACGGCGCCGCGTCCTGCTGGCCGGGTTGGGGGTCTTCGGGGTCGCCTCCGCAATTGCCGCGCTGGCAACCTCGCCCGGTGTCCTGATCGCCGCGCGGGCCGTCCAGGGTGCGGGTGCGGCGGCCGTCGCCCCGGCGGCCCTCGCCCTCGCGGTGGGCCTGTATCCGCCGGGCCCGGCCCGCGGCCGGGCACTGGCGGTCTGGGGCGCGGTGTCGGGGGCGGGCGGTGCGGCGGGGGTGGTGCTCGGCGGGCTGCTGACCCAGACGTGGGGCTGGCCGTGGATCTTCCGTACGGTGGCGATCGGCAGCTTCGGGGTGCTGGCGGCGACGGCCGTGTGCGTCCCCGCTGCGGGCCGGGCGGAACGGGCCAGGTTCGACTGGGCCGGGACCGTCGCGAGCGTCCTCGCCCTGACCGCCCTGGTGTGGGGCCTGACCACGGCCCGCCGCTCGGGCTGGACGGACACCTGGGTGCTGGCCGCGTTCGGCGCCGCCGCCGTGCTCACCGTGGTGTTCTGGCGGGTCGAGCGCACCAGCGCCTCCCCCCTGGTGCCGCCGCGGCTGTTCGCCGCCCGCGACGTGACGGTCGGCAACCTGCTGACGGGCCTGTTCGGCTCGGTGTGGATCGCGTTGTTCTTCTTCCTGCCGCTCTACCAGCAGCAGGTCCTCGGCGAGGACCCGCTGAACACCGGCCTGGGCCAACTCCCCCTCGCCATCGCGAACATGCTCGGCGCAGCCCTCGCCCCCGCCCTCGCCCGCCGGACCGGCGGGCGCGCCACGCTCGTTGCCGCGCTGCTGACCGAGGCGGCCGGGATGCTGTGGCTGTCCCGCATCGGCGCGGACGGCACCTTCCTCACCGACGTGCTCGGCCCCAGCGTCCTGATCGGCCTCGGCCTGAGCGTCGCCTTCGTCCAGCTCACCAGCCTGTCCGTGGCAGGCGTCGACGGATCGGACGCGGGCCTGGCGGGTGGCCTGGCCAACACCACCCGGCAGGTCGGCGGCGCTGTCGGGCTCGCCGTCCTGGCGACCCTCGCCGGATCCGCCACCTCCCGCGCCAGCGGCCACCAGCCGCCGCTGGAGGCGCTGACCTCCGGCTACCGCACCGCCTTCGCCCTGGGCTCAGCCGTCCTGGCCGGCACCGCCCTGCTCGCTGCCCTGCTGGTGCGCCGCACACCCACCGCCGACCGGCCGCGCCGCACGCCCATCGAGGAGCCCGCCGTCCCCGCCCGCCGCTGACTGCCCGGCGCCCCCTCACTTCACCTCCCCTACCCGCAT
Organism: Kitasatospora sp. NPDC001095; assembly: GCF_053598615.1. Classification (NCBI taxonomy): domain Bacteria; kingdom Bacillati; phylum Actinomycetota; class Actinomycetes; order Kitasatosporales; family Streptomycetaceae; genus Kitasatospora; species Kitasatospora sp. NPDC001095. The sequence goes on along the minus strand of NZ_JBSFKQ010000063.1, from coordinate 23,683 downwards.
CAACCCTTCGCACTGACCGCCGAGAGGAAACGCCCATGCTCACCATCGACGAGAGCGCACCCGTCATCGTCCGCCTGTCCACCGAGATCAACGCCCCCCTGGAACGCGTCTGGTCACTGCTCACCGGCATCTACGACTGGCCGGTCTGGAACCCCGACATCGACCAGGCCCGCCTGGAGGGCCCGCTCGCCGAGGGAGCCTCGTTCACCTGGCGCACCCACGGAATGGAGATCACCTCCACCGTCCACGAGCTGGTGCCCGGCGCCCGGATCGTCTGGGGCGGCCCGGCCCACGGCATCGAAGGCGTCCACGTGTGGGCCTTCGAACAGAGCGGTGACCGTGTCGTCGTCCGCACCGAGGAGTCGTGGAGCGGCGCGCCGGTCGACGCTTCCACCGACCAGCTCGCCGCCGCCCTGCGCACCTCCCTGGAGGACTGGCTCACCTGCCTCAAGAACCGCGCCGAGAAGCTTTCCTGACCCCGCCGCCTTCCCCCCTTTTCCGCACTGGAGACACGAGGACCACGAGCATGACCGCCAAGCCCTATCTGACCGGCCACTACACCCCCGCCGTCGACGAACTGACCGCCACCGACCTGACCGTCGAAGGCACCCTTCCCCCGGAGCTGACCGGCCGGCTGGTCCGCAACAGCCACAACCCGAAGCCGGGCGTCACCCCCGCCCACTGGTTCAAGGGCAGCGGTATGGTGCACGGCATCCGGCTGCGCGAGGGCCGCGCCGAGTGGTACCGCAATCGCTGGGTGCGCACCCCCGCGCTCGACGGCGCCCCCTACATGACCGAGAACGGCCCCGACCTGACCGCCTCCACCGCCGGCACCCACGTGATCGAACACGCCGGCCGGCTGCTCGCCCTCTGCGAGGCGAACTTCCCCTTCGAACTCACGCCTGACCTGGACACCGTCGGCGCCTACGACTTCGACGGCAAGCTGCGCAGCGCGATGACCGCGCATCCCAAGAGCGACCCGGTCACCGGCGAGCTGCACTTCTTCGGCTCCTCGCCTTTCCCGCCCTACCTGGTGTACTACGTCGCCGACGCCAAGGGCCGGATCACCCACAGCGCAGAGATCCCCGGCGCCAGCGCCGCGCTCAAGCACGACTTCGCGATCACCCGCAACCACGTGGTCTTCGTGGAGGGCACCGTCACCTTCGACCCCACCGAGCACTCCGGCATCCCCTACTCCTGGCAGGACGAGCAGCCGGCCCGGATCGGCGTCATGCCGCGCGGAGCGCAGGGCACCGCCGCGATCCGCTGGTTCCCGATCGAACCCGGCAACATGCTGCACGTCGCCAACGCCTACGAGGACGGCCAAGGCCACATCGTGCTGGAGGGCCCGACCGTCGACCGAGAGGGCTTCCAGCTCTCCTGGAACTGGTGGGTCGGCTCGCCCGGCCGCGGCAGCGAGCCCAACAACCGCTCCTACAACCGCCGCTGGACCATCGACCTGACCACGGGACGAGTCGACGAGGAAGTGGTCGACGACCTCGCCATCGAGTTCCCCACCCTCAACGAGGACTTCCTCGGCATCGAGAACCGCTACCAGTACGCGATCTCCTTCCCCGACCGGAACGGCTTCGGCGGCTACGGCGTCGTCAAGTACGACCGTGCCACGGGTGAGCGGCGCATCCACCAGGCTGGGGACGCGCGACTGCCCAGCGAGGCGGTGTTCGTCCCCACCACCGGCGGCACCCGGGAGGACGACGGCTACCTGCTCACCGTCGTCTCCGACCTCAAGCAGGACGCCTCCCAGCTGCTCGTTCTGGACGCGGCCGACCTCGACAAGGTCGCCACCGTCCACCTCCCTCGCCGCGTCACCGCCGGCATCCACGGCTCCTGGATTCCCGAGAGCACCCTCTGATTTCACCCGAGCGGAATCCCCCGGGGGCGCCCGCCGCCCCCGGGATCCGCCAGACCACTTCAAGGAAAGAGCACAGCCATGCGCGCACCCGCCGCAGCCACCACCACCGCCCTCACCCTCGCACTACTCCTCACTGTCCCCACCGCCGCATCCGCCCTCACCACCGACCCGACACCCGCCGCAGCGGCCGCCCACCGCACCGACGTGCAGATCAACGAACAGGCCCCGGTCATCACCCGCGCCGACATCCTCATCCACGCCCCGCTGCACACCGTCTGGAACATCCAGACCGATGTCGAGAACTGGCCCACTTGGCAGCCCAACGTCGAGACCGTCACCAAGGACACCCCCGGCCGACTGCGCCCCGGCTCGACGTTCCGCTGGAGCACCGAAGGCCTCGACATCACCTCCACCGTCAAGCAGGTCGAGCCCGGCAAGCGCCTCGCCTGGGGCGGCCCGGCCCAGGGCATCACCGCCGTCCACGTCTGGACCTTCACCCCCACCCGCGACGGCGTCCTCGTCCACACCGAGGAGTCCTGGACCGGGGAACCCGTCACCGCAAACCAAGCCGCCCTGCAGACGGCCCTGGACAACTCCCTGCACCACTGGGTCACCAACCTCAAGCACGAAGCAGAAACCCGGTAATTGATCACAAGGCCGGGGCCGTGCAGCCCCGTGCTGCTGAGCAGACGTCCTTGCCCCGGCCCGTGGGACTGGTGTTCCAGGCGGTCGAGACCTGCTGGACGATGTGCAGGCCGGCGCCGGGCGCCGGCGTGTTTCAGGGCGTTCGGGGACTACGCCGCGGGACGCCGTGGGAGGCGCCGTCGTCGCATCGCCCGGCGTGTGGCCGTCGGTGCCAGCCCCACTCCCACGCTCAGGACGACCGTCGCCGCGGCCAGCAGGGTGGAGCGCCAGGGCCAGGGCGCGCCCGTCAGTTCCAGGTGGGCCGAGGGGTACTCGGAGAACTTCGCGGTGGCCAGCGCCGTCCGGCGGTCGCTGTGCTCCGCGAGGTCCCGCAGGACGGGATCGAAGCCGAACTCCCCGGAGCGCCGTCCCCCGTCGGGCAGTTCGGGGGTGAGCCCGTTGCGGCGGGCCCAGCCGCTCAGTGCGGTGCCCAGGCCGGAGGCGTCCTTGACGCCGGGCACCACGAAGCGGTCCGCGCCGTGGGCGTCCCCCGTCGCCGGCCGGGTGACGAGGACCAGGCCGTGGCGGGTGGTCACGGTGTCGCCGGCGCCGATCACCACCGTGCGGGTGGCGAAGGAGACTCCGCCGTACCCTTCGAGGGCCGCGGCCGCGTCGATCTCCTCGACCCCGTCGACCAGGCCGATGGCCGTGGTGGGGCGCAGCCACGGGAACGCGGCGTTGAGGGCGTACGGCAGGTCGCCGAGGGCGAGGTGGTTGGCCGGTATCGCGGTCGGTCCGTCCGGAGTCCAGCCGGGGTAGGACAGCCCGGTGCCGATACGGGTCGCTTCCGTCTGGCCCGCCAGTTCCTCGACCACCCGCAGGGCGCCCACGGTGCCGGAGGTGACGCCTGCGGTGGTGGTGACCCGCCCGTCCTCGACGTAGCGCTGCCCGCGCTTCCAATTGACCTTGGGATAACTGCGTTCCAGGGAGCCGATGTTGGACCAGAACGACGTGGCGTCGCGGCCGTCGAGCAGACCGGAGGCGGCCAGCAGCTCGGAGCCCGCGCACACCCCGAGGATCCGGGCGCCCTTGCGGTGGCGTTCGACGATCCACCGGCGCAGGCCCTCCTCGCCCGCGCCGGTGGGGTCGCTCACCGCGGGCACGACCACCACGTCGGGTTCCGGCAGGGTGGCGTCCGCCACCTCGGCCAGCGTGTGGTCGGGCAGCAGATGGGCGCCGCCGGACAGCGGGCTGACACGGCGTTCGGCGGCCACCGTGTAGACGAACATCTCCCGCGACTGGGCGAACACCTGGTAGGGCGCGAGTACGTCGGTGGCCACCGAGCCCGCGTTGGAGACCGCGACCGCCACCGTGATCCGGCCGGGTGGCACCGGCCGGGCGGCCGGCCACGCCCTGGCACCGGATCCGCGGGGGGCGGCGGCGAAGCTGTCGGCCATCGACGCGCTCACCCCCGCGAAGGCGATCCCCGCGAAGGACGCCGCGGACAGCGCCGCGGACAGCAGTACCCAGCCGATACGGCGCAGGGCCCGGTGCCCCTTGCGCGCCTCGGCGCCGGAACCCGTCTCGGAACTCACTTCGGACAACACATACCTCGACAATCCGGGCATCGATCGGCGGTGTGGTGCCGTCGGCCCTGGTGGAAACGGCTTCGGGGAAACGGGGAGACCCGTGGAGACGCGAAAGCGGAGGAGGCCGGGGAGGCAGGGGGCGACGGCCCTGACGCGGGGCCGGTCCGTCAGGCGGTCGGCCGCAGCGGTGCGCGCAGCCGCGAGGGAGGCACTCCGAAGGCATCGGCGACCACCCGGCGCAGCTGCCGCGCGTCGCGGAAGCCGCAGCGGGCCGCGACCGCCTCCACCGTCAGATCGGTGCCGGACAGCAGGCAGCGGGCCCGCTCCAGGCGCAGTCGCCGCTGGTAGGCGAACGGGGTGATGCCGGTGACCGCGGTGAAGGCCCGCGTCAGACCGCGCGGGGACAGCCCGGCGACGCCGGCGAGTTCCCGCAGGGTGAAGGAGGCGTCCAGGTGCTGGGCCAGGTGGTCCTGCACCCGGTGCACCGCGGGCTGGACGTGGTCGCGGTGCCGCAGGAACGGACTGATCTGCGTCGCGTCCCCGTCCCGCCGCAGGTACAGCACCAGTTCGCGGGCGACCCGCGCGGCCAGTTCCGGGCCGCGGTCCCGCTCGACCAGGGACAGCGCGAGATCGATCCCCGACGAGATCCCCGCACTGGTGCTGATCCGCCCGTCGTGCACGTAGAGCGCGGCCTCGCGTACCCGGGCCCGCGGGTACCGCTCGCGCATCGCCGAGGTGAGCGACCAGTGGGTCGTGCACCACCTGCCGTCCAGCAGTCCCGCTTCCCCCAGGACGGCGGCACCGCTGCACACCGACGCCACCCGGGCACCCGCGTCGTGGGCCTCACGGACCCAGCGCACCACGGCGGGCTCGACCAGCCGGTCGGATCCGGTCAGCCGGGGCCCCGGTACGAGCACCAGGTCACCGGCCGTCGGCCGCTTCGTCGGCAGCGGTGCCAGACCGGCCAGCCGCAGGCCCTGGGCGGACCGCAGAGCGTCTGTCTCGCCGACGTACTCCAGCCGGTAGCCGCCGCCGAAATGCGCCGCGGCGTCGAACACCTGCACAGGGCCACCGAGGTCCAACAGATTCACCTCGGGCAGCACCAGGACCAGGACCCGCCCGGTGCACCCGTTCGTCTCGTCGCTCACCCCGTCACGGTAGGCCGGCCCGGGCCGCCCGCACGAGGTCTCCCGGGGGCCGGTACCGGACGGATCCGGCACTCGCGAGCACCGCGGCGACGGCCGTCGGGATCGGGGTGGCCGGCGAAGGCGCGGCGTCCCGGTCCGCCGGGCCGCGCCCGACCGGCACCCGAAGGCCACCGGCCCCCTCACCGCACCGCCCCAGGGCCGCCCCCGTCCGTCCGTGGGGTCACCCTGTGCGCGTGCCGCCCGCGGTCGGCCGGCTGCTACGGCGTGGGCCACCGCACTTCGGGTCGCGTCCACGGCCTGGGCGGCCTGGGTCTCCGACAGGCCGCGCGCATCGGGGTCGTTGAGCCACTGCCGTCGGAAGAAGAGCTTGAACAGCAGGAGGTAGACGGCGGGGCCGAGGGCGTAGCCGGTCATTCCGAACGCCGGCTGGACGGAGGCGACGGCACCGGACCGACCGGGCGGGGCGTGGGAGAGGATGGTCTCGGCCACCGAGGCCGAGGCCACCAGTGAGCCCAGGTTGGTGAGCCAGGTGGCCGGGGCCAGGACCCACAGCGCCATCGTGGGCCCGGCGGTGACCGCCATCAGCAGTTCCGCCCGGGACCAGCACCAGCATGCTGGTCGCCGCCGTCCTCGCCGTGGGCAGTCCCCGCGTGGGAACCCCCAGGGGTGCCGCGCTGGACCAGGAGCTCCAGGGTGGGGAACAGGATCGGGATCGCCTGCATTGGTAAATATCGCCTTATGTCGATTCAAAACAGTGGCATTCCATTGTTTTGACATCGGTTTCGGGTAAGCCTTTGGTTGTCCGATCCCCGGGCCGGTCAGGTTCAACCCCCGAAGGACTTCGAGAGCCGACCACTAAGCGTTGTTGTTGGCGGGCGGAGGATTGTCAGTCCGCAGGTCGGGGCGCAGTGTGCTGGCAGTGGGGAGGGCTAAGGTGGGAACGCCCGCTCCGGCTTCGACTCGGAGTGTCCGCCATGGGCGGCCCGGGGCAAAGGGGGGTGGCTGGACGGTCCCTCGGGTGCGCCTCAGGGAGCGGAGTAAACGCCCGATCCCACCCCCCTCACCGTCTCCTCTGCTCGTGCCAGGGCGAAACTGAGCGCCCTCCCCGCCAGCTCATGCGCTCACTCGCCAACTGAAGTGCTCAGTGTGCGACACGAAGTCGCTCCAGGTAAGTAAGTCCAGCCACGTGAAGGAGGTATCGAGCGGCTGAACTTCGGGCCAGTGTCAAAGGCCCGTCCCCGCGCTGCCATGCGTCGCTGGCAACGGCGGGGTGTGAAGCGGAGCGTTCAAGCCCAAGAGTGTCCTGGCCATCGGGGTGCAACAGGTGAGGGGAAGGCTGGACGGGCGAACGCAAGTGAACCCTTGATGATGCCTCGTGACTTTAAGACCGCGTCGATGGCGTGTTGGCGGCGGTCACAGGACCCGGTGCTGGAAGGCGCCAAGCGACCTTCGGGTAGCTGAGCCCGGAGGGAGGACACCGCTGGACCCGGGGTAGAGGGGGCGCCCACTCCAGTCGCGTCTTACTGGTGCGGAACGTGGAAACCCCGTCGAGGTCCAGGCCGATGAGCCTGGTAGGCCGACCGCAAGGAGAGCTGAACTCCCCGGCGGGAGAAGGATGATTCAAGAAGCGAAAGCCGGTGGGCCGAAAGGCCAGAGGAGCGTCGGGCACCCTCTCGGCGTGACGGCGGAACGTCAGGCTGAACACCGCAAGCGCGCCCAGCGGGCAGCCGATCGGCTGCCATATCCTTCTTCCGTGGCGAACTGGCGGCGGTCTCTGGCGGACGGTTTTTGGGCTTGGGACCGGGCCCTGGGTGGGCAGCGGCATCCGACGTGGATCCAGAAGTGGGTGGCCCGACACCCGATCGGCACCGGCCTCTGTGCCGCTGTGCCCTTCACCCTTCTCGGCTTGTCGCTGTCGCGCGAGGAGGAGCCGGATGATCCCCTGATTGCTGTGATATGCGGGCTGCTCATGGGGCTCGTCTTTGGTCTCACGGCCGTCTCAGAGCGGCTCCGGCAGCGTCGGCTCAAGCGTCTGGGAATTTGGGACGGATCTTGAAAGAGCCGGGGCCCGAAGGGATGGTCAGGACACTGTTGATTAATTCGGGCCCTGCTTCGCCCCGCCGACCGGTCGGTCGGCGGAACGAAGTGCTGCGAAGTGGCTGGTGCGGGTGCGGGCCCGGGGTGTTTGGGTGAGGTGGGCGTCGATGCGAGCGAGGTTGATGGCGGCGTCGGTGAGCTGGTGCTGGAGGCTGGTCTTCGCCCGGCCCTGGTAGCGGGATCTACGCAGGCCGCAACGTTGGACGGCCTGCGAGATCGTGCCCTCGATCCCGGCTCGACCTTGTAGCGCTCCTTCCGGCCGTGAGGTCGTCGGATACGCGACGGCCGACCACCACCGCGCCGACGTTGTGTGGGCGGGCCGACCTTCGTCGAGCAGATCACCGGACTGACAGTCTGATCCCTTCCGACAGGAGCCGGGCGTTGCAGAGGATGCCGCACTCCTCGCCGTCCTGGCCGGTACGGGCCTTGAACTCGTTGAACGCGGCCCGACGGTCCGTGAGGCTGTTGGTGCCGGCCGCCGCGGTGTGGGAAACGACAGGGGGTGGGCGCCTGTATGGGCGCCCACCCCCTGCGACTCGCGACCCACCGGAAGACGGCCCGTTCGACCTCGTCGAAGTCCCGCCAAGTACCTTGATGTCGATCAGTTCGGCCTTGAACGTGCCGTTCAGGGCCTCTGCCATCGCGTTGTCGTACGAATCGGCGACGGAGCCCACGGACGCGGAGGTGCCGGCCTCCCACACCTCGGCGTGCACGACGGGCTCCGGCACGGCGAGGCCCTGGCGGGCACTGCGCACGATCCTGCTTTCGACCAGGGCCACCCAGCCGTCCAGGCCGTCCACGTCCTTCTCCACCCAGCCCCGGGCCAGGCCTGCCCCGTGATGGAGGGTGCGGATACCGTCGTGGCCGCTCCAGCGCAGCCACATCGAGCCGCGCACCAGCGGGGAGTCCAGGACCGGGCGGCCCAGGTCGCGCGGGTCGGCTGCTGTACAGGGCCAGCTCCAGTCGTTCGTGGAACTTCACGCTGGTGGTTCTCCGATGCGGGCCTCAGTCCAAGCGCGGGCAAGGATCTCGTCCACGGTCTCGGCGGGAGTCTGGAGCGAGGTGTCGATCCAGAGGCCGAGGCGTGCGGTCTCCTCGCGAAGGACCTTGTCGAGCATGTGCACGGTCAGCGTGTCGTAGCTCGGTCGACTGCCAACCGGGCCGAGCCCCCTGACCGGGTCCTGCACGGCCGGCGTGTCCCCGCCACGGAGGAGCCGGTGCAGCGGGGTCATCCCCGACTGAGCCGGCATGCCGCTGGGGCCGCTCACTCTCCCCAGGAGGCGGCAGCGGTGGCGAGTTCCAGGCCGGTCACGCCGTCGGCCCGGCGTTCGCGGAGGAGTTCCCCGCCGAACGAGTAGCGGGGAGCGGCGGCGTCCGACCGGGCGGCTCGCTCGACGATCGCGTCGACGAGTGAGCGAACCATGGCCAGGCGGGGGTAGGCCGCGTGGATCTGCTTCTCCCACCGGGCGGTGATCTCCGCGTCACGGCCGAAGTCGGCACACACGCCCGCGCGCGTGAGGTAGCACAGCAGGCCGCGGCGCTCGGCGATGCCGGGCGAGGTGTGCAGGGCGATGGCCTCCCAGACCCGGTCGACGTCCGCCTCGGGGACCTCGTGCCGCCGCAGCAGGTCCGCCGCGAGGTCCGCGCCTTCCACCTCGAACCGGGCACCGCCCTTGGCGAGGCTGCCCGTGCCCAGATCGTGCAGGACGGTCGCGGCGAACAGCAGATCGCGGTCGTAGGCGGTGTCCGTCAGGCATCCTTCGTGGTCGGCGAGGAGTTGAGCGAAGAGGAAGCTGCGCACGCTGTGGTTGACGATCGGCGCGGTTTCGGAAGCACGCGCGGTGGAGAGGACGGCCTCGGCCAGGGGGCCGGTGGGCAGGTCGAGTGAGAGTTCCATGAGCGCAGGCTACGAAGCGTGCTTCCCCTCCGACAGTGGCATGCAGGCCGATCACCGCTAGGATCGTGCCATGTTGGCGGATGACGGGCACCGGGTCGCGGTGCTGGCCCTGCCCGGGGTCCTCCCACTCGACCTCGGAATTCCGGTGCAGATCTTCGGGTCGGACCCGCACTACCGGGTCACCGTCTGCACCGATCCGTCGGCCGGACCGGTGTGCAGCGGCGGGTTCACGGTGGGCACGTCCACCGGGCTGGAGGCGCTGCGGGACGCCGATACCGTCGTCGTCCCCGGCTACGAGGGTCCGGACGGCCCGGTTCCCGCTGCCGCGCTGTCGGCAATCCGGTCGGCGCACGAGCGCGGAGCGCGGCTGGTGTCGATCTGTACCGGGGCGTTCGCCCTGGCGGCAGCCGGGCTGCTGGACGGGCGCCCGGCGACGACCCACTGGCAAGATGCCGCTGAGCTGCAACGCCTGTACCCGAGGATCGATGTCCGGCCGAACCAGCTCTACGTCGACGACGGTGACGTCCTCACCTCCGCTGGGGTCACCGCGGGCGTCGACCTGTGCCTGCACGTCATCCGCAGGGACCACGGCGCCGCGGCCGCCAACGCCCGCGCCCGCGCGCTCGTCGCGCCGCCCCAACGTTCCGGCGGCCAGGCGCAGTTCATCGAGCGTTTCCGGCCCGCCTCCCGCGGAGAGAGCCTCGCGCCCCTTCGCGCCTGGATGCTCGACAACCTCGCCCGCCGCCAGAGCGTGGACGAGCTGGCCCAGCGTGCGCACATGTCCCGCCGCACGTTCATCCGCCGCTTCCAGCAGGAGACCGGCACCGCGCCGATGGCCTGGCTGAGCGCCGCCCGCATCGACTGGGCCCGCGAACTCCTGGAGACGACCACCAGTCCCGTCGAACAGGTCGCCCACCTCAGCGGTCTGGGCAGCCCCGCCGCCTTCCGCGCGGCCTTCCACCGCTACGTCGGCACCTCCCCCGCGGACTACCGGGCCACCTTCCGGGCCGGCCCCGCGTCACACCACTCGACCCGCCGTGATCCCCCCGCGTGATGCCCGGCTTCCCCGGCATCAGGGCGTGCCTTCGTCGAATGCGCACGATCGCTGCGGCAGGCATGAGGGCGGCGCCGAGGTACTGGACGGTGCCCGGGGGAAGCCGGAGGGTCCGCGGGTCCCAGACCTCGCGCAGCCGGCCCTGCTCGTCGTACGCGTACTGCGAGACGACGACGGCGGCGGTGGCGGTGGCGGTGGCGGCGCCTGTCCGGATCCCGCAGTCCCGCACAAACCGCGGCGTTACGTGGCCTGCCGGCTCGTTCTCCCGGGCCCGGCGGCGGGCTCAGGAGCAGAAGTCCGTGATGGTGGCGGTGAGGATCTCGCTGAGGCGGTCGAGCGAGGCGAGGTCGACGTACTCCGTGGCCGCGTGCGCGCCTTCGCCGTCGACCCCGAAGAGCAGGCAGGGGATGCCCGCGCGGTCCAGCAGGGCGCAGTCGGTCCAGTACGGCTCGGCACGCACGACTGGCGGGCGTCCGAGCACGGCTTCGGCGTGGCGGGTGAAGGTCCGGACGATGAGTGCCTCGGGGTCGGCCTCGAACGGCTCGCGGTGCAGTCCGCGCTGAATTCGGTAGCCGAAGTCGGGGACCGTTGCGGTCAGGTGGTCGAGAACGGTGGTGAGTTCCTGTTCGACGCTGTCCGCGGTCTCGCCGGGGACAGTGCGCCGTTCCAGGGTGATGCGGCAGTGTGCGGGGTAGGTGGAGGGTTCCTCGCCGCCGTGGATCATGGAGGCGTGCACGGTGCCGGTGCCCATGAGTGGGTGTGCCGGGCCCCGGGCGAGGCGCTGTCCCAGCTCCTCCAGGGCGACCAAGAAGTGGCCGGCCTTGGCGATGGCGTCGATGCCGAGCTCGGGCCGTGAGCCGTGGGCCGCGCGCCCGGCGATCTCGATGTCGAACCAGGCGAAGCCCTTGTGAGCGAGGGTGACTTCGAGGTGGCTCGGCTCGGTGACGATGGCCGCGTCGGCGGTGAACGATCGAAGGACTTCCTCGGTGCCGGAGCTGGCGTACTCCTCGTCGGCGACCAGGGCGAGGATGACGTCGCCGCGCAGCGGACTGCGGACGGTGGCGCGGGCGGCGGCGACCATCATGGCGGCGATGCCGCCTTTCATGTCGAAGGTGCCGCGGCCGTGCATCTGGCCGTCACGGACCAGCGGGTCGAGCGGGTCGCCGTCGTAGTCGGCGAGACTGACGGTGTCGAGGTGGCCGTTGAGCATGAGGGACCGGCCCCCGCCCGTGCCGCGGACGACCGCCACGAGCGAGGGCCGGCCCGGGCCCTTCTCCAGCCGATGCACCTCGAAGCCGCGGGCGGCCAGCCACTGGCCGCAGTAGTCAGCGATGATGCCCTCGCCTGCCCCGCCGGGGACGAGGTCGGGGTTGACGGAGTCGATGGCGACCAGTCGGGCCAGCAGGCCTGCCGGAGTGGAGGGTGTCTCGGGCAACATGATGTCCTTCCGGGCGTGGCGAGGCTGCCTGGGGTGCGCACCGAGGCCTTGAGAGTGGAGGGTGTCCCGGTGCTTGCCGAGCACCGTGTCCTCCCCCTGGTCGTCTGCCGGCCGTGCGGCGGTCGGTCCTGGTTCGCCAGGCGCAGGAGGGTGGTGGCCAGGACGTCCACGCCGTGGGCGCATGCCTCGGGGCCGAGTATTCGCGGGGGTTGTGGCTGATGCCGTCGCACTCGCCGCGCACGAAGATGGCCCGTGCGCTCGTCGCTGTAGGCGCCGAACTCGGCGAGATCCATCAGGGACTGTCGGGGGCGGGGCTGTTCATGTGCCTTCTCCCGGGGCTGGTCGGAAACGGTGGCGTGGGCGGGGAGTTGAGGTCCTGCGGGCTCAGTGGCCGGTAACGGTGCGCGGATTGGCTGCAGTGCCCTCGGTGCTGAGCAGCACGACCACTGAGGACGGGCCCAGCCCCAGCGCGGTGCGGCGTGCCTCGGCGCCCGCCCCGGTGAGCGCGGTGCGCAGACCGGCGAGGGCGGCGGCGCCGCAAGGACCCGAGGCGACGCCACCCGCTGCGAGATCGGCTGCCGCGCGGGCACTGTCGCGGTCCGCGACAGCGACAGCGGCGTCCAGCCCGCCGTGGAGGTAGGGCCACGCGATGCTGGACGGGGTACCGCAGTTCAACCCGGCCATGGTGGTGTCCCCGGTGGTGACGCTGACGGGTTCACCGCGGGTGAGGCTCTCCAGCACGCAGGCCGCGGCCTCGGGCTCCACCGACAGCAGCGCCGGCGCCTGCCCGGACGGGCGGCTGCGGTAGTGGGTGATCACCGCCTGCGCCAGGGCCCCCACCCCCACCGGGATGGACACCAGGTCGGGGCCTTCGGCGATTCCCTGCCCCGCCAGTTGTTCGTCGATCTCGGCGCAGAGGGTGGAGTAGCCCTCGACGATCCACCCCGGGATCTGTTCGTAGCCCGGCCAGGCGGTGTCCTGGACCAGGACCGCGTCGGGCCCCGCAGCCGCCTCGGCCGCCATCCGCACGGCCTCGTCGTAGGTGCCCGGGACCTCAGTGACCTTGGCTTGTTCGGCGACGATGGCGGCGACGGCCTGCGGATGAACGCCCTGCGCGACGAAGACGTGGGCGTCCTGCCCGAGCAGTCGCGCCGTGCGGGCCACCGCCCGGCCGTGGTTGCCGTCGGTTGCGGTCACCAAGGTGACCGCTCCTGGCTGCACGCCGCTCGCTGCGCGCGCGGCGAGGACCCGGTGGATCGCCCAGGACGCTCCGAGCGCCTTGAACGCAGGAAGGCCGAGCCGGTGCGACTCATCCTTGACGAACACCCGGCCGACCGCGAACTCATGGGCCAGTGAGGGAATTTCGGTCAACTGGGTGGGCGCGTAGTCGGGCAGCGAGGCGTGGAAGCCCCGCACCTCGGCGGGGGCGGGATCGCACCGCCAGGCACGGGCGCCGGGCCGCGTGAACCACGGAACGGCGGGCGGGAAGAGGAAGTGCTCAGACATGAGTCCATGATCAGCCGCCTCCTCTCATCGGTCCAGCAGATCTTTCCGACCTATACTCATCAGGAAAACTGACCATTCGGCCACCAGCTGCGCCGGCGCCGGAGAGGGGATGCCCGTGTTCGACCTGCACCGGCTGCGCCTGCTGCGGGAACTCAAGCACCGCGGCACCCTGGCAGCCGTCGCCGCGGCCCTGTCCTACGCCCCTTCCTCCGTCTCCCAGCAGCTCTCCCAGCTGGAAGCCGAGGTCGGCGTCCCGCTCCTGGAACCGGTCGGACGCCGGGTGCGCCTCACCGAGCAGGCCGAGATCCTTGTCGCCCACACCGAAGCGGTCCTCGAACGCCTGGAGCGCGCGGAGGCGGACATCGCCGCCTCCCTGACCGAACTGACGGGCACCCTGCGCATCGCCTCGTTCCAGACGGCCGCCCTCGCCCTGGTCCCCGCCGCGCTCGGCCTGCTCCGCGACCAGCACCCCCACCTCCGGGTCCACCTCACCCATATGGAACCCGAACAAGCGCTTGCCGCTCTACAGGCCCGCGATTTCGACCTCGTCCTCGCCGAGGAGTACCCCGGCAATCCCAACCCCCGGTCCGCGGAACTCCACCAGGAACACCTCCTGGACGATCCGCTGCACCTCGCCCTGCCAAGCCCCGGCACGAGCTCGGACAGCGACGGCCCCCTGGCGGCGCTGCGCTCGCTGGCCGACCACCCCTGGGTGATGGAGCCCGCAGGCACCCCCGCCCGGTACTGGGCCATGACGCTTTGCCGCGACGCCGGCTTCGAACCCGACGTCCGGTTCGAGACGACCGACCTCCTGCTCCACCTCCGCCTCGTCGAGCAGAAGCACGCCGCTGCCTTCCTCCCCGACCTCGTCTGGAGCGGTCAACCCCCCACCGTCACCCTGCGCAAGCTCTCTCGCGGCCAGCACTCTCGCCGCATCTTCACCGTGGTACGGCACGGCCATAGCCGACACCCCGCGATCCTGGCCTGCCGGGACGCCCTCCAGCGGGTGGCCGCGGCCGGTCCGCTGCCACCAGACTCCCGATAGATCGAGCGTCGGTCCGGCTGTCTCCCCCAGCTCGCTCGACCGGATCGGTCATGCTGCTCCGTATAGGGCGGCGCGGCCGATGCTGCCGGGGCCGAGGCGTTCGCGGGCGCGGTCGGCGACGGCTTCGACCGAGCGAACGCGTCGTGCACAGCCCCGCCCAACCCCGAGTGGCCATCCAGTTCCCCTTCATAGCCCGCCAGGAATCCGCGAACTGGTCGGCTTCACGCGGGTGCCCCTCGGACGGTACTCAGCATCAGCATGCGAACCAGCCCCGCGCCCCACGGCGGAGCGGACAGACGTCACGCAGCTTTTGTCAGATGGTCATTCTTCTTTGGACCTGCTCACAAGCCTCGAGCATCGCTTCTACGGTGGGTTACGTCCGGTGACATACAGGGAGTGCACCGGATGACCAGAAAGGGAGAAAACGGATGAGGCACACCACCAGCCGCGCCCGGCTCCGTCACACCGCCCTCGTGGCGGGCGCCCTGCTCGTCGCCGCCTCGGCGGCCGGCACCGCCCAGGCCACCACCTCGGCCGCCGGGCAGCAGGGTTCGGGCCCGCGCATCACGGCGGCGCCGGCCGACTGCCCGAAGGGCTACTTCTGCGGCTACGCGGGTGCGAACTACACCAGCCCGGCCTTCAAGTTCAAGGACTGCTACATGCAGCCGGTCGCGGCCAGGACTGGCGGGTCCTGGTACAACAACCAGTCCACCAGCACCAAAGCCAAGATGTACAACATCGACAAGAAGCTCGTCTTCACGACCCCGGGCGCCCCCTACGGCGACCCCCACGGCGACTGGACGGGCATCCGCTACATCGAAGCCTGTTGATCGGGCTTAATGGGTGACCTGAGCCTGTCCCATCCGCCACGGGGCCGACTCACCGCGCCCAAGACGGAGACTGTGCCGGGCGGCCGGGCCGCGTAGGGGCCTCGCCGCTTGCCGGCAAGCGGTCAAGATCACCTGTCAGGGGACAGCGGTCGGTGTCCCGTCTCAGCGAAGTTTGACCGCGGGCGGGTCCGCCGTCAGCGGCGCGGTCTCCGCTGAGCTGCACGCCCACTCCCACTGGGCGGAGGCCGGCAACCGACACGAGGCCGAGATGAAACCCAAGCAGGCCGGGCGCCCGGGCACCGCGCAACAACCGACGGCCTGGCCTTCGCGCGGTTCCGGCGCCCGGTCCGGGGAAGGGGTCGGGTGTGGGCGAGCGCCGCGAACGAAACCGGGAGCCCGCCGGCCCAGCTTCGCAGGCCGCGGCCCGGCGGCTGACCGGGGAACTGCGCGCCGCGATCGAGGAGGTCCGCTCCGCCGTCCTGGTCCTGGCCGCACGGGTGCGCGCCGCGCACCAGGCGCGCGTGTGGACCGCGCTCGGGACGGCGGCTGGGCCGCGTACGCGGGCGCCGAGTTCGGGGTGAGCCGCTCGACCGCCTACCGGCTGCTCGACCTGGCGGCTGCGGCCGCGGCCGCAGCGATCGGGGACGTCGTCGCCCGCCAGGCCGGCTCCGAACTGTCCCACGTGGCTCTGTTCACGAATCTGGACGGTTGAGTGTTCAGCACTCCGCGAGGCGCTGGGCGAGTGCGCTGTTCGGTGCTCACGAGAGCCGACAGCACTGCGCGGGCCTTGTGGAGCTGTGGACTTGGGCGGGTCATCCGCTGGTGGGTGGGGCTCCGAAGGTGCGCCGGTAGGCCTGCGGCGTCGTGCCGAGGCGCCGGGCGAAGTGGTGGCGGAGGGTGTCGATGGTGCCGAAGCCCGTGCGGTGGGCGACGGCGGTGATCGACTCGTCCGTGGTCTCCAGGTGGTGCTGGGCGAGCAGGACGCGTTGCCCGGTGAGCCACTGCAACGGGGTGGTCCCGGTCTCCTGCCGGAAGCGGCGGGCGAAGGTCCGCGGGGAGAGATGGGCGTGGCGGGCCATTGCCCCGACGGTCAGGTCCTGGTCGAGGTTGGCTTCGATCCAGGCCAGGACGGGGGCGAGGGAGCCTGTCCCGTGCCGAGGAAGGGGGCGTTCGCGGTACTGGCGCTGGCCACCATCGCGGTGCGGGGGCGCGACCATGCGGCGGGCGATCGCGTTGGCGACGGCGCTGCCGTGTTCCTTGCGGATCAGATGGAGGCAGGTGTCGACGCCGGCAGCGGTGCCAGCGCCGGTGATGACCGGGTCCTCGTCGATGTAGAGCACGTCCGACTCGACCCGGGCGCGCGGGTGGCGGCGGGCGAGTTCGTCGGTGTAGCGCCAGTGGGTGGTGCAGCGCCGCCCGTCCAACAGCCCGGCCTCGCCGAGCAGGAAGGCCCCGGTGCAGATGCTCAGGACGCGGGCGCCGCGCTCGACGGCGGCCCGTAGCTCCTCGGCCAGGTGGTCCGGCTGCCGCACGTGCAGGTCGTAGGCCGGAATGCAGATGAGGTCCGCCGAGGCCAGTCGCTCCAGGCCGTGCCGGGTCCGCACCTCGAAGCCGTGCCGCATCGGCACGTTGTCGCCGGTTCCTGAGACAAGAGCGAAGTCGTAGACGGGGAGCGCATCGTCGCCGCGGTCGATGCCGAAGACCTCGCAGAACACACCCAACTCGAAGGCGTGGGCGCCTTGGAGGGCCAGGACGGCGACATCGCGAAGCACGGGCTCCCGATCTCCTCTCACGACGGTGGCAGGAACTTCAGCCTATCCGTCGTTTCTGCCACTCCCAGCGAGTGCCCCGTCCTGGAAGGCTCGCAGGCGTTTCCCCCCACCACGCGAACAGCTAGGCACCGGATGACCAGGCACACGCACACCACCAACGCCACCCTCTCGTCACAGGCGGCCCAGGCCCTGCGCGCACTGGCGCTCGACGAGGAGCTGAAATGGCGCATCCCCGGCGACCCCGTTTTGGGCCCCTTGGCCCGCAAAGTCGCCCGGCGGTACGTGGCCGGCGAAACCCTCCCCGACGCCCTGGACCGCGCGCAGCAGATCCTGGCCGCCGGCCACCGCGTGAACGTCGAGTACATGGGCGAGAGCTGCCGCGACCCGCAGCGCGCTATCGAAGAGACCGACGCGTTCCTCGCCGCCGCCCGGCTCCTGCCGCCCGAGTGCTCAATCTCCCTCGACCTGTCCCACATCGGCCTCGCCGTCGACGCAGAGCTCGCCCTCGCCAACGCCTCCCGCATCGCCCAGGCCACCGCCGCCACCGGGCGGGAGATGATGATCTCAGCCGAAGGCTCCGACCGTACCGACGCGGTGCTGGCCCTGCACCGCACGCTGTGCGAGCGCTTCGACCACGTGGGCATCACCGTCCAGGCACGCCTGCACCGCACCGCGGACGATCTACCGGAACTGCTCACCCGTCCCGGCCGCATCCGCCTGGTCAAGGGCGCCTTCCTCGAACCCGAGACCATCGCCCACCGGCGGGAAGCCCCGGCTCTGACCGCGGCCTACCTGAAGTACGCGGAGCAGCTGGCCGACTCGGGCCACCTGTGCTCCTACGCCACCCACGACTGGGATCTGATCGACCGTATCGACCACTACGTCGGCCGGAAGGACCAGGACTGCGCCCCCTGGGAGTTCGAAACCCTCCTCGGCCTCGGGCCCGACCGCCTCGACGCCATGGCTGAGCGGGGCCACCCCACCCGCGAGTACGTCGTCTTCGGCACGGAATGGTGGCTCTACGTCTGCAACCGACTCGCCGAAGACCCCCAGCGCCTGCTCCAAGCCCTCGTCGACGCCGCCGCATGAACCCGATCTGGACGAACGCCGCCGTGTGTTCGTTGAGGGGCGTTGGTCAGTCAGCATCAGCCACGCCGCCGACGCGGCCGGACCGGCTGGAGTGCCCCGAGTGCGTACAGGCCCGCACCGCAGAGGACTTGGGCCCGTTGATGCTGCCGGTCCCGACCAAACGCAAGCTGGTGGCCTCGCTGGTCTCCCGGCCCTGGCGGGTGCCACTGCCGGGCTCCTTGCCCTGGCCGGGCGAGGCCTTCGCCTGGCGGTCGGTCGGGTGGTCGGCGGCCTGGTCGCCGTCGTCCGGGCCGGGCGCGGCGAGCGAGGTGGTGGTCATCGAGGTGGCCTCCCATCAGCGGTAGGCCGAAGAAGGTGCTGCCGCCGAGGCCGCCCGCCTGTCGTCTGTACCCGCCCTCGAACGGTCGGCGGAGTGACCGGGCCGGCCGGGCGCGGCGGACACCGTCCCGGACGGCACGGGCCAGCCGGCCCGGCCCACGACGCCGGCGAGCGGAAGCAGGCGCCGGCGAACAGCATCCCGACGGCCCGGCGCAGCCAGCGGCTGCGGACGGCATCGCGGACTCCGTTGTGGGTCAGGGGGGTGGCAGGGGCGATGTGGAGGGGGTGGGGCGCTCGAGCAGGCGAGCGCGGGCGTCGTCCAGGGCCACGGCCGCGCGGCGCAGGTGGTGGCTGACCACCGGGACGGCGGTGCCACGCAGGCGGTCGGCGGCGTGGAGGGCGGTGGCGGCCCGGTCCAACAGGTCGCCGGCACGGTGTATCGCGTAGCCACGGTCGCTGGCACGGTACTCCCCCGCCAAGACCTCGGCCACGGCGGCTAGTTCACCGACACCGGGGTCCTCCACCGGCTCTGCGCCGAAGAACTCCAGCGCGTACGCCACCTCCGCCAACCTGGCCGTACGGCGCGTCTCCCACCACATACTCACACCGCGATCATCCACCATCACACCACCCGGTGGACACGAAACGAACCAACTCCCCCAGCACCCTGACGAGGTCGGAATCGAACGGCTCGCGTCGGGCTGTCGAAGAGTGGGTGGTGTCGATGGGGCGAGGGGCTACTCCCACGGTCTCGGTAGGGACGTCGCGGCCAGGCAACGCCGGTCCGCAGCACGTACATGATGCCGGCGAGAGCCGCCCTGTCCGGGATGCGAAGTCGTCCGGGATGGCGGTGGCGTCGTTCGGGAGAAGGTGGCAGCAGCGGAGCCACCCGCTCCCCCAGGTCGTTCGGAACAAGATCAGCGCGCAGCTGGACACCCTGCAGATCAAGATCGCCGAGCGCAAGACCCACAGTTCAACTCGCCCAGAAACGATCGGTGGGAGCGTTGGATCACGTCTCCCGCCGGGTGGTCGGCCAGGGGATCTCCTGGAGAACATCCTCAGGAGTCGGCACCGCGTCCGGGTAGTGCTGGCGGATCTCCCGGAGTACCGAGGCATCCGCGGTGCAGAGGTCCCAACTCGTGCTGTCGAACTCCCGCAGCACCACTCTCAGCTCGTCCCCTGCATACCCCGCGAAGTCACCGTCGACAAACTGAACATCCGGCGCGACCAGGGCCAGTAGCTCCAGGGTGCCGATCCCGGCACCGGAAGAAGCCTTCTCGATCTCGGCAAACCTGGTGACCAGTCGAGCATCGTCGATCCGCACCTTCCAAGCGAGGCCGAGCCCAAAGCTCCCGAGGCGCACGAGGAGTTCCGCCAGCGTGACGTAGTACCGATTGGAGGCGCGGTCCTGCCCAGGAGGCCGGTCACGCCAGGCCGCGAACGTGATCGACTGAAATGCCCCAGGGGACCCTGCCATCCATGCGGCTCCGTTCGCTTGCGAGGATCAGCGTGCTCTCACATCATGATCTTCCTTGACTGCAGCTGCAGATCATTTTGAAACCGTCAGTTAGCCCGAGCAGGGCGGGGCAGGGCAGGGCAGGGCAGGGCAGCCAAGCACGGCAGCACAGCCAGGACGACGGCAAGTCGGCCCCAGGCGCCCGGCAAGGCCGGGCGGGGGCCGCTGACCCTGCACAGCAGCACAGCGGGGCGGCTTGCGCCGACCCGCCGGATTCCGCATTGACTTGGCCGATCTGACGGTGGCCGATCGGACAGTCGTGACCTGCCCGTACGACGATTCCTGTGCACCGCAGCCGAATGCTCCCGTCCGGCGAACAGACCCGCGCGGCGTGCCGATTCCCGGCCCGGATGAGACGGTCGGAGAGATCAGGTCCACCCCCGGTGAAGGAGCGCAGGTGACCGGCCGTCCGAAGACCTCCGGCAGGCGTGCCGCTTCCGTGCTGGGCCTGGGCGCCGCGGCGCTCGTGCTGACCGGCTGCGGTGGTGGCAAGGGCGGGGCCTCAGGTGCGTCACCGACCACTCGGACCGTCCCGGCCGGCTCACCCACAGCAGCAACCTCGACCCCTGCTGGTCAGGGAGCGTCCGCCACGGAACAGCCGAGTGCGGGCAACAGCACCGTGGGGGGCAACCCGTCTTCGCCAGCCTCTCCTGACCTGTCGGGCGGCTCCACGCCGGACCAGCTGGTGGGCGGCTGGGGATACCAGTCGGATGGCATCAGCGCGGTTCACTACTCATTCAGCTCGGATGGCACCTACGAGCTCCAGGAGTCGATCGGCCAGAGCGGAGACCGCCACATCACCTACGAGAAGGGCATCGTCCAAGGCGGACAGAACCAGATCACGCTGGTTCCCAAGATCAAAGAGCAGCGGGTCGAGAACGCCGGTGCCCAGTTCGTGGATCCCGGACCACCGCGCACCTACAGCTGGCAGATCGGACCTGATGTCACCGGTGTCACCGTGCTGGCGCTGACCGACGCCAATGGGGCGACGACGACCTTCGTGCCGGCCTGACTTCAGCGCGCTGGAGCTCGAACGTGGACGGCGGCCTCAAGCCGCACATCAGGTACACGGTCCGGCTGGACAACGCCGCCGACTACGCCGAGGGCGGCCCGCTGTACCGGTGGGTGCCCACCGGGCACGACGTCGGTGACGATCCCTTCGTCAACTCCAAGGGCATCGCTCCGCCGGCGCGGTCCCCCTGCTGCCGATCGGGGTGGTCGGCAGGGGGTGACCGGATTCGGCGGCGGGAACTCGCGCGGGGGTCCGGCCGGCTGGGTGGCCACTTCGGCGAGGCGCTCGGGCAGGCGGTCGAGGGCACTCCGGCAGTCCTCGACGGCGGTGCGTTCCTCTTCCGTGGGTCAGGCTCCCGCTTCCTTCACCCCGCCGCCGCTGAAAGGGCCTCAACGGCCGCTCTGATCACGTACTTGCAACGGCCGCATCATTTCATTGTCCTCATGGTCGATGATGTGACAGTGCCAGACGTACCGTCCCGCAAGGCCGAAGCGAACCTTGACGCGGGTGATATTGCCCGGCAATGCGATCACGGTGTCCTTGTATCCGCCTTCCCCCGGCTGCGGGGGTGACAGTGCGCCGCCCGTGATGGCTTGGCGGTCGAGGACCTGGAATCCGCTCTGATGGATGTGGACGGGGTGCGCGTCGGGGGTGAAGTTGTGCAGTTCCCAGATTTCGGTGTCGTCCTTCACCGGCGTCTCGGTGACCGGGTCCGACCACAGGAGCGGGGTGGCCGAGCCACTTGGCGTGACTGTTCCGAGCGTGGCCATCGTGGGCGCGCCGGTGAAGTACGCGGAGTCCTCTTCGTTGAGTGACAGCTTCCGGACCGCCTGGCTCTCGGGAAGCGCCGGGATCGGAGGGAGCACGATCCGTGACGGCGGGACACTGGTGTCGGTGGAGGCAAGGGGGAGGACAGTGAATTTCATGACCTGCCCCGTGGTCGTGACATCCGCCGGCGTGAAGTCGGTGACCGGCACGCCGCCGCCGTACGCCTCGTCCGGGCCTTCATTGATCAGGTAGAGCCCGGTGCCGACCGGGGTGCCGGTGAAGTCGACCACCACGTCGGCGCGTTCCGCGGGGGCCAACAGGAGTCGATCCGACTGGACCGGGGCCGGCAGGAATCCCTGGTCGTTTCCGATCTGCCAGAAGGGCAATGCGGGGCTGACGGGGCGGGGGGCTGTGGCGTCAGCCGCGATCTTCAGGATGAGAGTACGGGCGTTGCTCGCGTTGAGGATGCGCAGGCGGTACCGCCGCGGTTCCACGTCGAGTACCGGCCAGGTGTTCCCGTTGACGACCATCGTGGTGCCGAAGAACTCCGGGTTCCAGATCGGCGGAATATCGGTGCCGGGGATCCAGGGACCATCCGGCGGGGTGTCCCCGAAGTATCCGCGACTGCTGGGGAAGAAAATCGACCCGTCCGCATTGAAGGACTTGTCCTGAACCACCAGGGGGATTTCGTAGGGGCGAGCACCGTGCGCACCGCCTTGCCCCGGGGCCGGCCCGGGAAGTACTCCCGAGGGGAGATCGGCAGGTCCGCCTCGCAGCAGGTAGAAACCGGCAAGGCCCGCATAGACGTTCACCCGGGTCATGCCCAGAGTGTGGTCGTGGTACCAGAGAGTTGCGGGGCGCTGGTCATTGTTGTACGCGAATGTCGCCGACCCGGGGCGCCAGCGGACGCCGCAACGGTCGCGGAACTGCTCGGCGAACCGGTCGTAATAGGTGCCTACGCGGGCATGGTCGCGAGGGATGTCACGAGATGCCGGCAGGTACCAGGCTTCGGGATATCCGTCACTCTCTTCTCTGCTGTACCCACCGTGCAGATGGGTCACGATGGGCACCGGTCCCGTGTACGGCCCGGGAGTGGTCGAGAAGGTGGGCCGCGAATCACGTCCGGCCCTTCCGCCGGGAGGGTTCGCCCAGTGCAACGTGGGGTCCACAGCGCACAGATGGGGCAGATAGAGGCCGCGCGAGGTGACGAGGTCGTTGACCCATGTCACGGAGATCGGCCGATCCACACGGGCTTCGACGGTCAGGCCCGGCGTGTGGAATGACCGCTGGTGGCCCACGGCTCCGTAACCCCAGACCGTGGTGGCCGGCATCCCGCTCGGCAGCATTTGCTGTCGGAACTGACGGATCGCGATGCGGTAGGAGTCCCGGCCCTCGCTGGGCATTTCACCGAGAAGGAACAGCGGCGTCCGGTACTTGGGTACGGACGACGGATCGAGCGCGCCTCCCGACGGCCGCGAAGGATGCGGATGGTGCCGACCGACTCGAAGAGCACCCGGACCGGACGGAGAATTGACCGCGTAGGCACGCCCGTTCGCAAGTGCGCCGGCAAAACCCACGGCACCGACTGCCGCGACCGCGGTTCCGAGCAGCTTGCGTCGACTCGGCAGAGAATTCTCGGCGACATCAGCAGCCTGCGAATTCTTCAGAGGATCGGCATCCTTGATCACGCCCGAATGGTATGCGCGCGATATGGAGCACGGCGCCATTTCTGCCGGTCGACATGCCACACCCGTTAAAGTCCGATCATTGGACTATTGCCGCGGTGGCAGATCTTCCTTCCAGTGAAGGAAGCTGATCTCCCCGCGCTTCGCGGAGCGATCAGCAGTGAGGGAAGCCGGCCTCGGGGATCCACTCGGAGGGTCCGTACGACCGCGAGAGGGCCCGTGCCACGCGGATCGCGCGGGCACGGGCCCTCTCGGATCATCCCAGTGGTCCCTGTCCGGCCCCCGGGGTGAGGGGGAGGATGGTCAAGGTCGCGGGCGTTGCCGACGGCCGACGGGTCGGCTTAGTACCAGTGGTGGGACTGCCAGAAGTTCCAGGCGGCGTTCGGGCTGCCGTAGCGGGTGTTCATGTAGTCCAGCGCCCA
>NZ_JBSFKQ010000062.1:0-42901 GCF_053598615.1 Kitasatospora sp. NPDC001095 | reverse complement strand
CCAACCGCCGCCCCACCCGCATCCACACACTCTGCACCCAACACGCCATCCCAGCGGCGGCCTGACCAGATCAAATACTTCGCCAGCAGAGTCGCTCGTCCGACTTCTCACGCCGGCCGGTCGCGCATAAAAGCAGGTGAACGGGGTGGCGGCCCCCGATAGGGTCCGGCGGGTGACGAACTGGCGAGAGATCTACGAGAACGACTGCGTGCTGCCCGCTGGGCCCGGGTTGGACGAGCTGGTCGCGGAGCTGGCGGAGGCCTTGGGGGACCCGGACCCGGAGATCCGGGACGGCTATCCGTACGCGGTGCTGGCGGCCTGGATCGGGCGCGGGGTGATCGACGGCAAGCGGTGCCTGGCGCTCGGCGATCTGATGGTGGAACGTTTCGCCCATCCGCGGATCGAGGCCCGGACGTTCGCCCCGCTGGTCCTGGTGATGATCGTGAACCAGGGCCACCTCAGGCCCGAATGGATCGACGCGTTCGCCGCCTGGTACCGCTCGGAGGCCGACCTGCGCGGTCGTGACGAGACGCTCGGCTGGCTGCACGCCGTGGCGCACGGCGCGGACCTGCTCGGGGCCTGCGGTCGGCGGCCCGAGGTCGACCCCGAACCGCTGCTGGGGCTCGCCGCGGAGCGCCTGCTCGCGCCGACCGACTACCTGTTCGCCGAACGGGAGGACAACCGGCTCGCCAGGGCCCTCGCCCTCGTCCTCACCCGCCCCGACCTGACGCCGGAGCGGTCGACCGCCTGGCTGTCGACGGTGGGCGACGCATTCGTCGGGATGGAACGCGGGCCGATGCCGGTCTGGGCCTCCAACACGGTCCGCACCCTGCTCGCCCTGTACGCCCTGGCGGACCTCGGGGTGCCCACGGAGCGCGGGGGGAACCCCGTCCCGCTGGCTCACGCCGCCGCGGTCAAGGGCCGGCTGGCCGAGGTGCTGCGCCCGGTGTTCCCGTACGCCTGAGACCGCGAATGGCGGGCGGCGGGCGGCGGGCGGCGTAAAGCGGCCGCGGCGGCCTACGAAGGGCGGCGCCCCCAGCAGGTGACCATCATCCAGGCGGTGTCGGTGAAGGCCGGGTCGTCCAGGTGGGCGACGGCCGCCGTGATCTGCTCGGCGGTCATGAGCCCGGTGGCGATGAGCCCGGGGGTGGCCTGGGCGAAGCACCGGCGCCAGAACGCGTCCTCCTTCTCGTCC
The DNA here is from genome assembly GCF_053598615.1 of Kitasatospora sp. NPDC001095. Lineage (NCBI taxonomy): Bacteria > Bacillati > Actinomycetota > Actinomycetes > Kitasatosporales > Streptomycetaceae > Kitasatospora > Kitasatospora sp. NPDC001095. The sequence continues at coordinate 41,706 of NZ_JBSFKQ010000062.1, read as the reverse complement.
GTGCCGCACACGGCGACGCGGATGGTCATGCCGATGTCGGTGAGGCCGGAACGGGCCATGGCCGCGGGGATGCGGCGGGCCCAGGAGTGGTCGGTGCCGTGGGTCCGGGCCAGCAACCGCTGGCAGGCCTCGAGCAGTTCGGCGAACCGCGGATGGGGGGAGGCGGCGGCCGGGAGGTAGGTGGGGTCCTCGACGACGAGCCAGCCCCCGGGCGCGAGCCAGCCGGCCATCCGGTCGAGGGCGAGCTGCGGGTCGGGGAGGTGGCCGAGCAGGGCCCGGGCGTGCACCAGGTCCTGGGAGCCCGCCGGGAAGTCGTCACGCGTCACGTCGTGCCGTGCGACCGTCAGGTTGGCCGGTGCGGGTGACGCGTCGAGGAGCGCGGTGTCGAGGTCGGTGGCCGTCACCCTGCCGTCGGGGCAGCGGGCGGCGAGCCAGCGGGCGATGGAACCGTGCCCGGCCCCGGCCTCGACGCAGTGCCAGTCCGCGGCGACACCGAGCCGTTCGAGGACGGCCGTGGTGGTCGGGTCGCAGAGCTCCTCCAGCAGACGCAGGCGCTCGAGTTCCCCCCGTGTGCCGTGGGCGAGGACGCCCTCCTGATAGGCCGGGGCGTTCATCCCTGTTCTCCGTTCGGGTGTCGGGCCGGCCGTGCCGGGGTGGAGGCGTGGACGATGCCCACGTCGAGCGGCTCGGGGTCGAGGGCGGTCACGGCTGCCTGCCCGGGTCGGTCATCGGGCTGTTCCACTCGCGCATCAGCGCGACCAGTCGGCCGCAGTAGCTGCGCTCCGCCTTCACGTAACCGCCGCCCCCCGCGCCGAAGGACCACGCGACGGCGTTCATCTCCTCCTCGTCGTGCGAGGGGGCGCCGCGGAAGAACGCGGCCAGCCGGTCGTTGACGCGCGGGAACCGCCCGGCGGGCAGCCGGAGGGCGTAGACGCCGACGCGCTCGATCTCTCCGGTGGCGATGCGGAGCGTCACCGAGAACGTGTGCCCGTCCGGGGCCGTGAAGGCCGCCATGTCCCGGAAGGTCGCCTCGTCCGGCACCCCGGCTCGGGAGAGGGCGAGCAGTCGCAGCGCGCCCTCGGGGGTGAGGCCCTCCCCGGTGCGGAAGTACAGGTTCGCCGTGTCGTGCTGGTAGTCGACGGCCACGTGCCGCACCGACGTCAGGCCCAGTTCGCGGAAGCGGTCGTGGTGCCGGAGGATCGTGTCCGGGATCCCGGGGGCGTCCAGGACCTCGCCCAGCGGCCGGATCCCGCCGAGGTACACCCAGGTCTTGACCAGGCCCCGGGCCGCGTCGAAGTCGCACAGCTCCGTCGAACCGTCGTAGAGGGAGCTCCAGGCCGAGATCAGGCCGGCCGTCGGGCTGTGGGGGTCGAGGAGTCCGGCGCGTGCCCCGAGGCCCACGGTGTCGACGGGAACGCGGTCGTAGAAGCGGTAGTTCAGCGCGTTGCCGGGCTTGTCGTTGGTGCGCCACAGGACGGCTCCCCGGTGGAAGCCCTCCTTGTACGCGTCCAGCACCCGGCGTGTCATGGGCGGGGAGTGGTCGACGCCCAGCAGGTCCGCGGTGGTCTCGAGGTCCCGGAGGAAGCGGGACGGAGAGAAGTCGCTAGCAGACACCATCAGGGCTGCCCCCGTTCGTGCGTGGAGGAATTCGGCGGGTGATCGGACCGGTCCCATGGTGATCAAATCACCTTGTAGATCATTTCACCAGGGGCCCGCCGACCTGCCAGGGGCGCCGACCCTTCCGCCTGTGGCGGTGGTTCCCACAGCTCCCGAATGCTCACAAATGGCTGGATCGGAACGTTTCCGTCCGACCGTCAGCTGGTCCGGGTGAGATCCGTGGTGCGAACTCGACCGTGTGTGGCCGGTCGCTGTTAGGCTGCGCGCCTGAATACGAACTCTCCACGATGTAAAAGGACTTGGAAGAGAGGGTGAAGGGCTCTCGCCCTCCACCACCGCCCGCCGACACCCGAGGATTCGCGTGAGACCCGAAGACGTCCCCCTGCTGTTCCAGGAGTTGGCCCGCGAGTTCGCGGACGCGACCGGCATGTCGGTGGCGGCGACCGGGTCGTTGGCCCGCGGCGACCACCGCACCGGACCGGGCGGCGAGGTCCTCTCCAACCTCGACCTGGTCCACGTCGTGGCCGAGGACGCGGACGTGCCGGACGTCCGTGCCATGGTGGGGCGGAGGATGCGGCGGATCGCCGACACCTTCCGGATCGAGACGACCTCCGTCATCGCCAGGCTGCCGGCGTTCCGGCAGGCGGCCCACGCCCACTACCGGATCAGCATGCGGCGCGAGTGGTTCTGCGACGGTCTCGGGCTCGGTCCCGAGGCCTTCGACGGCCCCGGCCGCGAGGAGGACGACCTTCGCACGGCGCTCGCCTGGATGATGCAGCCCGTCCCCTACTACCTGTCGAAGGCGACGGCCGTGGACCCGACGACCAACCTCGCCAAGGCCCGTAGGGCCGCGACGCGGCTGGCCGACCGGTTCGACCTGGCGGTTGTGCACGACGGCCTCGACGACCTCCCGGGCACACTGCGCACCCTGATCGCCGAACACGGCGTCACCCCGCTGGAGTCCACGGCCCGTTACCTCGCGGCCCCCACCCACCCCGACATCGCGCAGCTCGTCCGCGACGCGGTCTTCGTCGAGAGCATGGGCCTGACCTCCGCCGACTCGATGGTCGTCCTGCTGCCGTCCGTCCCGAACTGACCAGCCCCTCCCGAGCTGACCCGTCCGTCCCGAACCGACCGTACCTCCCGAACTGACCCGTACCGGAGAACGCCCATGTCCACCCGGCAGCACGTGGAGATCCTGCCCCCGCACCCGCTGCGGGCCGGCTACGACCGGTCCCTGGCCCGCGGCTCGATCGCCGACGACTTCCAACGGCGCCTGGAGCCGGGCAACTTCAACCCCGGCTACCTGGGCGCCCTGACCGAGCGGGTCGAGCGGGCGCTGGGCGAGGATCCGGCGGACGAGACCATGCGGTGGCGCCTGGCGTTCCTGCTGCTCCAGAACGACGCCACGGCGGCCGCCGTCGAGCGGGCCGAGGCCCTGCTCGCCGGAGCCACCCTCCCGCAGGCCGTCCGCCTCGCCCACCTGGTGGCGGGCATCCGCGGCCGGGCCGACCTGCCGCGCACCGGCCGTCGCGTCCGGCGGGTCAACTGGTCGATCAACAACCGCTGTCCGATGTCCTGCCAGGGCTGCTACAACCCGTTCGCCGCGGAGCAGATCGACCTGGACCAGGCGGACCTGATCATCGGGAAGCTGGCCGCGCACGGCACCACCGACCTGGTCCTGGCCGGCGGGGACCCGCTGCTCTGGCCGCCGATCTTCGACGTGGTCGACCACGCCGTCGAGGCCGGCCTCAAGGTCGGCCTCGACACCACCGGCTACACCCTCACCGCCGGGAAGCTCGCCCGGCTGCGCGGGCTGTCCTCGCTGCGGCTGCCGCTGGACGCCGTCACCGCGGACGTGCAGCGCGCCTTCCGGCGCAGCCCGGACGGCAACCTCCTGCGGGCGCTGCTGGACTCCCTCGACCTCTGCGACGCCGAGGGCTTCGACCGGGTGCGGGTGCACACCGTGGCGAGCGCCGAGAACCTCCACCAGCTGCCGGAGCTCGCGGCCGAGGTGATGTCCCACCCGTCGGTGGCCCAGTGGGTGATCTTCCAGTGGTGGGGGCGACGGGCCTCGCCGGCCATGGTCCGCCGGCTCGGGGTGGCGGTCGAGGAGGTCCGCGAGGTCGTGGAGGCGATCCGCCGGGACCACCCCGGCCGGGAGATCCACCTCGCGGAGAGCAGCCAGCGGGAGCTGCTGAACTGGATGATCCAGTCGAGTGGGCAGGTCGTCACCTTCGGGTCGGGCGCCGAGGAGGAGTTCATCCTGGGCAACCTGCTGACGGACGAGGTGGCGGAGATCCTGACCCACCCGATCCTGGACTTCGAGGCGATGTCCCGGGGGATCCCGGTCACCCCGGGGACCGTGTTCGGCCCGGCGGATACCGTGCGGGGCTGACGCTCCCGGCTGCCGGGCTGATAACGGAACGGTTGCGGAGCCCGCCATTCCCGGGCCCGGGGCTTGACGGCACGGGGAGGGCGGGCGTTTGCTGTGTCCGCTCGTTGGAACCTGTTTGGTTCTGGTTTGTTTTGCGTGTTTGAACGTTCAAAAAGCCGAGCTACCCTCGCGCCCCCGTCACGCCCCGCCACCCCTCCGCACCACCTACCCCCTCCGCGCCACCCATCCCCTCCGCGCCCACCCACCCCCTTCGCACCACAGCCTTCCGGCGCCACCCCACCGAGAGGAATGCAATGTCACACCTTTCCCGCCGCGACCTTCTCCGCGCCTCCGGAGCCGGCCTGCTGGCCGTCGCCGCCGGCGGCACCCTCGCGGCCTGCGGCGGCGGCTCCGGCTCGGGAGGCGCCGCCGGCGGGGACGCCGACACCGGCACGATCACCGTCTGGTCCTGGGCCACCGCCGCCGACGCCCTGCGCGGGATCGTCCCGGCCTTCGAGAAGGACAACCCGGGGATCAAGGTCGACGTCCAGGACATCGGCGAGCCCGCCATCTGGGACAAGATCACCGTCGGCCTGGCGGCCGGCGGCCAGGGCCTCGGCGACGTCCTGCACATCGGCTGTGACTACCTGCCCGGCTACCAGGAGAAGTTCCCCGGCGGCCTGGCCGACCTCTCCGCGCTCGGCGCGGACGCCCACAAGGACAAGTTCGCCAAGGGCCTGTGGCCGGTCGTCAGCGGCAAGGACGGCCACGCCTACGCGCTGCCCTGGGAGGTCAACCCGCTCGGCTTCTTCTACCGCAAGGACTACTTCGACAAGGCGGGCATCGACCCCGAGGCCCTCGCCACCTGGGACGACCTGATCGCCGTCGCGGACCGCTTCAAGGCCGCCAACCCCGGCATCGCCCTGATCGGCCTCAACAAGGCCGCCAACCCCACCCCCGACCTGGACTTCCTCCAGGCGCTGTTGCAGCTCCAGGGCGCCTTCTACTTCGACCTCCAGGGGAAGATCACCGTCGGCTCGGAGCCGGCCGTGCGCGCGATGACCATCATCAAGCGGCTGGACGAGGCCGGGCTGATCGGCGACACCCCCGGCGTCCAGAGCTGGCCGCCCGTGATGAAGACCGGCAAGCTCGCGGTGGCCGCGATGCCCGCCTGGGTCGCGCACTACCTGGAGAAGAAGTTCCCCGACCAGAGCGGCAACTGGCGCCTCACCAAGCCCCCGGCGGTCACCTCCGGCGGCAAGCGCACCGCCCTGGTCAACTCCACCCACCTGGCCGTCGCCGCCTCCAGTCCGCGCCGCCGGGCAGCCTGGAAGTTCGTCGAGTACGCCGTCACCCGCCCCGCCTCGGTGAATGCCATGTTCAACGCGGGCGGCGTCTTCCCCGCTCTCACCGAGGCCTACACCGACCCGCTGTACGCGGCGCCGAGCGCGTTCTACGGCGGCCAGCCGGTGCTCAGGACCTTTGCCGACCTCGCCACCGAGGGCGGCGACCCCACCAACTACTCCGGCGACTACGCCCGCGCCCTCAAGCTCGTCAGCGACGCCCAGACCAAGGTCCTGCTCAAGGGCGCCGACCCGGCCGCCGTCCTCCAGGACGCCGCCAAGCAGCTCGCCCAGCAGACGGGGCGCGGTATCGCATGAGTGCCGCCAGCCCGACCGCCTCCGGCCTCAACGGAAAGTCCGGACCGACTGCCTCCGGCCTCAACGGAAAGCCCAGGCCGAGTCGTTGGCGCCGCCGCGCGGTGCCGTACCTGCTGCTCGCCCCGGCCCTGATCACCTTCGCCGTGTTCAAGGTCTACCCGATCGTCGACTCGCTGCTGCTGTCCTTCACCACCGGCGCCGGCAGCGCCACCCGTAACGCCGGCCTCGCCAACTACCAGCGCTTGGTGGACGATCCGCTGTTCTGGACGGCCCTGCGCAACACCGGCGTGATCCTCGTCGTGCAGGTCCCGCTGATGCTCGGACTGGCCCTGCTGATGGCCGTCGGCATCAACTCCGCCCTGGTGCGCTGGCGTACGGTGTGGCGGCTCGGCGTCTTCATGCCCTCCGTCACCGGCCTGGTCGCCACCGGCGTGATGTTCGCCTACCTGCTCAAGGCCGACGACGGCGCGGTCAACTGGCTGCTGAACGCGGTCGGTCTGCCCTCCGTCGACTGGCTGGGCCAGCCCGTCTGGGCCCGGATGGCCGTCGTCGTCGTGCTCACCTGGCACTACACCGGCTACAACGCCGTCATCTACCTCGCCGGACTCCAGTCCATCCCACGGGAGTTGTACGAGGCCGCGATGGTCGACGGCGCCGGCCCGATCCGCCGGTTCACCTCGATCACCGTCCCCGCGCTGCGCCCGGTGCTGCTGTTCACCGTCGTGCTCTCCACCATCGGCACGCTCCAGCTCTTCGACGAGCCGTACGTGCTGACCGGCGGCGGGCCTGACAACGCCACCCTGACCGTCTCCATGTACCTGTACCAGAACGGCTTCCGGTTCTTCGACTTCGGCTACGCCTCAGCCATCGCCTACGCGCTCACCCTGCTGGTGTCGGTGCTCGGTGCCGTCCAGATGCGCCTGATGGGAGAGCGCGAGAAGTGACCCCCAAGACCGTGAACCCCCTCAAGAAGCTGCGCGGCTGGCCGCTGACCTTCCTCCTCGCCGGCGTCACCGGGCTGTCGATCGCCCCCTTCTACTGGCTGGTGGTCTCCTCCACCCGCAAGGACACCGAGGTCTTCGACTGGCCGCCCAAGCTGCTGCCCGGCGGAAGCCTCGGCGAGAACCTGAGCCACCTGGAGCAGAAGATCGGCCTGCTCCGGGTGGTCGGGAACTCCCTGCTGGTGGCGGGAGTCCAGACGATCGGCGCGCTGGTCGTGGCGCTGCTCGCGGGCTACGCCTTCGCCAAGTTCCGCTTCCGCGGACGCACCCTGCTGTTCGCGCTGCTGCTCTCCACCCTCGTGGTGCCCGAACAGGTGCTGCTGGTACCGCTGTTCAAGATGATGATGAACTTCGGCCTGCTGGACACCTACCAGGCGCTGATCCTCCCGGGCCTGTGCGTGCCGTTCGCCATCTTCCTGATGCGGCAGTCACTGAGCAGCCTGCCGGACGAACTCCTGGACGCCGCCCGGGTCGACGGCGCGGGCGAGCTGCGGGTGCTGTTCAGCGTGGTGGTGCCGGTCATGCGGCCGGTGCTGGCGGCCCTGTCGATCTTCCTCTTCCTGGGCTCCTGGAACCAGTTCGTCTGGCCGCTGATCGCCCTGCGCAGCCCCGAGATGCACACCCTGCCGGTCGCCCTGGCGACGCTGCACGGCAACAAGTCCAACACCGACTACGGCGCGATCCTCTCCGGCACCGCGCTGTCCACCCTGCCGATGATGGTCCTCTTCCTGGTCCTCCAGCGGCAGTTCATCTCCGGCCTGCTGGCCGGCGCCACGAAGGGCTGAGCATGACCGAGACGAACGACGCCGCGGCCGAGGTCTGGGAGCCGCACGCCCCCACCGCCGCCGGGACCCCGCGACCGCTGGACGCCGAAGGGCTGGACCTGCGGGTGAGCGGCACGGGCACGGTGCGCAGGATCGCCGACGGGGTGGTGGAGGTCAGCGCCGAGGGCAAGGGCGAGGTGCGGATCGAGTGGCGGGTGCCCTGCGTCGACGCCACCGCCCTCTGGACCCCCGAGCCGCGCGGCACCGGCTGGCTGCCCGCCGCCTGGAGCGCCCCGCGCCGCACCTCGCTGGCCAACGGCGCGCCGATCGCCGCGCTGGTCGGCACCGGGGACGTCGCCCTGTGCGCCTTCGCCGCCTGGCGCCCGGACGTGCTGGCCGGGGCCGGCGTGGTCGAGGAGACCGGGGAGTTCCGGTTCTGGGCCCAGGCCGCCGACCGGCTCACCGTCCGGATCGACACCTCGCGCCGCCACTTCGGCCGCGCCCTGGCCGACCTCGCCGCCTGGTGGGGCGAGGGCCGCACCGCCGACATCCCGGAGGCCGCCCGCCGCCCCGCGTACTCCACCTGGTACTCGATGCACCAGGACATCACGCCCGAGGGCGTCGAGACCCAGGCCGCGCTCGGCAAGGAGCTCGGCCTGGACGTGATCATCGTGGACGACGGCTGGATGACCGCCGACCGCACCCGCGGCTACGCCCACTGCGGCGACTGGGAGCCGGTCTCGCTGCCCGACACCGCCGACCACGTCCGGCGGGTGCACGACCTCGGCGTGCGCTACATGCTCTGGTACGCGCTGCCGTTCATCGGCAAGGACAGTGCCGCGTACCGGGAGATCGGCCACCTCGCGCTGGCCGACGTCGCCCACATGGGCGCGATCGTCGCCGACCCGCGCCACCCCGAGGTCCGGGCCTTCCTCACCGACCGGCTCGCCCGGGCCGTCGAGGAGTGGGGCATGGACGGCCTCAAGGTGGACTTCGTCGACTGGTTCGCCCGTGCGGCCGAGAGCGCCGACGCCCCGCCGGCCCGCCCCGGAGCGGACTGCGCGAGCGTCGAGGAGGGCGTGGAACGGCTGCTCGCCGCGATCCGCGGCCGGATCACCGCCGCGAACCCGGAGGCGATGGTCGAGCACCGCCAGCCGTACGTCAGCCCCGGCCTGTGGCCGTACGCCACCATGATCCGCGCCACCGACTGCCCGCTCAGCCCGCAGGAGAACCGGCAGCGGACCATCGACGTGCGGCTGGCCGCCGGGCCCGTCCCGGTCCACGCCGACATGCTGATGTGGCACTCCGGCGAGCCGGCCGAGCAGGTCGCCTGCCACCTGATCAACGTGCTGTTCTCGGTGCCGCAGGTCTCCGTGGACCTCGCCGCGCAGAGCGAGGGCCAGCGCGAGGCGATCGCCTTCTGGCTGGGCGTCTTCCGCGAGCACACCGCCACCCTCCAGCTCGGCGAACTGCTCCCGGCCCGCCCGGACCTCGGCTACCCGATGGTCACCGCGCGCGGCACCGACACCGTCGCCGTGGCCCGGTACGCCGCGCTGCCGGTGGACGCCTCCGGCGACGACTGGCGCACCCTGCTGGTGGCCAACGCCGACGCCGACCCGGACGTCCGGCTCACCGGCGGCCGCGGGCAGGTGGCGGTGACGGTGCGGGACGCGCAGGGGCGTATCGTCCGGCAGGGCGAGGTCGAGCTGGACCGGGCGGACACGATCCCCGTGCCGCGCGGCGGGCTGCTGACCCTGCGCCGGGCCTGACGCCGTGTCGGGCCCGCCTCCGCGCCGAGCCCGAGCCGTGGGGCTCGGGCGGGGCACCGGCGCCCGTCCCGAGTCCCCGACCACCCCTGGAGAACCGCATGCCCGACGGACCGCACCGGCAGCGCCGCGGCGCCACCACGATCGAGGAGGTGGCCCGGGCGGCCGGGGTCTCCCGGCAGACCGTCTCCAACACGCTCAACGCGCCGCACCGGGTCCGCCCGGAGACGCTGGAGCGGGTGAACACGGCGATCCGCGAACTCGGCTACCAGCCCGACCAGTCGGCGCGCTCGCTGCGCAGCGGCGCCCGGCGCACCATCGGCTACCTCGCCCCGGTGGACGACCCGCTCGACCCCAACCCGCTGATGGCCGGCTTCCTGGAGGCCCTGGTCGACGCGGCAGGGGCGGCCGGGCAGCGGGTGCTGCTGTTCCGCCCCGGGCAGGGCACGGCCGACCCGGTGGCCGCGATCGACGAACTGGTCGCGGCCCGCCAGGTGGACGGGCTGGTGCTGGCCGACGTGCTGCGCGAGGACGTCCGGATCGCCCATGTGGCCCGGCTCGGCGTCCCGTTCGTCAGCTTCGGACGGACCGGGCCCGCGCAGCCGCAGTGCTGGGTGGACATCGACAACGAGGCGGCGATGGCCGACGTGGTGCGGCACCTCGCGGCGCTCGGCCACCGCCGGATCGGCTACCTCGGGGCCGCCGAGGAACTGCCCTGGATGGCGGCGCGGCGGGCCGGCTTCCTGGCCGAGGCGCACCGGCTGGGCCTGTCCGCGGTGGCGACGGGTGCCGCCGAGGCGGGTGTCTCGGGGACGGCCGCGGGCTCGGCGGTGGCCTCCGTACGGGCGCTGCTGCGCGGGCCCGACCGGCCCACCGCCTTCGCGGCCGGCGACGACCTGCTGGCGCTGGACGTCTACGAGGCCGTCCGGGCGGAGGGGTTGGTGGTCGGGCCCGGCGGGGTGGCGGTCACCGGCTTCCACGACACGCCGCTCTGCCGGCACCTCCACCCGGCGCTGACCTCGGTCCGGCTGCCGCTGCGGGCGATCGCCACCGCGATGGTCGGCAGGCTGCTGGACCGGGTGCGCGGGGAGGCGGCGCCGGCCGAGGGGCTGGAGCTGCCCACCGAGCTGGTGGTGCGGGGGAGTTCGGGCCGGTCCGGCGGGGCGGAACCGTCCGGCTGGTCGGGCTGGTTCGGTTAGCGGTCCGGTTCGGTTGGCCGGTCGGGTCCGGTTGGCCGGTCCAAGTCCGGTCCGGTCGGGTCCGGTTGGCCGGTCCAGTCCGGTCCGGTCCGGTGCGGTCCGGTTGGGTCCGGTGCGGTTTCGGTCAGCTGGGCCGGTCCGTGCGCTCGGCCGTCGCCGCCACGATCAGCTCGCCGACCAGTCCGGCGGCGGCCGCCCGCTGCTCGGCGGGCAGGGCGTCGTCGGTGACCAGGACGTCCAGCTGGTCCAGGTCGGCGAAGGAGGCCAGGCCGACCGCGTTCCACTTGGTGTGGTCGGCCACCGCGACCACCCGGCGGGCCGAGCGCAGGAAGGTGCGGTTGGTCTCCGCCTCGGCCAGGTTCGGGGTGGTCAGTCCGGCCTCGGGCGAGAGGCCGTGGCAGCCCAGGATCAGCAGGTTGACGTGCAGGGAGCGGATCGCCTGGTCGGCCACCGGCCCGACCAGGGCGTCCGAGGGGGTCCGCACCCCGCCGGTGCGGATCACCGTGGCGGTGGCCGGGGTCCCGTCCTCGGCGGGCTGCTCCAGCAGCTCGGCGATCCGCAGCGAGTTGGTCACCACGGTGAGGCCCTCGACGGCGCGCAGGTGCCGGGCGACCGCGAAGGTGGTCGTCCCGCCGGTCAGCCCGACCGCCGAAGCCGGGGGGACCAGCGCGGCTGCGGCCCGGGCGATCGCGTCCTTGGCGGGCAGCTCCCAGTGCGCCTTGGCCTCGAACCCGGGTTCGCCCGTGGCCGGCGCCTCGACCCGGACGGCGCCGCCGTGCACCTTGTGCACCAGGCCGCGGCGGGCCAGCGCGTCCAGGTCGCGGCGCACGGTCATGTCGGAGACCCCGAGGTCGCGGACCAGTTCGGTGACCCGGACCCCGCCGCGCGCGCGGATTTGCTCCAGGATCAGCACGCGGCGCTGTCCGGCGAGCGGTTGGGCGCTGTCAGCCATCGGGGCCTCCTTCGTCCACTGCCGATGAGTGGTACTGGTGGATAATGTTTGAGATTGTAACTTTCTGTTGATTCTCTATCGATCCCAGGGATCCTCATCGATCCCGGTCGATCCCACGATTCCAATGGCTTCACTCGGAGGAAGAAGGGCCATGCCCGGGACGTCCTTGACCCAGCCCACCACCGTCAGGACCGTGACCACCCTCGCGGACGGTCGGCAGCTGATCTACTACGACAGCGGCGCCGCCGACCCCCGGGGCGCGGTGGACGAACGGCCGCTCGACCCGCAGGTCCCCGGCTCCGAGGTCCGGCTTGACCCGGCCACCGGCGACTGGGTCACCATCGCGGCCCACCGCCAGGCGCGCACCTACCAGCCGCCGGCCGAGGAGTGCCCGCTCTGCCCGTCCCGGGACGGGCGGCTCAGCGAGATCCCGGCCGGGGACTACCAGGTGGCCGTCTTCGAGAACCGCTTCCCCTCGCTGGCCGGCGAGCCCGCGGAGCCCGTCCGGGCGGCCGAGGGCCTGTGGACCAGCGGTCCGGGCACCGGACGCTGCGAGGTTGTCTGCTTCACCGCCGACCACGACGCCTCCTTCGCCGACCTCACCCCCGAACGCGCCCGGTTGGTCCTGGACGCCTGGACCGACCGCACCGCCGAACTCTCCGCCCTGCCCGGCGTGCGGCAGGTCTACTGCTTCGAGAACCGGGGCGCCGAGATCGGCGTCACCCTCGCCCATCCGCACGGCCAGATCTACGCCCTGCCCTTCACCACCCCGCGCACCGCCCGGATGGCCGCCCGCGCCGCCGAACACCGCGCCGGAACCGGCCGCAACCTCTTCGAGGACCTGCTCGCCGCCGAACGCTCCCACGGCGAGCGCGTCGTGCTCGCCGGAGCGCACTGGACGGCCTTCGTCCCCTTCGCCGCCCGCTGGCCGTACGAGGTCCACCTGTACCCACATCGCAGGGTGCCCGACCTGACCGCCCTGGACGCCGACCAGCGGGACGAATTCCCCTCCCTCTACCTGGAGTTGCTGCGCCGCTTCGACCGGCTCTTCGGTGCCGGCCGCACCCCGTACATCTCCGCCTGGCACCAGGCCCCCGCCGGGCGGCGGGACGAACTCGCCCTGCACCTGGAGCTGTTCACCATCCGCCGCACCGCCGACAAGCTCAAGTACCTGGCCGGGGTGGAATCCGGCATGGACGCCTTCGTCAACGACGTCACCCCCGAGGACGCGGCCCGCCGACTGCGGGAGGTCGCTGGAGCATGAGCACCTTCACGGAGCTGTACGGCCGACCCGCCGAGGGGGAGTGGGCCGCCCCCGGCCGGGTCAACCTGATCGGCGAACACACCGACTACAACCTGGGGTTCGTCCTCCCGATCGCCCTGCCGCAGACCGTCCGCGCCCAGGCCGCCCGCCGGGAGGACGGGCTGCTGCGGCTCTGGTCCGCCCAGGGCGGTGAACTCGTCACGCTCCCGGTCGACGACCTCGCCCCCGGCTCGGTGCCCGGCTGGGCAGGCTACCCGGCCGGGGTGGTGTGGGCGCTGCGCGAGGCCGGGCACCCGGTCGGCGGGGCGGACCTCCGGCTGGACAGCGACGTGCCCAGCGGCGCCGGGCTCTCCTCCTCGGCCGCCCTGGAGTGCGTCGTCGCCGCCGCCTGCAACGACCTGTACGGGCTGGGGATCCCGGCCACGGAGCTGGCGGTGCTGGCCCAGCGCGCCGAGAACGCCTTCGTCGGCGTGCCCTGCGGGATCATGGACCAGATGGCCTCGCTGTGCTGCCGCCCCGGAGCCGCACTGTTCCTGGACAGCCGAGACCTGACGATGCATCATGTCCCGGTCGACCTCGCGGGCGCCGGCCTCGCCCTGCTGGTCCTGGACACCCGGGTGAAGCACGACCTCGGCGACGGCGCCTACGCCGCGCTGCGGGCCGGCTGCGAACGGGCGGCCGCCCTGCTCGGGCTGCCCGCGCTGCGCTCGCTCCAGCCGTCCGCACTGGCCGACGCGCTCACCCGACTGCCCTCGGAACTGGTTCCGCTGGTACGGCACGTGGTCACCGAGAACGCCCGGGTGGAGGCCGCCGTCGCCCGCCTGGACGCCGGCGACCTCGCCGCGCTCGGCCCGATCCTCACCGCCGGGCACGCCTCGCTGCGTGACGACTACCGGGTCTCCTGCCCGGAGACCGACCTCGCCGTCGAGGCCGCCCTGGCCGCCGGCGCCCACGGCGCGAGGATGACCGGCGGCGGCTTCGGCGGCTCGGTCATCGCCCTGGTGGACGCGGCCGCGGCGGAGCGCGTCGCCGCAGAGGTCACCGCGGCGTTCCGCGACGCCGGGTACGCCGAGCCACGCACCCTCACGGCCGTCCCGGCGGAGGGGGCGCGCCGGGTCGGCTGAGCCACGCCCGGTGGGCGGGCCGGTTCGGCGGAGTCAGGCCCGGTGGGCGGCCGGGCGCTCCGGGGAGGCCTCCGCGAGCGCCCGGGTGACGGCGTCGACGCCCGCGCGCAGCCCGTACACCGGGGTGGCCGGCTGCTGCCGCCAGGACTCGTCGATCCCGCCCGCGTCCACGGTGTCGAAGCCCAACTCGTCGACCAGCGCCCGGACCACCCGCTTGGCCGCCTCGTCGTCCGAGGCGACCGGCACGGCGAGCCGCTCGGGATCGCCCGCCGGGCGCGCGCGCTCCAGCAGGTCCTGGGCGTAGGTGCCGTTGAACACCTTCACCACCCGGTGCCCGAGGTGCTGCTCCGTCCAGCGGCTCTCGGTCAGCCCGCCGTCCTCGATCGCGTCGATCCGGCCGTCGCGCTCCTTCGGGTAGTAGTTGCCGGTGTCGATCACCGCGACGCCCTCGGCCGCGCCGTCCAGCAGCCCGGCGGGCAGGTCCGGCACGTTCTTCAGCGGCACCGTCACCACCACGACCTGGGCGCCCCGCGCGGCCTCGGAGACCGTCACCGCCTTCGCCCCGGTCTCCTCGACCAGCGCCTTGAGCGTCTCCGGGCCACGCGAGTTGGCCACCGAGACCTCGTGCCCCAGCGCCGTCAGCCGCCGCGTCAGGTTGCCGCCGATGTTGCCCGCGCCGATAATGCCGATCTTCATGGGAAGTCCTTCTCCGCGAGTGCTGTTTGGGACGTTCGCCTTGGCCCAACCACCCGGAGAGCGCCCCGGATTCCCGATCGGCAGGGTGGTTTTCCTGGACCCACGGTCGAGGCGGGCCTGGTGCCACCCCGGGGCCCGTCGCGAGGGTGGACGCCATGAACAGCACTCCGTCCCACTCCACCGTCCTCGTCACCGGCGGCACCAGCGGCATGGGCTTCGCCGCCGCCCGCCGCCTCCTCGCCGCCGGCGCCAGGGTCGTCATCACCGGCCGTGACGACACCCGGCTCGCCCGCGCCGCGGCGCGGCTCGACGCCGGCGACCGCCTGCTCACCGTCCGCGCCGACGCCTCCGTCCCCGCGGACCTCGCCCGGCTGGCCGACACCGTGCGGGAGCGCTACGGCCGGCTCGACGGCGTGTTCGCCAATGCGGGCGTGGCCGGCTTCCAGCCGGTCGACGAGGTGACGGAGGCCGAGTTCGACCGGATGGTCGCCACCAACCTCAAGGGCGTCTTCTTCACCGTCCAGCACGCCCTGCCGCTGCTGGACGCCGCCGGCGGCGGATCCGTCGTCCTGAACGCCTCCTGGACCCCGCACCGCGGCCTGCCCGGCGCCGCCGTCTACGCCGCCACCAAGGCCGCCGTGCACAGCCTCGCCCGCACGCTCGGCAGCGAACTCGCCGGGCGCGGCATCCGGGTCAACTCGGTCAGCCCCGGCTACATCGTCACCGAGATGTTCCACGCCGCCGTCCCGGACCCGGCCGACCACGAGCCGATCCGCGGCCAGGTCCCGCTCGGGCGGCTGGGCACCGCCGACGACATCACCGAGACGGTCGCCTTCCTGCTCTCCGACCGCTCCTCGTACATCACCGGGCAGGACATCGTGATCGACGGCGGCCTCGTCCCGGCCTTCCCATCGCTGACCGGCTGACCGCCCCGGTGCCGTCGTGCCTGGTCCTGACAGGGCCAGGCACGACGGCACCCGTCCGGGTGAGAATCCATGACGTGAACCCGAGCAGCGCCCTGAGCGAATTCCTCCGCACCCGTCGCGCCGGCCTGCGGCCCGAGGACGTGGACCTCCCCGACTACGGCGGCCGCCGCCGCGTCGCCGGACTGCGCCGCGAGGAACTCGCCCACCTCGCCGGGGTCAGCGTCGACTACTACACCCGCCTCGAACAGGGCCGCGTCGGCAACCCGTCCGACGCCGTCCTCGACGCCGTCGCCCGCGCCCTGCGTCTGGCCCCCGACGAGTCCGGCCACCTCCACCGCCTCGCCCGTCCCACGGCCCGGCCCCGCCGCCGCCCCGCCGTCCGCCAGCAGCCGCGCCCCTCGTTGCTGCACCTGCTGCGGCAGCTCCACGACACCCCGGCCGTGGTGATGGGTCACCGGATGGACGTCCTGGCCTGGAACCCCGCCGCCGTCGCCCTGTTCGGCGACTACGGCGCCCTGCCCGTCGAGGACCGCAACATCGCCCGCATCACCTTCCTCGACCCGGCCTCCCGCGAGCTCTACGCCGACTGGGCCGCCTGCGCCCGGGAGAACGTCGCCTTCCTCCACCTGGAGGCCGGCCGCCGCCCCCACGACCCGCTGCTCGCCGAACTGATCGGCCGACTCTGCCTGGGCAGCGAGGAGTTCCAGCGGATGTGGGCCGAACACCCGGTCGCCGACAAGACCTCGGGCCGCAAGTCCTTCCGCCACCCGTTCGCGGGGACCATGGACCTCGCCTACGACACCCTCCGGCCGGCCGACGACCCGGGCCAGGCGCTCGTCACCTACACGGCGGACCCGGGCTCGGCCTCGGACGACGGGCTGCGGCTGCTGCTGTCCTGGGCGGCGTCGGGCTGAGGTTCCGGGGTCAGATCACGCAGGTTGCCCATGGCCAGTACGGTGTCCGGATGGTCCGGTCCGAGGACCCGGTCCAGATCCGCCACGGCCTGGCGGAGCAGCTCCACTGCCTGGTCCCGGAGTCCGACCTCCCAGTACATGACGGCGAGGTTGTTGCGGGTCATGAGGACGGCGGGGTGGTCGTCGCCGAGGACGCGCCGGCGGTCCGCGAGGACCTGTTCCATGAGGTCGACGGCCTCGTTGACGCGTCCGGTCTCCGACCTGGTGACGGCGAGGTTGTGGCGGGCCATGAGGGTGTCGGGGTGGTCGTCGCCGAGGACGCGCCGGCGGTCCGCGAGGACCTGTTCCATGAGGTCGACGGCGTCGTCGATGCGTCCGGCGGTCCGGTAGGTGACGGCGAGGTTGTTGCGGGTCATGAGGACGGCGGGGTGGTCGTCGCCGAGGACACGTCGGCGGTCCGCGAGGACCTCCTCCTGGACCCGCAGGGCGTCGTCGGTGTACCCGGCGTCCGCGTAGCCGCTGGCGAGGTTGTTGCGGGAGGTGAGGGTGTCCGGGTGGTCGGTGCCGAGGACCCGCTCACTCACGGCGGCAAGGACGCTCCAGTACTCAACGCTACTGGTGTACAGGCCTGCCTCGATGAGGCTGATTCCGAAGCTGAACAGCAGCTGGTGAATTCCCGTCAACGGCTGAACCAGGTCGGCGCCACTGTGCCCGGCGAGGACGTCGGTGTTGGCCCGGAGCGTCGCGGCCAAGTCCGGCGCAGTGTAATCCGCACTCGGCCACAGTTCGACGAGGGCATCGGCAGCCGCGAGGCCGGCTTCCGGCGTATCAGGACTGATGTCCAGAGCGGCACGCGCCGTGAGCGCGTGCAGCGTCACCTCCCGGTCGGCGGTCTCGGTGAGCGTGATGAGGCTGTAGTTGTGCAGCAAGGCGAGCGCGTCCAGCGCGTCGTCGGCCGTGACCGGCCCGCCGCGAACCCTGCCGAGGTGCTCCAGCACCGCCTCCGTGCCCCACAGCTCCTGCGGATGCCCGGCCGGGTCGAGCAGCGCCGCCAACCCGAGGACCGGCCCCGCGAGCCCGACCGGCTCCTCCTGCTGCGCCTCGTCGAGGGCCAGCAGGAGCGCCGCCGTCACCGGGCCCCGGTAGCCGTCCGCGCCGGAGCGGGCGGGCAGGACGGCGTCCAGGCTGCGGGTGCGGTCGCGGAACAGCTCCAGGTAACGGCCGCAGCCGCGCCGGGTGTTGACCATGTAGGCGGCCGCGTGGGCCAACGCCAGCGGTAGGTGCCCCAGCTCCTCGGCGAGCTCGCCCGCGTGCTCGTCCAGGAACCGGGCGCACTTCGCCCGCTCCAGTCGCTCGCTCAGATAGGCAAGGGACTCGGCTTCGGAGTACGTGCTGACGTCGACGAGCCGACGGTCGCCACCGGTACTGGCGGCGCCCCGGTGCCGGGTGGTCGCGATGACCCGGCCTCGCCCGCCCCGGCTGGTGACCGGCCACAGCTCCTCGGGGGTGTGCTCGGTGGTGTTGTCGAGGACGACCAGCCAGCTGCGGTCGGTGGTGGCCAGCCAGGACAGGAAGCGCTCCGCGTCCTGCTCCGCCGCCTCCCCACTCGCCCCGGGAGCCTGAACCGCCACGGCGGCCCGCGCGTACAGGTCGGTCACGGCGGACGGCTCCGCGGCGTCGGCCCACAGCACCAGATCGGTGCCCGCCTCGACGGCCTCCCGCGCGTAGTGCGCCGCGAGCTGCGACTTCCCGACACCGCCACCGCCCGCCAGCACCTGGCTGAGCACGACCGTCCCGAACTCCCCGCGCGCCTCGTCGATCGCCTGCCGCAGCTCCGCCCGCGGCTGGAAGGCGGTCGCCTTCGGCGGGATCCGCCCGACCACCACCGGCCACCGCACCTCGGCACCCGCCGGCACCGCGTACTGGTGGACGGTCATCTCCCCGGCCTGGAAGGCACTGCCATGCACGGTGGCACTGCCGTCGATCCCGTTCCTGACCTGCCGGCCCTGCACCTGCTCGCCCCCACCAACGACCCGCGTGTTCAACGGACACCATTATGGAAGGCGAAGCCCTGCCGGATCTTCCGCCGTCCATGACATCGCGGCAGACCTGCCGTACCGTCCCTCCACGTGACCCTCGACCAGGCGTACGTGAACCAGCTCTTCCTCCCGGAGACCTACGCCCACGGCGTTCCGTACGGGCTCCTGCGGGAGCTCCGCGAGTCCGCGCCGGTGTGGTGGGTCGAGGAGCCCCCGGTCGGCGGGTGGACCGGTGGGCCGGGGTACTGGGCGGTGCTGCGGCACGCGGACGTGAAGCACGTGCTGCGCAGTCCCGGGCTGTTCTCCTCGCACCTGGGCGCCACCCAGATCCGCGACCCCGACTCGCCGGCGGATCTGGAGTTCGCCCGGGCGATGTTGCTCAACCAGGATCCTCCGGTCCACGCCCGGCTGCGTCGGATCGTCGCCGCGGCGTTCACCCCGCGTGCGCTGGCGGAGTTGGCGGAAGCGGTCGACGGCCGGGTGCGGGAGCTGGTGGAGGAGGTGCGGCCGGATGGTCGGGCGGACTTCGTCCGGCTCGCCGCGGACCTGCCGGTGTGGACGCTGGCCCGGGTGATGGGCGTGCCGGAGCAGGACCGGGGGCTGCTGCTGGACTGGGCGAACCGGGTGATCGGCTACCAGGACCCCGACTACGCCCACTCCAGCACCGTCGAGCCGGCCGCGCTCACCGACCTCGGCCGGGCCGCCCTGGCCCACCGCCCCACCACCTGGACCACGCCGGACGGCCGCCCGGTCAACCCCCGGTCCCGCGCCGCGCTGGCGGACATGTTCGCGTACGCCCACGGCCTGGCCCGGCGGCCCGACCCGGGCGGACTGCTCTCCCGGACGCTCGACGCGGGCCTGACGGCCGAGGAGTTCGAGACGATGTTCTTCCTCTTCGCGGTCGCCGGTAACGAGACCCTGCGCAACGGCCTGCCCGGCGGGCTGTACTCCCTGCTGTCCCACGCCGAGCAGTACCGCCTGCTGTGTCGACGGCCGGACCTGATCGCTCCGGCAGTGGATGAGCTGCTTCGGTTCTGGCCGCCGGTTGTCGAATTCCGACGTACCGCAACCAGGGACGTGGTGCTGGCCGGGAAGGAGATTCGCGGTGGCGACAAGGTGGTTGTGTATCACGCCTCCGCCAACCGGGATGAATCGGTCTTCCCCGACCCGGACCGCCTGGACATCACCCGCACGCCGAACGACCATGTCAGCTTCGGGTTCGGAGCACACTTCTGCGTGGGAGCACGGCTCGCCAGGATCCAGATGTCGGCCCTGATCGGCCGGGTCGTCGCCGAGCTGCCCGGTCTGGAGCTTGCCTCGGACGCGCCGCCGAAACGGCTGGTCTCCAACTTCCAGAACGGCTTGAAGGAGCTGCGCATCCGCTGGAGGTAGGCAGGCGCCTCACGGGTTCCGGCCGGACTCGGCGAGGCGGGCGGCGGCGGGTTCGGCGCGCCGGATGGCGATGGCGGCGGCGTCGTCGTCGAGGCGGTGGCCGACGTGAGCGAGGAGGTCGCGGCGGATGTGGTTGACGAGTGCCTCGGGGGAGCATCTGGTCCAGTGGGCGGCGCGATCGGCGAGCGGGTAGAACTCGCCGGTGTCGTCGCGTGCCTCGGTGACCCCGTCGGTGTACAGCAGCAGGGTGTCGCCTCTTTCGAACGGGAAGGTGTCGTTCGGGTAGCTCCCGTCGCCGAGGTCGTTCACGCCGAGGGGTGGAGCGGCCGGCACGGAGTCGACGGGCAGTGCGCGGCCGTCGCGCAGCAGGAGGGGCGGCGGGTGTCCGCAGTTGGTCATGTGGGCGACGGGCTCGTCGTCGGGCAGGTCGAGGAGAATCGCGGTGATGAAGTGCTCGACGATGTCGCCGCCCTCCTGGGCGAAGTCGGTGAGGTAGCGCCCCACGTTGTGGTCGAGCGTGGACGCCAGGTCCGCCAGGGTGTCGTGCTGCGCGGCGATGAGGCGGAAGGCGCTGACCAGCAGGGCCGACTCGCCGACGGCGGCCAGGCCCTTGCCCCGGACGTCTCCGATGATCATGCGGGTTCTGCCCGCAGTGCGGGTGGCGGTGTAGAGGTCGCCGCCGATCTGTGCCTCCTTCTCGGCGGCGAGGTACATCGTGGCGATCTGAAGCGGCCCGATCTGTTCGGGCAGCGGGCGCAGCAGGGCGCGCTGGGCGGCCTCGGCGACCGACTGGGCGCGGGCGAGCTGTCCGGCCCGGTGTTCGCGGATGGCGGTGAACATGACGATCAGGACGCACAGGACGGTCAGCGCGACGATCTGCGCGATGTGGTTGCTGGTGGTGAAGCCGCCGTGGAGGAAGGCGATGAGGACCTGAGCGGCGATGGCCAGGGCTGAGACGAGGGCGGTCGCGCGGGAGCCGGCGAACGAGGGGGTGAGGGCAGGGGCGATCACCAGGAGCGGGCCGAGGTGGATGGTGGTGGGGGAGTGGAGATCGACCACGGTGATCACCGAGATGAGGGCGAGCGGGATCAGCAGCAGCGCCCAGCTCTGGTGCCAGCGCTGCTGGAGGCGGGCCGCGCGTGCTCGGACTTCCATGTCCCCACTGTGCTCCTGGGCGTCGGCGAGCGCAGCGTGTCGCACCATGCGGGGTGACCGACGTGCTGGCGGTAGCCGCTCCGGTGCAGTCCCGGGTCGCTCCGCTGCACCGGACTTCGGCGGCGTGGAGTGGTGAACCCGATGTCACCGGTATGCGAGACGTGCCGCATGTTCACCTGGCTGGGCTCACGGTGTCACACCTCGGACATGTCCGAAATGACGGTCACCAACGCTGTCGTTACGTTCATCGCGGGTCGGTCACCCGGCCGACGTCCGTGAGGCAGAGAGACAGTGACATGCGCACGCGCACATTGGCCGTGGCCGCCGCCGGAGTAGGCGCGGCAGCCCTGGCAACCACCGGCATCACCTACGCCCTGACCACCGGATCCACCCCGGCGTCCCCGTCTGTCCGGCAGGTGGCTCAGCCTGCCCAACCAGCCGCCCCGGCGCCCCCGGCCGTCCAGCCGGCGGCCGAGCCCGACAAGCAGGCCGCCCCGGCCGCGGCCGCCTCGGGCGGCGACAGCGAAAGCGGGGAGCGGCACGAGGGCGAGGGCGGCGACCGCCATGACGGCGGACGCGGCCACGGCCATGAGGAAGCGGGAAGGATCTACTTCAACGAACGCACGTACTCCGCCGACGCGGAGGGATGCATCACCGCCGCCAGCGGACTGGGCTCCAGTAGCTTCAGCATTTTCAACGACAGTCGGAAGGTCGTCGAGGTCTACCGCGGCTTCTCCTGTGACAACGGCGGTCCGGTCGCCACCGTGGGCCCCTACGGCGCCACCAATGGCGTCGTGACCCGTACCGACCACGGGGGCGTGTACGGGGGCCTGCTCGGTGGCGGCGGCGCGGTGGGCAGCTTCCGGGTGATCGGCGACCGCGACGAGTGGTGACGACGCCGCCCGGAGCGCGGCCGGCTCCCGGCCCCGCCGGGAAGACCGCGAGTGCTCAGAGGACCGCGAGCGGATTGACCGGGGAGCCGGTGCCGCGGGGGATGTTCAGGGGCGCGGCGACGAAGAGGAACTCCCATCGTGAGGTGCGCGCGCACGCCTCGGCCAGTGGTTCCAGGTCCAGGTTGTCGATCAGCGGCAGGCCCAGGGCGGTGATGGCCAGCACGTGGACCGGCGAGTGGACGCCGGCGACGGGGCTGGGGCGTACGTCGCTGTCGCCGTCGCTGCCCAGTGCCGAGGCCTGTGACTCGCTCGGCACGCGCATCGCGCCGGGATGCAGGCCCGCGCTGAGGTCGTCAGGGTCCCACGCGCCCAGCCGCCGCCGTCGGGCGAGGTGGCCCGTGCGGACCAGGAGGATGTCCTGGGGGCGGAGCGGGCTGCCCTGATCCTCGGCGCAGGCCAACAGCTCCGGGCCGCCGATCGGCTCTCCCGGCTCCAGCCAGGCACGGCCACGCAGGCGCGGCACGTCCAGCAGGACTCCTCGTCCCACCAGTCCGGGCAGCAGGTCGGTCACCGCGCCGTAGGCCGCACCTTGCGAGGAGAACACCTCCCGCGCCCGCACTCCCGCGAAGAGCAGTCCGCCGTACGCGATGTGGCAGAGCGCGTCCAGGTGCGTCTGCGCCTTGCCGTGGTAGTCGGAGGCGATGAAGTCCCGGTGGACGGTCGGCTCGGGGGCCGTGACGTCCGCCAGTTCGGTCATCTGGTGCAGTGCCGGCCTGCGGTTGTCGGGCCCCGGCACGCTGTCCCACGGCCGCCCCATGGCGACGACCTCACCCGTGCGCACGAGTCCGGCGGCCGCCACCCGCCGCCGCCCTTCGACCGGCCCGGGGAGACGGTCGCGGCGCAGCTGCCGGAACAGCGCGTCGAACTCGTCGCGGGTCATCGCCGACCCGTCGGCACTGGTCATGGCGCTCCTCAACCCGTCCCCCGCTCTGCCGATGATGCGGCGACGGCCGCGATACCGCCACCGTGCTCGGGGAGCGTGGGCGGCCGGGGAAAAACACCGCGTAACGGGCAAAGTCCTAATATTGCAGTGAAGGGTGCAGGTCCGTGGGAATGCGAGCGCTGTGGCGGTCATGACGGCTTCGGACGAGGCGGGGATCGGCCCCGTGCGGGCCCGTGAGCGGTTCATGCTCGGTGAACCGGTCGAGGGTGGCGTGCGGAACCTGATCCTGAGCTCCTGGCAACGCTGCCAGTCGATGGCGATCTCCCCGGACGGGTGCGAGCTCCCGTACCGGCCGGACATCGACCTGGACGGCCGGCTGGTCCACGCGGCCAGGCCCGTGCTGGACCGGCTGGCATCCAGGTTCGCCGGCAGCCGGGTGAACGTGGCCCTGACCGACGGGGACGGGGCGGTGCTGCAGCGCCGTTTCGGCGAAGCGTCCATGAGCAGGCAGTTGCCCGCTATCCAGAGCGTCCCGGGTTTCGTGTTCGCCGAGCGGTACGGCGGGACCAACGGCATCGGGCTGGCGCTCACGGAACGACGGCTCATTCACATCTCCGGCGCCGAGCACTTCGCCGAGCGCGGCCAGTCGAACGCCTGTACGGCGATTCCCGTCCGTGACCCCCTCAGCGGACGGATCGAGGGTGTCCTCTGCTTCGCCTATCCGCCCGCCTACGCGGACCCGCAGATGGGGGACCTGATCCGCAGGGCCGCCATCGCCATCGAGCGGCGCCTGCTGGCGCAGACCTCGGCGCGAGAGCGTGCCCTGCTGCGCGCGTACCTCGACTCCAGGCGCCGCGCCCAGGCCGACCAGGCGGCCGGGGACGGGCGCGTGGTCGGGATGGGCGAGCTGCCCCGGAGCGGGCTGGACCGGCACGACCGGATGCTGCTCGAACAGATGGCCACCGAGCTGATCTCCGCGGCCCGCCGCACCGCGGTCGAGGTGATCCTCTCCCAGGGCCGGCGGGCCACCCTGCTGAGCCGTCCGGTGACCAGCCCGTCCGGGGTGGAGGGCTTCGTCATCGAGGCGATCCTGTACGGCGACTCGCAGCCCCGGCTCGTCGCCCTCGACCAGACCGCCCAGACCGCCCAGGCCGCCCAGGCCGCCCAGGTCGGTCGGCCGGTCGGCCTCCCGGCGCCCGCGACGACCACCGCCGTCCCACCGCTCCGGACCTCCACGGGGGCGGCGGACCTCGGGGCCGAGACGCCGTCCGCCCCCGCACGCGACGCAGCCACCGGCCTGCTGCTGCTGGGTGAGCCGGGCGTGGGACAGTACGCCGTCGCGGCCCGCCGCCGCCTGGAGCTGCTGTCCGAGGCCAGCGCCCGCATCGGCACCACCCTGAACGTGACCCGCACCGCCTGGGAACTCGCCGAGATGGCCGTCCCGCGACTGGCCGACTACGTCACCATCGACCTGCCGGAGACCGTCCTGCGCGGCGAGGAGCCCACCGACGCCGCCAACGAGCTGCACCGCACGGTGGTCCACGGCATCCGCACCGACTGTCCCTTCCGCCCGGTCGGCGAACGGATCGACCTCAGCCCCACCACGCCCCACCGCCGCTGCCTGGCCGACGGGCAGGCGGTGCTGGAACCCGATCTGCGCACGGCCGCCGGCTGGGCCTCGCAGGACCCCGAGCGGGCCGACCGCCTCCTCGCGCACGACGTCCACTCCCTCATCGCCGTCCCGCTGCTGGCCCGCGGCGTCCTGCTGGGCATCGCCGGCTTCTACCGCGCCCGGAACCCCGCCCCCTACGGGGACGACGACCGTTCGCTGGCCCAGGAGCTGGCCAGCCGCGCCGCCATCTGCATCGACAACGCCCGCCGCTACACCCGCGAACACGCCATGGTCCTGGCCCTGCAGCACAGCCTGCTCCCGCGCGGCCTGCCCGAGCAGAGCGCCATCGAGGTCGCCCACCGCTATCTGCCCGCCGAGTCCGGGGTGCGCGGGGACTGGTTCGACGTCATCCCCCTCTCCGGTGCCCGGGTCGCCCTGGTCGTCGGCGATGTCGTCGGCCACGGGTTGCACGCCGCCGCCACCATGGGCCGCCTGCGCACCGCCGTGCACAACTTCGCCGAACTGGACCTCCCGCCCGACGAGCTCCTCACCCACCTGGACAACCTCGTGGGGCGCCTGGACCGGGACGAGGACGGCGTGGAGCCCGCCGCCGGCCACGACGGCATCGTCGGCGCGTCCTGCGTGTACGCCGTCTACGACCCGACCTCGCAGCGCTGCACGCTGGCCCGCGCCGGTCACCCGCCACCCGCGGTGGTCCACCCGGACGGCACGGTCACCCTCCCCGACCTCCCCGCCGGGCCCCCGCTGGGCCTGGGCGGACTGCCGTTCGAAACCGCCGAGCTGCACCTGCCCGAAGGCAGCCGGCTGGTCCTCTACTCCGACGGACTCCTCGAAGACCACCGCCGCGACCCCGACGCGGCCCTCGACCGCCTGCGCACCGCCCTGGCCCACCCGAACCGCTCGCCCGAGGACACCTGTCGCACCGTCATGGAGGCCGTGGTACCCGAGCACCCGGCCGACGACGTCACGCTGCTCGTCGCCCGCACCCACGCCCTCGACCCCGGCCGGATCGCCACCTGGGACCTGCCCGCGGACCCGTCCCGCGTCGCCGACGTCCGCGCCGCCGCCGCCCGCCGCCTGGACGACTGGGGGCTGGACGAGGTCGCCTTCGTCACCGAACTGCTGCTCAGCGAGCTGGTCACCAACGCCATCCGGTACGGCACCGAGCCCATCCAGGTCCGTCTGATCCACGACCGCGCCCTGATCTGCGAGGTCTCCGACGGCAGCAGCACCGCCCCCCACCTGCGCCACGCGGCGACCACCGACGAGGGCGGCCGCGGCCTGTTCCTCGTCGCCCAGCTCGCCCAGGCCTGGGGCACCCGCTACACGGCCAGGGGCAAGGTCATCTGGGCCGAATGCGGCCTGGAGGCGTCCGACGGCGGCCCCGACCTCTTCGAGAGCCACATCTTCGAGAACCACTTCGCCGACATTCCCGAAATCGAATGACCCACCCCTGCGGACACCAACGGCCACCGTGGCGTGTCAACCCCTCGGCGGCCGGGCCGAGCTGGTAGGAACGGTGGTCCATGCACGACACCCCCGACCCCCTGGCGGGCCCACCCGCGGGCCGCGACCCACTCGTCCGCATCCGCGGTCTCGGCAAGCGGTTCGGCGGGACTTCCGCGCTGGCCGGGATCGACCTCGACATCCATCGCGGCAGCGTCCTGGCCCTGCTCGGTCCGAACGGCGCCGG
Source organism: Kitasatospora sp. NPDC001095 (assembly GCF_053598615.1). Lineage (NCBI taxonomy): Bacteria > Bacillati > Actinomycetota > Actinomycetes > Kitasatosporales > Streptomycetaceae > Kitasatospora > Kitasatospora sp. NPDC001095. Next base: position 15,697 of record NZ_JBSFKQ010000062.1, on the reverse strand, counting down.
CAAGTCCACCCTCATCAAGACGCTCGCCGGGATCCACCACGCGGACCAGGGCGAGGTGACGGTGGCCGGGCACCCGCTCGGCACCGAGGCCGCTGCTCGCAGCATGGCCTTCATCCACCAGGATCTCGGTCTCGTCGAGTGGATGACGGTCGCCGAGAACATCGCCTTGGTCGCCGGCTACCCGCGCCGTCACGGGCTGGTCTCCTGGCGGCGGACCCGGGAGCGCTGCGCCGACGCCCTCGCCCTGATCGCCGGGCACCTCGACGCCGACGCGCGAATCGCCGACCTCGCCCCCGCCGAGCGCTCGCTGGTCGCGATCGCCCGCGCGCTGGCGACGCGGGCGGAGCTCATCGTCCTGGACGAGCCGACCGCCAGCCTCCCCGCCGCGGACTGCACCCGGCTCTTCGCCGTCCTGCGCACCCTGCGCGACCGGGGGCACGGCATCGTTCACGTCACCCACCGGCTCGACGAGGTCTACCAGGTCGCCGACACCTTCGCCGTCCTGCGCGACGGCCGTCTGATCAGCTCCGGCCCGCTCGCCGGCCACAGCCGCCGGCGCCTGGTCCACGACATCGTGGGCCGCGAACCGGTCAGCCACCGGGCCGCCCCGGTCGCCCCCGCCGAGGGCCCGGTGGTGCTGAGCCTCGACGCGGTGCGGACCCCGAACGCCGGGCCGGTCAGCCTCAGGCTGCGCGCCGGCGAAATCCTCGGCATGGTGGGCCTCACCGGCGCCGGCCACTTCGACCTGGGCCGCGCCCTCGCCGGAGCCCGTCGGATCGTCAGTGGGCGGGCCCTGCTCGACGGCCGACCGTACACCCCGCACACGGTGGCCGATGCCGTCGACTCCGGCGTCGGCCTGGTCGGCGGAAACCGTCAGGAGGAGGGCTGCGCCGCCGAACTGACGGTCCGCGAGAACTTCCTGGCGAACCCCCGGGCGGGCGGCCGGTCGGCGCTGCACTGGATCGGTCCCCGGCGCGAGCGGGCCCAGGCCGCCGCCCTGATCGAGCGGTTCTCGGTGCACCCCCGCGACAGCGAGGCGCCGATCGCCACGTTGTCCGGCGGGAACCAGCAGAAGGTCATGGTCGGCCGGTGGCTCCGGGTCCACCGGCGGCTGTTGATCCTCGAAGAACCGACCGCAAGCGTCGACGTCGGCGCCAAGGCCGAGCTCTACCGCCTGCTCGACCAGGCGCGGGCCGACGGCCTCGCGGTCCTGCTCATCTCCACCGACTTCGAGGAGGTCGCCACCGTGTGCCACCGGGCCCTGGTCTTCGTCCGCGGGACCGTGACCGCCGAGCTGACCGGTGCGGGCCTCACCGTCACCGAACTCACCTCCGCGGCCTCGGCCATGCCTCCCGTCACCGGCGGTGACGGCGAGGGTCATGCGACAGGCCGATGAACGCGCCCCCCTTCCGGCGGTTCCCGCCGGGCCGCCGGCGCGGGCACCTGATCGGCGGCTACGGCCTGCCGACCCTCGCCGCCCTGCTGTTCCTGGTCTTCTCCGTCGCGCTGCCGAACACCTTCCCCACCCTCGACAACGTCTCCTCGATCCTGTCCAACCAGTCGGTCCCCGCCATCCTCGCGCTCGGTGCGACGATCCCCATCGCCACCGGCAGATTCGACCTGTCCATCGGCTACGGCCTCGGCCTCGCGCACGTCGCGGTGCTGTGGCTCATCGTCGACGGCGACTGGCCCTGGCCGCTCGCCTGCCTGGCCGTGATCCTGGGCGGAGCGGCCTTCGGGGCCCTCAACGGTGTCATCGTCGAGTTCGGGCGGATCGACTCCTTCATCGCCACGCTCGGCACCGGCAGCATCCTGTACGCCTTCACCGGCTGGATCACCGGTGGCGCCCGGGTCCTCCCCGGCGCGGGCGGCCTGCCGGTCGCCTTCACCGACCTCTACGACTCCACGTTCCTCGGACTGCCGGTGTCCGCCTCCTACGTGCTCGCGCTCGCGGCCGTCCTGTGGACGGTGCAGGAGCGGCTGCCGCTGGGCCGGTACCTGTACGTCATCGGCTCCAACCCGCGCGCCGCCGAACTCGTCGGAATCCCCGTCCGCCGCTACAGCGTCCATGCCTTCGCCGGATCGGGCCTGGTCGTCGGCTTCGCGGGGGTCCTGCTCGCCGCGCAGCAGCAGATCGGCAACCCGAGCGTCGGCCTGGAGTACCTGTTGCCCGCGTTCGTCGGCGCGCTGCTCGGCTCCACCGCGATCAAACCCGGACGCGCCAACAGCCTGGGCACCGCCGTCGCCGTCGCCGTCCTCGCCATCGGACTGGCCGGAATCGGGCAGCTCGGCGCCGACTTCTGGGCCGTGCCGCTGTTCAACGGCGCGACGCTGCTCCTCGCCGTCGGCCTGGCCGGCTACTCCGCACGCCGCCGGCTGCGCGCCGGTGGCGCCGGGCCCCACGATCCGCTCACGCCGCCGTCGACGGACGTGGCATCCTCCCGGGAGACACCATGAAGCGCGGTGCCGCGACTGTGCTGGCAGCAGTCGTGCTGGCAGCGGCCGGCGCCGCCCTGGCCGGCTGCCAGCGCGGCCTGTCGACCGGGGCCGGGGGCCCCGTCGCAGGGCCGTCGGGGGTCGGCTGCCCGGCCACCCTGGCCCGGGCGAAGGCGGACGTCCAGCAGGCCGAGCAGGCCACCACCGCCTGGAACGGCCCCACCAGCGGCCCCGGGGCCGTCCCCGGCAAGTCCATCGTCTACGTCGCCCAGACCATGACCAACCCCGGCGTGGCGGGCGTCGCCAGGGGTGTCACGGAGGCCGCGACGGTCATGGGCTGGAGCGTGCGGGTGATCGACGGGCAGGGCACGCCCGCCGGAATCCAGGCGGCGCTCGGCCAGGCGGTGAACCTCGGGCCCTCGGGCATCGTCATCGGGGGTTTCGACCCGGGCCTGACCTCGCGACAGGTCGCGCAGGCCGGAACGGCACACATCCCGCTCATCGGCTGGCACGCGGTCGCGGCTCCCGGGCCGAGCACGAACCCGCCGCTCTTCAGCAACATCACCACCAACGTCGGGGATGTCGCACGGCTCAGCGCGGACTGGGTCATCGCGGAGTCCAACGGCGACGCCGGAGCCGTCGTCTTCACCGACGACTCCGTTCCGTTCGCCAGGACCAAGTCCCAACTGATCAAGGACGAACTCGCCACCTGCCCCGGCGTGAGACTGCTGGCCTCCGAGAACATCCCCATCCCGGACGCGACCAGCCGCACTCCCCAGGAGGTCTCCGCCCTCCTCGCCCGTTTCCAGGGCCAGTGGACGCACTCCGTCGCCATCAACGACCTGTACTTCGCCGACGCCGCGCCCGCCCTGCGCGCGGCCGGCAGACCGGGCGACGCGGCCCCGTACAACATCGGCGCGGGCGACGGCGACCCCTCGGCCTTCCAGCGCATCGACAGCAGACAGTTCCAGGCCGCCACCGTCCCCGAACCCCTCGCCGCACAGGGCTGGCAGATCGTCGACGAGTTCAACCGCGCCTTCTCCGACCAGCCCGCCAGCGGCTACGTCGCCCCGGTCCACATCGCCACGGCCGCCAACAGCGGCGGAGCAACCTCCTGGGACCCGTCGGGCTACCGTGAGGCGTACCGGACGATCTGGGGCAGGTAGCGAGGGGCGGTGCCCGACGGAGCCCCTGTGATCAGTCCGCGTCAGCGCCGTCGTCGGGGAGCCGGTGGCCGAGAAGCACGGCGATGTCGTCGTCGAGGGCGGCACCGCTGTATGCGAGCAGATCCTCGTGCAGACGGTTCAGGAGCTCGCGTGGCGGCAGGGCGGTCCAGTTGCGGACACGCTGGGTGAGCGGGTAGAAGGCTCCGGTCCGGTCGCGAGTCTCAGTCACGCCGTCGGTGTACAGCAGCAGCCGGTCGCCCGGACGGAAGGGCTCCACGTCGACGTGGTAGTCGCCGCCGAGCAGCACGCCGAGGTTGAGAGGCGGCGACGGATCCCGCGGGGCCAGTTCGCTGACGCTATCCCGGTTGATGAGCAGCGGCGGGGGGTGACCGCAGTTGACGATGCGGACCACGGGCTCGTCGCCGGGAATCTCGGCGAGCACGGTGGTGATGAAGCGTTCCTCGCTTCCGGGGAGCTGGTCGGCCCGGCGGCTCATGCTCCGCTCCAGTCGACGCGCCACCGCGGGCAGATCGGGCTCGTCGTAGGCGGCCTCGCGGAAGGCGGCCAGCATCGCCGCGGCCGTCTCCACTGCGAGCAGGCCCTTGCCCCGGACATCGCCGATCAGCAGGCGCACACCGTGCGCGGTGCTCATCGCCTCGAAGAGGTCGCCGCCGATCTGGGCCTCCGCAGCTGCCGACACGTACAGGGTTTCGATGCTGACGCGGCCCAGGCGGTGGGGAACCGGACGCAGCAGCACGCGCTGCGCCGTCTCGGCCACCGAGCGCACGGTGGCCAGGGTGCGTTCCCTGCGCATTCGGTGGGCGGCCAGAAGGACGCCCAGCGCCCCGACCAGTGCCGTGGAGAAGTAGGTGGCCACGTAGTGGCGCTCCCACAGATAACCCACGGCGCGGCCCGCACAGCACGGAGTGCCCGCCAGCACGCCTTCGAAGACCAAGGCGAAGACGGTGATGGCGCCGACGAAGGCGGGACCGTGGGCGAAAGCGGCGATGACGGGCAGGGCGATGAGCAGAAAGCTCACCGGCCACTGCACGGGAGTGATCGGTTCCAGCGCCAGGATGACCGCGACGTAGATGGCGGGCAGCCAGCGGATCCAGGCCGGCGGGGCGGGCACCTGGGGCTCCGTCCCGTCCGGCTCCGTCGCACGGTGCCGAGCGGCCCCGCCGAAGCCCGGGAGCCTCACCGCGCGCTCCGGTGACGGTGCGCCCGGTCGAACGAGGAACCGCGGGGAACCGGCCGGACACGGGCGGGCGAAGCGGACCGCCGCGCCCCCACGAACGGCGGATCCGTCAGCGTGCCGGGGAGCGTCCGCCCGGACGGCGGCGGGAGTCCGACGGCCGCGGGGGGCACCGCGGTGCCCAGCGGTGTGACCCCGAACTCCCGGTGGCGGGCGTCATCCGGTTCGTGATCCGCCTGTGCATGCATACGTCCATCATCACGACATACCAGCCACTGCCGCCCGCCGACGGAGCCGGGCACGCGACCGCACGGCGCCCGCGAAAGAGCCGGCGGGCCGACCGTCCGGGCGGACCATCAGGCCGACCATCGGGCCGACCATCGGGGCGATCAGCCCGCGCAGGTCGGGCACAGCCCCCGGTAGGTGACCTCCGCCTGCGACACGGCGAACCCGAAGCGCTGCTCGGCCGGCAGGTCGGCCAGCGGATTGCCCCGCGGCTGGACGTCGCGGATGGCGCCGCAACCGGTGCAGATCAGGTGCTGGTGCGGGCGGTGCGCGTTCGGGTCGTACCGCTTGGCGCGCCCGTCGGTGGCCACCTCGACGACCTCGCCCAGGGCGACCAGCTCGCCGAGCGTGTTGTAGACGGTCGCCCGGGAGATCTCCGGGAGGCGCTCCGCCGCCCGGGCGTGCACCTCGTCGGCGGTCAGGTGCACGTGCTCGCCGTCCAGGACCTCGGCCACGACACGCCGCTGGGAGGTGAGGCGCCAGCCGCGCCCGCGCAGTCGCTCCAGCAGGTCACTCATATCGGTTCACCTATTCAGGTCAAGGGGAGGACCGGAGTTTACCAATTCACATCCGGTGCCTTCCGGATCCCGATCGGATATGGCTTTGGTGTCTTTCTTGACTTGGATTCCGTCCATCGTAGGATCGGCTCCGGCGCTAGCCTGGGTAGCAGCAGCACGTGACTCCCGTCGCTGCCGTGCGCAACGGCGAGCAGGGGCAGCACGTGACGCGCCAGGACCAGACAGCAGCAGTAGGTGCCGTAGGTAGCAGAGAAGACACCGTGATCCGCCTTGTGAGGGAAGGATTCCCATGTCTGACAACCACGATGCAACCGGCGTAGAGGCGAACGCGGAGGGCTGCCCGGTGAACCACGGGCGGGCGCCGCACCCCACCCAGGGCGGCGGGAACCGCCAGTGGTGGCCGGAACGGCTCAATCTGAAGATCCTCGCGAAGAACCCCGCCGTGGCCAATCCGCTCGGTGCGGACTTCGACTACGCCGAGGCCTTCAAGACCCTCGACCTCCCGGCCGTCAAGCGGGACATCCAGGAGGCCCTCACCACCTCGCGGGACTGGTGGCCGGCCGACTTCGGCTACTACGGCCCCTTCATCATCCGGATGGCCTGGCACAGCGCCGGCACCTACCGGATCAGCGACGGCCGCGGTGGCGCCGGCGGCGGCCAGCAGCGCTTCGCCCCGCTGAACAGCTGGCCGGACAACGCCAGCCTGGACAAGGCCCGCCGCCTGCTGTGGCCGGTCAAGAAGAAGTACGGACGCGCCCTGTCCTGGGCCGACCTGATCGTGCTGTCCGGCAACGTGGCCCTGGAGGGCATGGGCTTCCGGACCTTCGGCTTCGGCGGCGGCCGGGTCGACGAGTGGGAGCCGGACGAGGACGTCTACTGGGGCCCCGAGACCACCTGGCTCGGCGACGAGCGCTACACCGGCGACCGCGAGCTGGAGAACCCGCTGGCCGCCGTCCAGATGGGCCTGATCTACGTCAACCCCGAGGGCCCCAACGGCAACCCGGACCCCATCGCCGCCGCGCGCGACATCCGCGAGACCTTCTACCGGATGGCGATGAACGACGAGGAGACCGTCGCGCTGATCGCCGGCGGCCACACCTTCGGCAAGACCCACGGCGCCGGCCCGGCCGACTCCGTGGGCCCGGCCCCGGAGGACGCCCCGATCGAGCAGCAGGGCCTCGGCTGGAGGAGCACCTTCGGCACCGGCGTCGGCGGCGACGCCATCACCAGCGGCCTGGAGGGCACCTGGACGCCCACCCCGGTCACCTGGGACAACAGCTTCTTCGAGACGCTGTTCGGCTACGAGTGGGAGCTCACCAAGAGCCCCGCCGGCGCGCACCAGTGGAAGCCCAAGGACGGCGGCGGCGAGGGCACCGTCCCCGACGCCCACGACCCGAGCAGGCGGCACGTGCCGATCATGCTCACCACCGACCTCTCACTGCGCTTCGACCCGGTCTACGAGCCGATCTCCCGGCGCTTCCTGGAGAACCCGGAGGAGTTCGCCGACGCCTTCGCCCGCGCCTGGTTCAAGCTGACCCACCGCGACATGGGCCCGGTGGTCCGCTACCTCGGCCCGGAGGTCCCGGCCGAGCACCTGCTCTGGCAGGACCCGCTGCCGGAGGCCACCTACCGGCAGATCGGTGAGGCCGACGTCGCCGACCTCAAGCGGCGGATCGCCGCCACGGGCCTGTCGGTGTCCGAGCTGGTCTCCACCGCCTGGGCCGCCGCCTCCTCCTTCCGCTCCAGCGACAAGCGCGGCGGCGCCAACGGCGGCCGCATCCGGCTCCAGCCGCAGGCCGGCTGGGAGGTCAACGAGCCCGACCGGCTCGCCACCGTGCTGCGCGCCCTCGAAGGCGTCCGGCAGGAGTTCAACGCGCAGGCCGGCGACAAGCAGGTCTCGCTCGCGGACCTGGTGGTGCTGGCCGGCGGCGTCGGCGTCGAGCAGGCCGCCAAGGCGGCCGGCCTGGCCGTCGAGGTGCCGTTCGCGCCCGGGCGGGTGGACGCGACGCAGGAGCTCACCGACACCGAGTCCTTCGCCGCGCTGGAGCCCAAGGCGGACGGCTTCCGCAACTGGGTCGGCAAGGGCAACCGGCTGCCGGCCGAGTACCTGCTGCTCGACAAGGCCAACCTGCTGGGCGTCAGCGCACCCGAAATGACCGTGCTGGTCGGCGGCCTGCGCGTGCTGGGCGCCAACCACGGCAAGTCCACGCACGGCGTGCTCACCTCCACCCCGGGCGTGCTGACGAACGACTTCTTCGTCAACCTGCTGGACCTGGGCACCAGTTGGAAGGCCACCTCGGAGGACGCGCACACCTTCGAGGGTCGGGACGAGTCGGGCCGGGTGCGGTGGACCGGCACCCGCGCCGACCTGGTGTTCGGCTCCAACGCCGAACTGCGGGCCATCGCCGAGGTGTACGCGGCCGACGACGCCAAGGAGAAGTTCGTCGAGGACTTCGTCGCGGCCTGGGTCAAGGTCATGAACGCGGACCGCTTCGACCTCGCGTGATGCCGGTCGACTGACGGCGACGGCGGGAGCCCAGGGGCGCCACCCCCGGGCTCCCGCCGTTGCCCCGGGCTCCCGCCGTCGTCACGGGTCCTTGCCGTCGCTACGGGGACTCCTGACCCGGACTCCTCATCGGACCTCTGACGAGCCCACGCTCACCAGCCCGGTCTCGTACGCCGCGACCACCACCTGGGCCCGGTCCCGCAGGCCCAGCTCGCCGAGGATCCGGGCCACGTGCGTCTTCACCGTCGCCTCGGACAGTCCCACCCGGGCGGCGAGCGGCCGTACGGGCGGCGCGAGCGCGCACGGTGGACGCGCTGCGGGCCGAGTGACGGCCGACGGGCGGGGCCGGGTGGTTGTTCACCCGGCCCCGCCCGTTTGCCCGTCAGGCCCCCGTGCGGGCCGCGTCGCGCAGCTTGCGCCAGGTGCGGCCGAGGGAGGACGGTCCGGTGCGTCCGGCGGCGGGCGCACCGGACTCCCAGGACCGGGCCGCCTCGGCGAGGGTCTCCGGCGGCGCCGGTGCGATCGGCGGGCCGCCCCGGTCGGGTTGGTCGGTCCGGTCGGACCGGACCGACCGGGCGGCGCGGGCGGCGCGCAGGAGGTCCTCGGGACCGAGCGCGGCGAGCCGGGCCCGGGCGTGGTCGAGCAGGGTGGCGCAGGCGTCCGTGATCGCGGCCTCGCCGAGCGGGCGGGCCGGGAGGTCGAGGCCCTCGGCCAACTGCCGTTCCAGGGCGGCGCGCAGGTCCTGGACGGAGAGGTCGCGGACGGTCAGCGACAGGTGGGCGGAGAGGCCGCCGGCGCCGACCGCCCGGTGGGCGAAGCCGCGCGGGACGTAGAGCACGCCGCCGGGTTCGAGGACGCCGTGCAGCCGCAGTGGGGAGCGCTCGTCGTCCGGCAGTTCGCCGAGCCGCCAGTCGGCCGCGGTCGGCGCGTCGTGGACGTACCAGGTCTTGCGGCCGGCGGCCTGGAGGACGAACACGTCGGCGTCGTCGCGGTGCACCGCGAGGCCCTGTCCGCCGGCCGGGGTGACGAAGAAGAAGGCCTCTATCCGCCGGTCGAGGTCCTCGGAGAGTCGGGCCACCAGGTCGCCGGTCGGGCGGTGCCACTGGTCGACGCAGCGCAGCAGCAGGGTCGCCCCGCGGCGCAACTGGGCGAGGACCCGCGCCCGGTCGGCGAAGCCGTGGTGGGTGACGCCGTTGACCACGCGGGAGGTGGTGAAGGCCTCGGGCGGGATGGTGACCTTGTCGGAGCGGACCATCTCCAGGTAGGGCGTGCGCAGCAGCCCGCCGTCGAAGGCGGCGTCCAGTTCGTCGAGGTCGAACGGCGAGGCGGGGGCCGCGGGACCCACCGGTGCCGCCGGGGCGTCCGGGGCGTTCGGGGCCTTCGGGGCCGCCGGGTTCTCCCGGGGGAAGAGCGCGGGCTCGCGCTGCCACTGGCGCTCGGCGAAGCTCCGGACGTCGCCGACCCAGTCGGCCAGCGTGGGCGATTCCATGGTGTGTCCCGTGGTGTCAGGGGTGTTCCGGGGCGCGGGAGCGCGGGGCCCCAGGGGTCCTCTACGAGCCGGGCGTCAGGCCCCGACCTGCGCCTCGAACCGTACGGAGAGCAGGGAGCGCAGCGGCACCTGCGCCTCCTGCTGCGGGCCGCGGACGGTGAGCCGGTTGTCCAGGGCAACGGTCAGCAGCCGCTCGGCCAGCGGCACGATCAGGTGCTTGGCCCAGCAGCGGGCGCCGTCGAAGCCGAAGGGCATGAACGCGGGCGCCTTCTCCGGGTCCGTGACGCCGCCCCAGCGTTCGGGGCGGAACTCCAGCGGGTCGGGCCAGTAGTCGGGGTGGCGGTGCATCAGCAGCGGGAAGAGCGCGACGTCGTCCTCGGGGCGGATCTCGGGGTGCAGGGCGGTGTACGCCGCGCCGCCGTTGCGGTACAGCATCCACGCCGGTGGGAGTAGCCGCAGCGTCTCCCAGAGGATGGCGGTGAGGTCGGCGCGCTGCTCCGGCCGGTCCCGTTCCGGGCCCATCAGCCAGAGGGCGTTGCCGGTCAGCGCGGCCACGCCGTCGCACAGGGTGGCCGTCGCCCGCCGGTACATCGCGACGGCCTGCCGGCGGTCCAGCGGGTCGTCGGCGTCGCGGATCAGCCCGGCCAGTGCGGTGCGCCCGTCCTGCTCGGCGGAGCCGGGCCAGCGGGTGGCGGCGCGGTCGACGAGCCGGGAGAGGGTGTCGGAGCGGGTCACGCCGCGCTTCGACAGCAGCGAGACGGGCAGCGGGTCGCCGGAGAACAGCCAGCGGCGCAGGTAGGAGGTGCCCGCGTAGGGCCAGGCGCCGGCCATCCCGCGGGCCGGGGGCGGCGGCTTGCGGCTGCCCGCCACGGCGTCCTGGCCCAGCGCCCGGATCGTCCGGGTCGCGCTGTCGTGGGGGATTTCGGCGCCCGCGGCGGGTTTGTAGACCGATCGCTCGGTGGAAAGCACGGGGCGGGCCGCGACGATTTCGGCCATCAGTCGGGAGTCCGAGACGCCGACCTTGGCCGGGTCGATCCGGAAGACCTTCTCGTCCCTGGCCAGCAGGTCCCGAATCGTCGGGGCGAACACGACGGTACGGCTGCGCGTGGTGGCCGTCGCCATTTCTTCCATGGGAATTCGGCCTCCAATGCGAAATGCCCGGGAAATGCCTGGGAAGTGCGTTCGGTGCGGCGCGCGGGGAATTCCGGACGCGCCGCGGCGCCGGCGGGAGACGTGGCCGACCCTCGCTCCCGCCGACGGCCGACCACGTCAGATGACGTGCAGCACCCACGCGTGGTTCGCGAGGTCCTCGTTCTTCTTGAACTTCTTGACGAGCGTCTTGATCATCTTCATGGCTGTCTCCATTCCGGTGAATACGGGTGCGGCGAGAATGCCGCACCCGGGCCGTCCGAGTTATTCGGCATTCCGTTGCCGGGTGCCGAACGGGTTCATCTGTCATGGACCCTAACCGAAAGATCGCCGCTCGGACACCCCTTCGGCAGAGGATTATGCGATCTCTGCGTGTTGTTAGCGGTCTATTCGATGGTCGAATCGTTATAACCCGTGGAAATCAAGGTGGGGCGCGGAGTGGGAACGCGAAAGGGCCCCGCGAAGCCGCGGGGCCCTGCTGCGCGTACGACGGGTACGGCGCGGTCGGTCAGGTGTCGAGCACGTGATCAGTTGTAGGTCGTGGTGACGGTCACGCCGCCGAAGCCCTGCTGGGCGTAGAGGCTGAAGAAGACGTAACCGGCCGGCGGGTTGGTGATGGTCAGGGTCTCGCTGTTGCCGCTGGTGGTCGACTTGGCCTGGTACGAGCCGGTGGTGGCCCAGGAGCCGCTGTTGTAGTACAGGTCGGCGTTGCCGGTGCCGCCGCTCGTGGTGATGGTCAGCTGCTTCACACCGGCCGGCAGGTTCAGGAAGCTGTAGCTGTAGTTCCCGGTGGTGGCGGCGACGTTGTCGCGGCGGCAGTTCTTGTCGAACTGCCGGGCGTCGGCGGCAGTGCACAGGGGGGCCTGGGTGGTGGGCAGCGAGCCGCAGTTGTCGGCGGCGCAGGCCTTGAGCCAGGTGGCGAAGTCGGCGTCGTACTTGGTGCCGATGGTGGTCTTCAGGAGGGTGCGGGCGCCGTTCCAGTCACCGGCGCGGTACTTGGCGAGCAGCGCGGTGACGTCGTCCGGGTGCGACTGGAGCATGTAACGGACCGCCAGGTAGCCCCAGTTGTAGGTCCGGGTGGAGTTCGAGTTCTCGTAGGTCGTGTCGAACAGGGTGCTCAGCGCGTAGGTGCCCTGGCCGGCCTGGGCGACGGCGGCGTCGTAGTGCTCGCCGCGGTAGCTGTAGGAGACGTACTCGGCGAGGCCCTCGACCCACCAGATGGTCGGGGTGGTCATGCCGGCATTGAAGTCGCCGTACATGTCGTAGCGGCCGTCGAGGTAGTGGGTGTACTCGTGGTTGAGGTTCCAGATCTGGAACTGGGGGCGCAGCCAGGAGGCCTCGTGGGCGATGAAGCGGGCCTGGTTGCCGGCCTTGGCCGGGTCGCCCTCCTCGTACATGCCGCCGTTGTCGACCTCGATCTTGTACATCTCCCAGGCGTACAGGCTGTAGTTGTAGTAGTCGTCGAAGACGACGACCTCGAGGTTGGTGTTGTTGTCGTTGGCGACCGGGCCGTTGTCCTTCACGATCTTGTGGAAGAACGCGTCCTGGTTGATCAGGCTGGTGCAGGTGTCGGCGAGCTGCTGCGCGGTCATGTCCTGGGCGCGGATGCGCAGGTTGGCGTTGCAGGTGTGGTCGACGGTGAGCACCAGCGGGACCAGCTTGGCCGGGACGTCACAGGTGCCGTAGAGGGAGCAGTTGCCCTCGTCCTTCTTCTCCGTGAACCAGAGCAGGTTCATGGTGAGCGGACCGGTGTTGCCGACCAGCGGGTAGCGGTTGATCAGGTCCTTGAGGATCGGCCGCCCCTGGGGGCGCAGCTCCTCGTGGGCGACCAGGTTGCCCAGCTGGATGCCGATCCTGGTGACCAGGTCGCCGCCGTTGATCAGGCCGCTGTTGCGGGTGACGAAGGACGACGCGGTGGTGGCGAAGGTGGGGTCGGCCTGGAGGGCGGAGACGAACTCCGGCAGGTCGAAGCCGCGCTCGATGACGGTCTCGGTGTTGGCCACGGCGGTGGTCATCGCGGCGGGCCAGCTGCCGGTGTAGTCGTTCAGCAGCCGCTTGACGACGCCGGTGTACCGGGCGTTCTCCTGGGCGCTGTCGATCAGGGTGACGGCCTCGCCGAGCGTGTTGCCGTTGGCGTCGCTGACGTCCCTGGTGCGCGGGGCCGCGAAGAAGGAGTCCAGCGCGCCGCGGATGGCGGTCTTGAGGCTGTCGCCGTACGGGCCGACGGCGTCCTTGTTGTACCACTGGACGTAGTAGCCGGCCCGCAGGAAGAGCACCAGGTTCCCGGCCGAGGTGGAGTTGTCGCCGGGGTAGGTGGCGGCGGTGTCGCGCAGGGCGTTGGCGACGGTGACCATCTGGGCCTCGTTGAAGGCGCCCTTGGCATCGTTGCCGGTGAGCTGGAACAGCGTGTTGACGCAGTCGAGCCCGGCCGACTTGACCTGCTGGACCAGCGCGGCACCGGACTTGCCGGTGAAGGCGGAGACGTCGCAGGCGGCGGCCGAGAGCGACCGGGCCGACTTGGCGGCGCCGACGGTGCTGCCCGCCGTCGGGGCGGTCGCCTTGGCCTGCGGGTCCGAGGCGAGCGGCCGGTCGTCCTGCGGGGTGTCGGGCGACTTGGGCACGGGGATGGTGCGCGGCGCGGCCTTCCCGGCCGAGGTCGCCGAGGTCGCCGAGGCAGCCGAGGTGGCCGGGCTCCCGGCCGGTGCGGCGCCGGGGGTGCCGGCGGCCTGGGCGGCCGGCGCGAACAGGCCGAGCGAGAGGAGGAGCGCGGTGCCGAGCGCGGGGAGCCTGCGCGCGGCGTCCTTCGCCATCGAGGAGGGACGCATCTGTGGGGGCCTCCGGGCCGTTGGGGGTGGGGGCTGCCGTGCTGCGTGGGGCGCACGGGCCTTGCCGTGTGACATGTAAAATGGCACAACGGAGAACGCGGAGGGAAGGGCCGGGAGCGGATTGCCGGTCGGCGAGACCGAAACGTTGTCAGGTTCGCGCGGGCGAGCGGTCTGTGTGGCTGTCGGGTATGCGGGGTTGTCAGGCCCGCGCGAGCGCCCGGGGCGTGAGCGCCGCGAACTCCAGCGGCGCCGAGGGATCCACCGACAGGTCCGCCGGGGCCGGCTCCGCACCCGCGCGGACCAGCAGGTCCCCGACCGCCGCCACCATCGCGCCGTTGTCGGTGCACAGCCGCAGCGGCGGCACCCGCAGCGCGATCCCCGCCGCCGCGCACCGCCGCTCGGCCAGCGCCCGCACCCGGGAGTTGGCCGCGACCCCGCCGACCACCACCAGGGTGCCGATCCCGTGGTCCAGGCAGGCCCGCACCGCCTTGCGGGTCAGCACGTCCGCGATCGCCTCCTGCAGCGCGGCCGCCGCGTCCGGCACCCGGGGCTCGCGCTGCGCCTCCACCCAGCGGGCGGCCGCGGTCTTCAGGCCGGAGAAGGAGAACGCGTACGGGTCGTCATGCGGCCCGGTCAGCGGGCGCGGCAGCCGGACGGCCGTCGGATCGCCCTCGCGCGCCGCGCGGTCGATCGCCGGACCGCCCGGGTAGGGGAGCCCCAGGATCCGGGCGACCTTGTCGAAGCACTCTCCGGCCGCGTCGTCCAGGGTGTCGCCGAGGTGGACGATCGGGTCCCGGGCCAGGTCGCGCACCAGCAGCAGCGAGGTGTGGCCGCCCGAGACGATGAGCACCACGCAGGGGTCGGGCAGCGGCCCGCCGTCCAGGGTGGCGGCGGCGACGTGCCCGGCGAGGTGGTGCACGCCGTACAGCGGGACGCCCAGCGAGAAGGCGTACCCCTTGGCGGCGGCCACGCCCACCTGGAGCGCCCCGGCCAGTCCGGGGCCGGCGGTCACCGCGACCGCGCCGACGTCCGCCAGGGCGAGTCCGGCCCGGTCCAGCGCCTCCCGGACCACCGGCGCCATCGCGTGCACGTGCGCCCGGGCGGCGATCTCCGGCACCACCCCGCCGTAGCGGGCGTGCTCGTCCATCGACGAGGCCACCGCCTGTCCGAGCAGCACGCCGTCGCGCACCAGGCCCGCGCCGGTCTCGTCGCAGGAGGACTCGATGCCCAGCACCACCGGTGACCCTGTCACAGTCACTCACCTTTGTCGGTCATTACACGGAACGACGACCATTGTGCCCGACGGGATGTGAGGAATAAGCAGGAGCCCATGCTTCGTTCTTGCAACTCATACGCAATAGTGTTGTCCCGGCACGATCACACCTCCACCGCCGTCAAACGCGGTGCAACCCGCCGAAAGGGGCCGTGTCCTGATGGGCACCTACACGCTTCCCGACCTCCCGTACGACTACTCCGCGCTGGAGCGGGCGATGTCGGCCGAGATCCTGGAGCTGCACCACTCCAAGCACCACGCCGCGTACGTCAAGGGCGCCAACGACACCCTCGACCAGCTGGCCGAGGCCCGCGACAAGGAGCAGTTCGGCGGCCTGGTCGGCCTGCAGAAGACCTTCGCCTTCCACCTGTCGGGCCACGTGCTGCACTCGCTGTTCTGGCAGAACCTCTCGCCCGAGGGCGGCGAGCGCCCCGAGGGCGAGCTGGCCGACGCCATCACCGAGCACTTCGGCAGCTTCGAGGCCTTCAAGAAGCAGCTCACCAACGCCACCACCGGCGTCCAGGGCTCCGGCTGGGGCATCCTGTCCTGGGAGCCGCTCGGGCAGCGCCTGATCGTCGAGCAGGTCTACGACCACCACGGCAACGTCGGCCAGAACACCACTCCGCTGCTGGCCTTCGACGCCTGGGAGCACGCCTACTACCTGCAGTACCGCAACGTCCGCCCGGACTACGTCACCCGCCTGTGGGACGTCGTCAACTGGCAGGACGTGTCGGACCGCTTCGCGGCCGTCAAGAGCGCCTGACCCCGTCGGGTGACGGTCGGCCCCGGACCGGTCGGGCGGTCCGGGGCCGACCCCCGTAGGAACAGAACCCCACAGGGGTTGAAGCCCCCCAC
>NZ_JBSFKQ010000061.1:0-42925 GCF_053598615.1 Kitasatospora sp. NPDC001095 | reverse complement strand
TTTGGCACGCTGTTGAGTTCTCAAGGAACGGACGCTTCCTTCGGACCGCCTTCCAGCGGGCCCTCCGGGCTTCGTTCTTTCGTGTTTCCAGCTTACCAGATGTTTTCCGCTCCGTTTACCGGGGCTTCATTCATCCGATTCCCGCTGGCGGGATTTCCTGCGAACTTCGTCCCGAAGCCTATCAAGGCTTTCGGAGTGCTCAGTCCGTGGGATTTGCTTCGTCGGAGGGCGCGCATTTCGTGAAACGCGCTCGCCTCGATTCGGCGGTGTCGTAGACACTAACGCCCGGGCCCGACTGTTGTCCAGTCAGTCCCAACCGTTCAAACCTACTAGCCCACCCGCACCACGTCAATGGTTTGGCCGGGGTGAGAGGAAGAGTAGCAGGTCAGGAGCCTGTTGATCACATCGGGCTCAGGCCGCGACGGGCTGGAGGTCCGCCCGATCGGCCGCGTCCAGATCACCGGACTCGCCGTCCGCGGCGGCCTTTCGGCCCAGCACCAGGGCGTAGACGAGGAAGGCCGCCTCGGCGAGCACGCCGATGGAGATGCGGGCCCAGGTCGGCAGGCCGGACGGGGTCACGAAGGCTTCGAGGACGCCGGAGACCGCCAGCACCGTCGCCAGGCCGATCGACATGCCGATGATCGCGCGGCCCTGTTCCGCCAGCGCCACCGAGCGGGTCCGCGGGCCGGGGTCGATGACGGTCCAGCCGAGGCGCAGGCCGAGGCCGCCGGCCACGAAGACCGCGGTCAGTTCCAGCAGGCCGTGCGGGATGAGCAGGCCGAGGAAGACGTCGAGGCGACCGGCCGAGGCCATCAGCCCGACGCCGACGCCGAGGTTCACCGCGTTGGTCCACATCACGTAGAGCACCGGAATGCCCAGCGCGATCCCGAACAGCAGGCACTGCACGGCGATCCAGGCGTTGTTCGTCCAGACCTGCGCCGCGAAGGAACTGGCCGGCCGGTCCGAGTAGTACGTCTCGTACTGGCCGCCGGGGCGGGTCAGCTCCTGGAGGTGCTCGGGTGCGACCAGGCTGTTGCGGACCTCCGGGTGGGTGGCCACCCACCACGCGAGCAGGACGGCGGCGACCATCGAGACGATCGCCACCGGCACCCACCAGCGGCGCGCGCGGTACAAGGCGGCCGGGAAGCTCACCGTGTAGTAGCGGGCGACGTCCTGCCAGCCGTTGGTCCGGGCTCCGGTCACCGCGCTGCGGGCGCGGGAGACCAGGCCGGTCAATCGGCTCACCAGGGCCGGATCGGGCGCGGCGGCCTGGACCTTGGCCAGGTGGCCGGTGGCGCGCTGGTAGAGCGTGACCAGTTCGTCGGCCTCCTCGCCGCTGAGCCGGCGCCGCCGGGCGAGGGCGTCCAGCCGGGCCCACTCCCCCTGGTGGGTGGCGACGAAGACGTCCAGGTCCATTTCGGCGGCTCCATGATCGGCGGCGGGCGCGGACGTGCGCGGGCGGGCGGGTGGGTCCAGGCTGGCGGTCCGGGCCGGCGGGTCCGGGCGGACGCGTGCGGCCCAGCATGCCAGCAGGGACTGCCGCCCGGGCCGTCGGGATCTCACTTCCCGTGCGCCCGCCGGGCCCCGTATGTTGGCGGCTGCGGATCAGACTGCGGAGAGCGGGTCAGGGGGAGCCGGTCCGGGGTGACTGCCTCCCCCGGGTGCAGCCGCTGTCCCAGGGGTGGATCTCCATGGGCGAGCCGTACGGGCTCCAAGAACGTGAACGGACAGGTGTCTTGAGCGACCTGGTGACGGGTGAGGCGGTCGTTCTCGGCCTCCAGACGGCGAAGCTTCCGAGCAGGGCCCTGGCGATCGTGATCGACCTGTTGGTGGAGTTCGCCGCCCTGCTGGTGTTCACGCTGGTGCTGAGCGTCGCCCTGATCGGCCTCGACAACGCCGCGCTGGCCGCCACGATGATCGGCCTGACGGTGTTCTTCCTGGTGGCCGTGCCGGTGATGATCGAGACCCTCACCCGCGGCCGCTCGCTCGGCAAGGCCGCGCTCGGTCTGCGGGTGGTGCGCACCGACGGCGGGCCGGTGCGGTTCCGGCACTCGCTGGTGCGCGGGCTGGTCGGCTTCTTCGAGATGATCGTGCTGACCGGCGCCCCGGCCGTGATCACCTCGGCGGTGCACTCGGACGGCAAGCGGCTCGGCGACATCTTCGCCGGGACGGTGGTCGTCCGCGAGCGCACCCCGGGTGCGGGCGGTTCCGCCGCCCCGCTGCCGCCCGTGCACCCGCAGCTGCTGCAGGCGATGGGCCACGAGCTGGTCGCGATGGACCTGTCCGCCGTGCCGGAGCCGCTCTGGCTTGCCATCCGCCAACTGCTCGGCCGGGTCGGCCAGTTGGACCCCGCGGTGATGAACCAGATGTCCACCCGGCTGGCCGGGGACCTGTCCGCCAAGATCGGCCACCCGGTCGCACCGGGGCTGCACCCGGCGGCGTACCTGGGCGCGGTGCTCACCGAGCGCCAGCGGCGCGAGTGGACGCGGGCCCGGGAGCAGCAGTGGGCGGCCGGGCCGGTACCCGCTCAGCCGGTCCCCGCCCAGGCCCCGGCTCCCGTGCCGGCTCCGATGGCCCCGGCCGGTCGGCCCACCCGGGTCCTCGGTCTTCCGCCGCAGCAGCAGCCCGCTCCCATGCCCCCGGCCGTACCCGCGGCCCCGCCCGCGCCGGCCCCGCCCGCCGCACCGACCGCACCGTCCCTCGACAAGCCCACCGACACCGGCTTCGCCCCGCCCGCCTGAAACCGGCCCGCCCGAGCCCGGCCCGCCCGAGCCCCGCCCGTCTGAAGCCGGCTCGCCCGAAGCCCGGCCACCACGGCCGTACGGGCCCGCTACTCCTCCTCCGCCCCCACCCGCCAGGCGTTCGGCGGCGACTCCAGCTCCTCCAGCTCGATCCCCTCCGCCGCCAGCACCACGTCCCCCGCCAGGTGCACGACCTGCTGCTCGCCCGTCTCCAGGTCCGCCACCTGGTACCGCTCGACCAGCAGCGGCCCCGAATCCGTCTCGTGGGTGTCGACGCCCTCCAGCAGCCACCCCTGGTCGAGGGTGCGCGGCGCCAGCACCGGCTCGGTGAAGGCCACCAGCCGCACCCGCGCGCTCGCCCCCTCCCGCAGCCGCAGCAGCCGGGCGGTGGCGACGAGGAAGCCCGGCGAGCGGCCGGTGAAGGCGTGCGCCCGGTCGTGGCCCTCCACCGCGTGCTCGCCACCGGGGTCGGCCGCGTCGGTACGGACCCAGGCCACCCCGTCCACCGCCCCGCCGCGCACCTGCCAGCCGCCGGCCCGCAGTTCCATCCGCAGCGGCCGGGCCCGCGAGTCCAGCGTGAGGTCGGTGCTGCCGAGCACCCGGCCGTCCGGCGCGTAGGTCTTGGAGACGTACCGCCAGCCGGCCGCCCCGGGGGCGCAGCTGAAGCGCTCCTCCCCGAGCAGGACGTGGTCATGAGGGTCATGGAGCGAGTACCGGCCGTTGGGCATGCCGGAAAGCCTACGTGCGCCGCGTGCGCGCTCCGCGTGCAACCTTCCGGCCGGTGCCCGCATTAGAGCGGCGGACGGCGCGGCGGCGCGTCGCCACCACGACGAGAGGGGGTGCGGATGGCGAAGCAGACGCGCGACGTGGAGTTCACGGATTACGTGGCCTCCAGGAGCGGCTGGCTGCGCAAGGTCGCCTATCTGCTGTGCGGGGACTGGCACCGGGCCGACGACCTGGTGCAGGAGTGCGCGACCAAGCTGTACGTGAACTGGTCACGGGCCGGCCGGGTGGAGAACCTCGACGGCTACGCCCGCAGGGTGCTGGTCAACACCTTCCTCGCCGAGCAGCGCACCTCCTGGTGGCGGCGGATCTCGCGGACCGCGACGCCGGTGGACGTCGCGTCGGTGGCCGCCGACCTCGACGCCAACCTGGACCTGCGCGAGGCGCTGGCCGCGCTGCCGCCCAGGCAGCGGGCCACCGTGGTGCTCCGGTACTACTGCGATCTCACGGTCGATCAGACCGCCGATGCGATGAGCTGCTCCTCGGGCAATGTGAAGAGCCAGACCTCACGCGCTCTCGCCACCCTCCGGACGACCCTCACCCCTCGTCCCACCACCACCGAGAGGACGCCATGAGGACGCACGAGCAGCGTGATCTGACCGCCCGGCTGAGCGCCCTCGCCGAGGCCCCGGCGCCGCCCCCCGCACTCGACGCCTCGGCCGTGATCGCCCGCGGGCGGGTCCGGCTGCGCCGCCGACGGCAGGCCCTGATCGGCGTGGTGGCCGGGTCGACCGCCGCCGTCCTGGCCGGGGTGCTGCTGCTGCGCCCGGCCGGGGGCCCGCCCGCGCCGGCCGTCCCCGCGCCCACCGCACCGGCCTCGATCACGCCCTCCCCGACCGCCGCGCCGACCCCGGCGGCCGCCACCGGTCCGCTGAGCACGGAGGTCCGCTTCGGCTGGCTGCCGCAGTGGCTGGCGCACCCGGCCGTCGGCTACGCGAACAGCGACGGCCGGTCCGTCGCGACCGCGGCCACCACGGTCGCCGTCCTCAACGCGGTCCCCGACCTGAAGCTCCAGCTGCTGCGCGGCACCGAGGAGTCCCCCGCCCCCGGTACGCACACCGCCACCGCGCCCCCGGTCGCCGGCCGGGAGGCCCACTGGCTGGTCACCGACGCGTCGGGAACCACGGTCGGCCTGCGCTGGCTGACCGACTCCGGCCGCTGGGCCGAACTGCGCGCCACGGTGTGGCTGGGGTCGAAGGTCCAGGACGACCTGCTACGGGTCGCGGCCGACGTCCGGTTCGGCGGCTCGGACGTCCCGTTCCCGGTGCGGCCGACCGGCGTGCCCGCCGACCTCAGGCTGCGGACCGCCGAGGTCCACCGGCCCACCAAGGACTCCGAGCCCAAGTGGAGCGCCATCCTGTCGTACACCGTCGACGGCAAGTGGCTGAGCGTCACGGTCCAGCCGGAGGGCTTCGGGACGTTCGTGGACGGCCGGCCGGACGGCGGCACCCCGGTGTGCCGGGTCGCGAAGGGCGTCCGGCTCTGCGCCAACGGCACCGCGGCGCAGGCTCCCTCGGTCCAGGCGGCCGGCGGGCTCGCCGGCCTGCTCGAACGGTTCGACGTGCTCGGCGCGGACGAGGCGTCCTGGGCCCGCTGACGCACCCCGCACACACGCCGGCGGCCGGCGCCCCCGGAGAGGAGGCGCCGGCCGTCGGACCGTCAACCGGTCAGTAGCGGTACTGCTCGGCCTTGTACGGGCCCTCGACCGGAACGCCGATGTAGTCGGCCTGCTCCTGGGTCAGGGTGGTCAGCTTCACGCCCAGCGCGTCGAGGTGCAGGCGGGCGACCTTCTCGTCCAGGTGCTTCGGCAGCACGTAGACGCCGATCGGGTACTGCTCGGTCTTCGTGAACAGCTCGATCTGGGCGATCGTCTGGTTGGCGAAGGAGTTGGACATCACGAAGGACGGGTGGCCGGTCGCGTTGCCCAGGTTCAGCAGGCGGCCCTCGGACAGCATGATGATGGTGTGGCCGTCGGCGAAGCGCCACTCGTGGACCTGCGGCTTGACCTCGGTCTTCACGATGCCGGGCAGCTTCGCCAGGCCCGCGATGTCGATCTCGTTGTCGAAGTGGCCGATGTTGCCGACGATCGCCTGGTGCTTCATCTGCTCCATGTGCGAGGCGAGGATGATGTCCTTGTTGCCCGTGGTGGTGATGAAGATGTCGGCGATCGAGACGACGTCCTCCAGGGTGGTGACCTGGTAGCCGTCCATCGCGGCCTGGAGCGCGCAGATCGGGTCGATCTCGGTGATGATCACGCGGGCGCCCTGGCCGCGCAGCGACTCGGCGCAGCCCTTGCCGACGTCGCCGTAGCCGCAGACGACCGCGACCTTGCCGCCGATCAGGACGTCGGTGGCGCGGTTGATGCCGTCGATCAGCGAGTGGCGGCAGCCGTACTTGTTGTCGAACTTCGACTTGGTGACGGCGTCGTTGACGTTGATGGCCGGGAACAGCAGCTTGCCGTCACGGTGCATCTCGTACAGGCGGTGGACACCGGTGGTGGTCTCCTCGGTCACGCCCTTGATCGTGGAGGCGACCTCGGTCCACTTGTTCGGGGTGTCCTTGAGGGTGCGGTTGAGCAGCTCCAGGATGATCCGGAACTCGTCGTTGTCCGCGGTGGACGGGTCCGGAGCGGCACCGGCCTTCTCGAACTCGACGCCCTTGTGGATCAGCAGGGTGGCGTCGCCGCCGTCGTCCAGGATCATGTTCGGGGTCTTGCCGTCAGGCCAGGTCAGGGCCTGCTCGGTGCACCACCAGTACTCGTCCAGGGTCTCGCCCTTCCAGGCGAAGACCGGCACGCCCTGCGGGTTCTCCGGGGTGCCCTCCGGGCCGACGGCGATGGCCGCGGCCGCGTGGTCCTGGGTGGAGAAGATGTTGCAGGAGCACCAGCGGACCTCGGCACCGAGCGCCGTCAGGGTCTCGATCAGGACGGCGGTCTGCACGGTCATGTGCAGCGAGCCGGTGATGCGGGCGCCGGCCAGCGGCTGCGACTCGGCGTACTCGGCGCGGATCGCCATCAGGCCGGGCATCTCGTGCTCGGCCAGCTGGATCTCCTTGCGGCCGAACGGCGCCAGGGAAAGGTCGGCGACCTTGAAGTCACCGGTGATGTCGGTCGACATGCGTCTGCTCCTCGCTGATGGGGTGGGGCCAAAGCTCCGGGCGTGCTTCGCGCGCGTCAGGCCGTACGGGTGCACGGCCACGCCGGGACCACCGGATCCGCGCCGGACCGGCCTCCCGTTGCGCAGCACAAACCGTCGGAGGACCTCTCTCCCTCGACCGGCGCACGCCCTACGGGTGCGGACCGCCGATCGACCGCCATCAGCAGCGACGTTCTGGCTCTGGTGACGAATCTACACCGACGGCCCCGTCGGCCGTCCGCCGATGACCGATTTCGGCCTGCGGTCCGACCGGGCCCGAGCCGGGCCCGCGAGGGTCCCCCGGCCGTGGCCGGGGACGGCTCAGTGCTCGCCGCCGGGGCCCGGGCCACCGGGCGTGGCGGCCGGGTCGTCGCCCGCCGCGGCCTTCTCGGCGCTGTAGACGTCGGGCTCCAGGTAGATCGCCCGGGCGATCGGGACGACCGCGCGCACCCGCTCCTCGGCCGCGTCGATCGCCTCCGCGACCCGGGCGGCGCTGTCCTCGGCGTTGACGGCGATCTTGGCGGCGACCAGCAGCTCCTCGGGGCCGAGGTGCAGGGTGCGCATGTGGATCACTCCGGTGACGGTCTCGCCGTCCACCAGCGCCTCCCGGATCCGGCGCACCGACTCCTTGTTCGCCGACTCGCCGAGCAGCAGCGACTTGGTCTCCAGGGCGAGCACCACGGCGATCACCACCAGCAGGAGGCCGATGCACAGGGTGCCGATGCCGTCCCAGACGCCGTCACCGGTGATCACGGTGAGCCCGACGCCGAACAGCGCCAGCACCAGGCCGATCAGCGCGCCGGTGTCCTCCAGCAGCACCACCGGCAGCTCCGGCGCCTTGGCGGTGCGGATGAACTGGGTCCAGCTCTGCTTGCCCTTGGCCTTCTCCGACTCCCGCATCGCCGTCAGGAAGGACCAGCCCTCCATGCCGATCGCGAAGACCAGCACGCCGATCGCCCAGCCCCAGGCGTCCAGCGTCTCCGGGTGGCTGATCTTGTGCCAGCCCTCGTAGATCGCGAACAGGCCACCGACGCTGAACAGCACGATGGCCACCAGGAAGCCGTACACGTAGCGCTCGCGGCCGTACCCGAAGGGGTGCTCCTCGTCGGCCTCCCGGCGCGCCCGCTTGCCGCCGATCAGCAGCAGCACCTGGTTGCCGGAGTC
Source organism: Kitasatospora sp. NPDC001095 (assembly GCF_053598615.1). Taxonomy (NCBI): domain Bacteria; kingdom Bacillati; phylum Actinomycetota; class Actinomycetes; order Kitasatosporales; family Streptomycetaceae; genus Kitasatospora; species Kitasatospora sp. NPDC001095. Next base: position 35,103 of record NZ_JBSFKQ010000061.1, on the reverse strand, counting down.
GGCCACGGAGTGCACGCCCTCGGCGAGCATCGAGGAGGAACCGGTGAAGCCGAAGGCGGTGAACTTGGCCGCCGCGATCGCCAGGTTCGCGGACAGTGCCGCGATCAGTGCCTTGGTGCCGCCTTCGGTACTCATGCCTCTTCTTCCTCACGGGTCGGTCAGCGTCGTCGAGCGCTTACCGTACCGGCCTGGAAGTCCCGTCCGGCCGACCGCCTCAGGACTGCGCGGCCGCGAGCCCCAGGTAGACGGCGGCGAAGTCGGTCAGCGCGACCAGGTCGGCCAGCGCGTGCAGCGCGTCCGGCCGGGCGCTCGCGTACTCGGTCAGCCGGACGTCGTGGGCGGCGGCCAGCCGGTGCGCCCGGGTGACGCCGAAGCTGCGCGGCCCGGCGTCCTCCTCCGGCACCTCGACCGGGCCGTCCCGCCCCTCCTCCGTCACCGGTCCGGCCGCGCCCGGGACGTGCCGCAGCAGCAGGACCTGCAGGTACAGCGGGTCCGGCTCCTCGACCCGGTCGCGGAAGAAGTCGTCCGGGTCGGCGCCCGCTCCCAACTGCCCGGTGAACATGCCGCGGTGGGCGGTGAGCACCTGCGGCAGCGGCCCGGCCAGCGCCGGGCGCCCGGCCCGGTCGGCCAGCTGGGCGGCGAACCGGGCGGCGGCGGCCCCGGCGATCGGGCCCTCGGCCCACAGCAGCGGGACCGTCCCGGCCAGCCGGGCGGCCAGGCCCTTCGCCGGGTTGGTGTACGCGGCGGCGTCCGGGCGGCAGCGCACCGCGGCGGCGTCCAGCAGGTCGGCGACGGCCGGCAGCGCGTCGTACGGGAGCTGGGTGAGGCCGATCTTCTGGGCCAGCGCCAGCATAGGGGTGAGGTGGGACCAGAGCGCCGCCGGGTCCTCGGCCGGCAGGTCCGGCTCGGCGGCGGCCACGGGCGCGAGGTCCTCGGACAGCACCGAGGCCGTGAACGGCAGCGGCAGCGCGCGCACCTGCAGCGCGGCCTCGGCCAGCGCGCTGCCGGCCGGGGCGGTGACGACGATCGCGCAGCCGCGCGCGTACGCCTGCTCGGCGAGGCTGACCAGGCCCTGCTCGCCGCCGTCGGCGGAGCTGATCACCAGCAGGTCCAGCGGGCCGGCCCAGCCGGGCAGCTGCCAGCCGAGTCCGGCGGTGAAGGCGGGCCGGGCGCCGGCCCGGTCGGCGCGCGGGGCGGCCGCCTCGGTCGGCGGCAGCGCGGTGACCAGGGAACCCGTGCCGGCCAGCGCGGACAGCATCTCGGCGGCGGTCAGCGCGCTGCCGTGCCCGGCGACCAGGACGGCGCGCGGACGGCCGTCCGGACGCAGCCGGTCGAGGCCGGCCGCCTCGGCCTGCCGCAGCGCGGTGCGGACCCGCGCGCCGGCGCCGGCCAGGGCCAGCAGGGCGCGGTCGTGGTCGGCGCGCTGCAGCGCGGCCGGGTCGTCGAGCAGGGTGTCGTCGAGCATGCGGCGAACCTCCGGCTGCGGTCCTCTGGGCGCGCGCTCCGCTGCGCGCCGGGCGGTCGGGGTGGGGCTTCGCCCCCAGGATCACGCCGGGCGGCGGGCCTCGTCCACCAGGAGGACCGGAATGCCCTCGCGGACCGGGTACGCGAGGCCGCAGTCCGCACCGGTGCAGACCAGCTCGGGCTGCTCCTCGGTGCCGCCCTCGGCGAGCGCGGCCCGGCACTGCGGGCAGACCAGGATCTCCAGCAGGAAGGATTCGAGCTTCATGGGGCTCTCCAAAGTTCGGGGGTGGCACGGAGGTGCCCCGGCCGATAGGAAACCCTACCGGCCGGGGCACCGGGGCCCGTGGTCAGGCGCGGGGCTCGGACCGTGGCCCCCGGGCCTGGGGGCTCAGCCGCGGACGACGGCGAGCACACCGTCGCGTAGCTCGGCCATCTTCGCCGGGTCCTTGGCCTCGACGTTCAGGCGCAGCAGCGGCTCGGTGTTGGAGGCGCGCAGGTTGAACCACCAGTCCGGGCCGGCCACGGTCAGGCCGTCCAGCTCGTCCACCGTGGTGCCCTCGCCGCCGGCGTACGCGGCGCGGACGGCGGCGGTGCTGGCGGCCTGGTCGGCCACGGTGCTGTTGATCTCGCCGGAGGCGGCGTAGCGGTCGTACTCGGCGGTGAGCGCGGACAGCGTGCCCGGCTGCCCGCCGAGCGCGGCCAGCACGTGCAGCGCGGCGAGCATGCCGGTGTCGGCGCGCCAGAAGTCGCGGAAGTAGTAGTGGGCGGAGTGCTCGCCGCCGAAGACGGCGTCGGTCTCGGCCATCTCCTGCTTGATGAAGGAGTGGCCGACCCGGGTGCGCACCGGCTTGGCGCCGAGCTCGCGGACCACCTCGGGGACGGTCCAGGAGGTGATCAGGTTGTGGATGACCGTCGGCTCGGCCTCGCCGGCGGCCTTGGCGCGGGCGACCTCGCGGACGGCCACCAGGGCGGTGATCGCCGACGGGGAGACCGGCTCGCCGCGCTCGTCCACGACGAAGCAGCGGTCGGCGTCGCCGTCGAAGGCCAGGCCCACGTCGGCGCCGACCTCGCGGACCTTGGCCTGGAGGTCGACCAGGTTCTTCGGGTCGAGCGGGTTGGCCTCGTGGTTCGGGAAGGTGCCGTCCAGCTCGAAGTACATCGGGACGAGCTCGATCGGCAGGCCGTCGAAGACGGTCGGCACGGTGTGGCCGCCCATGCCGTTGCCGGCGTCCACCGCGACCTTGAGCGGGCGGATCGCGGTGAGGTCGACCAGGCCCAGCAGGTGGTCGGCGTAGCCGCGCAGGGTGTCCTGGGCGGACAGCGCGCCCGGCTTCACGTCCTTGGCCGGGACGGTGACGGTGTCGTCCTCGGCGGTCCAGGACTCGACCAGCTCGCGGATCTCGGCCAGGCCGGTGTCCTGGCCGACCGGGGCGGCGCCGGCCCGGCACAGCTTGATGCCGTTGTACTGGGCCGGGTTGTGGCTGGCGGTGAACATCGCGCCGGGCAGGTCGAGCTTGCCGCTGGCGTAGTACAGCTGGTCGGTGGAGCACAGCCCGATCTGCACCACGTCGGCGCCGTAGGCCGCCGCGCCCTCGGCGAAGGCCAGGCTCAGCGACGGGGAGGAGGGCCGCATGTCGTGCCCGACCACGATCGCGGACGCGCCGGTGACCTGCACGAACGCGGCACCGAAGGCCCGGGACAGGCTCTCGTCCCACTGGTCCGGGACGACGCCCCGGACGTCGTACGCCTTCACGAGCTGCTTGAGGTCGCGCACTGCGGCTCCACCCTGGTCTTAGGACTGATCACGATACGTCTGGGCCACCGCGCGTCCGGTCGACGGGCGCGGTGACGGTAGACGGGCAGCGTACCCGGGCCGGACGAACGCCCCGTGCCGGGTGAGGCCTCAGTTGTCGGGCGAGCGCAGGACCCGGAGGTGGCCGCGGCGGCCGCCCTCGGTGGACTCGCCCTCGGGGGCCCGGCCCTGACGGTGGGTCTGCGGGCGGGCGGCCTCCCGCACGGCGTTGGCCAGCGCCTCCAGGTCGTCGCTGCTGCGGCGCAGCGGCCCGGCCTCCGCGGCGAGCCGGACGACCTCCCAGCCGCGCGGGGCGGTGAGGCGCTCGGCGTGCTCGGCGCACAGGTCGTAGCAGTGCGGCTCGGCGTAGGTGGCGAGCGGGCCGAGGACGGCGGTGGAGTCCGCGTAGACGTACGTCAGCGTCGCGACGGCCGGCCGGCCGCACGCGGTCCGCGAACAACGACGTACAGAGCTCACGAGGGTGGACGGTACCGCACTCCCCGCCGGGGAGCGAAGACCGGCTGCCCGGAGGGGGTGCCGTGTCGCCCTCCGAGCGCCGGGGCGCGGATCCGGCGCCCCGTGTGATTCCCCGTCGGAGTGGTCCACTTCCGACCGTCCAAGGACTACCCTCGGCAGTGATATGGACAGCTCCGCACCGCAGTCATCGACAGGCCCGGCGCGCCGCCCCCGGCACCGCGACCGGCACGGGCGGGGCCTGCGCGGCCCACTGGCGCCGCCCCAGGTGCCGATCTCGCTCACCCGCTCCGAACTGTTCGACGACTACGTGCGCGAGTCGGTGGAGCGCCTCGAGCGGCGTTGGCCGCAGCTGATCGAGGTGGAGTTCGCCGTGCAGGAGGTGCCGCTGCACGAGCCGGACGGCGCCGACCCCGAGGACGGCGTGCCGCTCGGGCGGGTGTCGCCGGGCGGGCAGGGGCGCAAGAGCCAGATCGTGGTGTACCGGCGGCCGGTGGAGATCCGGGCGAAGACCCGGGAGGACCGCGCGGCGCTGGTGCACGAGATCCTGATCGAGCAGGTCGCCGAGCTGCTGGGGCTGTCGCCGGACGCCATCGACCCGCGCTACGACGAGGACTGAACCCCGACGGGGGCGGCACCCGGTGGTGCCGCCCCCGTCGTCCGCCCCGAGCGGGACGGCTCAGCGCAGGACGACGCCCGGGTCCTGGCCGGCCTGCGGGACCTTGACGGTGCTGCGGTCGTCGCGCAGCGCCTGGACGGTGAACATCGGCACGTCCTTGGCCGGCAGGGACAGCATCCGGGCGGCCACCACGGGGCCGCCGGAGACGGTCTCCACGGTGAGCGCGAAGGTCCCGTTCAGCCCGGCGGGCTCGGGTGCCGGGAGGGCGACCGTGCCGCCGGCCGGGACCTGGACCTCCTTGGTGGCCGGGGTGCCGCCGCCGCTGCCGGCCGAGGCGGTGACCCGGACGGTGGCGGCGTCGCCGCTGGAGGTCAGGTAGAGCGTGGAGGCGCCGGCCCGGTTGTCGGCGACGGTGGCGCGGGCACCGACCGGGTTGCTGCCGGTCAGCCAGGCCGCGTCGGTCTTGCCGTTGGCCGCCGCCCGGTCGACCCGCAGTCCGGCCACGATCGGGGTGCGGTGCTTGTCGTCGCTGGGCGACAGCCGCAGCCCGGCGACCTCGTCCCGGGTGACCTTGCCGAGGTCGACGGCGGCCACCATGCCCGCCTTGACGTGGATCGACTCGTTGCCGGCCGGGCTGAACCAGCCGTTCTTGCCGGACAGCTGGATCTTCAGGTCGGCGTCGTCCTCGGGCGGCGCCCAGACCACCAGGCGGGCCGAGGCGGTGTCGGCGGGCAGGCCGGGCAGCACCTGGACGGGGGCCGGGTCGGCCGAGGCCGGGACCCAGTCGGCGCCCTTACCGCTGTCGGCGGCGTGCAGCGCGGCCCCGACCCGCCCGGAGCGCGCCACCACGTGCACCGCGAGGTCGGCGACCGCGCCCTTGCTGATGGTCGACAGCAGGATGGCCTGGGAACTGCCGGGCGGGACGGTTATCCCGTTGGCGGCGTCGTTGTCGATCAAGCCCTTGTCGCCGTACAGCTTGATGTCCACCACCGCGGCGGAGGACTCGGTGTTGACCAGGCTGACGTAGTCGACCCGGTCGGCGGCGGTGCTCGCCCCGGCGAACCAGAAGCCGGTCCCGGCCGGGGTGCAGGTGAGGCCGGACAGGCCGAGGCCGCGCGGCTCGGTGACCACCGTGGTCTGGGTGACGGTGAAGCCGGGGGCGAGGACGCCGGTGGCGACGGCCCCGGTGCCGGGCGCGGCGTCGCCGTTGGCGGCCGGGCCGGTGGCCGGGGTGCCGGGCTTGGGGACGGTCAGCCGGGCGTCGGCGGGCGCCGCGTTCCTGTCCTGGACAGGGGCGGCGGGGGTGCCCGAGCCGGTCGGCGCCGGGGTGGCGGGCGCCGCCGGAGCGGCGGTCGGCTGGGCGGCGGGCGCGGCCGCGTCGGAGAGCCAGCCGGCCCCGCCGGTGGCGGCGCCCGTCCCGGGCGGGGTGTAGGCGGTGAGCGTGGTCGAGCCGGTCAGGCCCTGGAGCGGCTGCGGGCAGACCGCGGACGTCCGCTCCACCTGTGCGGTGGTCGGCGCCACGCCGGCGGCCGCCTTGGCCGGAGCGGCCGGCGGGCGCACCTCGGCGATCCCGAACACCGCCGCCAGCACCACGGCCGCGGCGAGCAGCGACGGGGTGGTCCTGGCCGCGCCGCCGGCCCCGGCGGCGAACCGGCTGCGGCCGGGGCGGGCCGCCGGGGCCGGCCCGGACGGCTCCGCCGCGAAGGCGGGCCCGGCCGGCTCGGCGGCCGCGTCGGCGCCGGACTTCTTCCTGAACGCTGGCTTCTTCATCGCGGGCTTCTTCATCGCGGGTCAGCTCCCCGATCCGTGCTGGTGCGGGTACCGGCCGGGGCCGTTGGGGTCGTTCGGGTCGTAGTAGGGCTCGGGCTGCTGCCGGCCGGGCCCCCAGGACTGCCCGTCCGGCTGCGGCTGGTGCCCCTGGTACCCGTGGGCGTCGTAGCCGTACGGCTGCTGCTCGGGCTGGTACGGCTGCTCGTAGCCCTGCTGCTGTTGCTGGTAGCCGTCGTACGTCTGTCCGCCGTACGGTGCGGCGGCCGGCTGCTGGGCCGCGTACTGGTCGTAGCTGTACGGGTCGGCCTGCTGGTACGCCTGGTACGGGTCGCTGTACTGCTCGGTGTCCTGGACGGCGGCGGCCGCCTGGACGGCTCCGGTCAGCGGCTCGGCGGTCGGCTGGGCCGGGATCGCGCCCGGCCTGTCGTACACCCCGGACTCCTCGGCGCCGCCCTCGGCGCCCTCGCCGGCCTCGCCGCGCTCGGCCATCCGGCGGGCCCGGCGGCTGCCGGGCGCGGGGGCCTGCGTCTGGGCGGCGGCCAGCGCGGCGGCGGCGACCACCTCCTCGGGCAGGTCGTCGTCCTTGTGGCTGCGGCGGCCGGGCAGGGCCAGCACCAGGATGGTGAGGCCGAGCAGCACCTGGGCCCAGATCCAGCCGGTGTGGGCGGCGCCGCCCTCCCGGGTGACGGTCAGCTTGCCGCCGGCGGCCGGGAGCTTGAAGCCCTGCGCCCAGCCGTCGACCCTGGTGGGCTCCAGCGCGGTGCCGTCCACGGTGGCCTTCCACTCCGGGGCGGCGGACTCGGCGAGCCGCAGCACCCGGCCGTCCGGGCCGGCCGGGACGGTGGTGGACAGGTCGCGGGCGCCGGACGGGACGACCACCGGGGTGGCGCCCGGGGCCGTGATCACCGCGCGGACCGCGGGGGCGCCGTTGACCTGCCAGAGCGCGGCGGCGCCGTCCTGGTTGGCCTTGACCAGGCCGGGGGTGGTGTCCAGGACGTCCTTGTAGACGTCGATCACCGGCTGCTGGACCAGCACGTAGGCGATGCCGTAGCCGGCCAGGGCGCTCGCCTGGTCGGCACCGGAGCCGGCCAGCAGGCTGCCGACCATCCGGTTCAGACCGTCCTGGGTGCCGGTCGCCGGGTCGACGGTGGACTCGGCCTGGCCGAGCGTCAGACCGGCGCCGCGCAGCACGGTGTAGCGGACCGCGCCGCCGTTGCTGTCACCGGTGACGACGAGGGTGCGGGCCCGGTCGGTGGTGCCGGCCTCCTCGGCGATGAAGGCGGGGACCTGGTCTGCCTGGCCGCGGTGCAGCGGACCGCCGGCGCCGGTCAGCGCCCACCACAGGCCGGTGCCGAGCGGGGCCAGGACGGCCGCGGCCACCACCAGGGCGGCCACCGGCTGGCGCCAGCCGAAGGCGATCCCGGCGACGCGGGCGTTGGCGCCGTCGGCGCCGATCGCGGCGGCGGCCAGCAGGGCGATCCCGGCGATCAGGGTGGCCGGTCCGGCCCAGGCGGGCACCGCCGGGCCACCGGAGGCCGGGGTGACCGAGGTGCCCGCCACCGCGACCGCGAAGACCAGACCGGCGCCGGCCGCGCCCCAGGCCACGAGCACCGCGCGGCGGCGGTCGGCGCGCAGCAGCGCGGCCAGCGCGGCCAGCACGACACCCGCCGAGAGCCAGATCGGCGGCACTCCGGCGCCGCCCGGGTTGACCAGCAGCAGGCCGGCCGCGCTCGCGCCGGTGCCGTGCAGGCCGGGCAGCCCGGCCTCCAGCAGCAGCCACTGCGGGTGCGACAGCACCTTGAGCGACCACGGGGCCAGCACCGCGACCGGCACCGCCAGGATCACCAGGACGCGCAGGCCGAGCAGCCGCAGCGCCGTGCCGCCGGAGCCGAAGGCGCCGCCGCGCACCACCGCGACGACCAGCATCGCCAGGCAGAGCGGCACCGCGAGCGCCCACGTTATCGGGACGAACGCGGTGGCCAGGGTGAGCAGCAGGACGGTCATCCAGACCGGGCGCCAGCCCGGGCGGGCGCCCTTGGCGGCGCTCTCGTCCCGGATGCCGAGGCCGGCCGCGATGGCGGCGGCGCGGGCCAGCGGCGGCAGCAGCACGGCGAGCACGGCGGTGCCGATCCGGCCCTGGGCGAGCGCGCCGGTCGCGGCGGGCAGCAGCGCGTAGGTCGCGCTGGCCCAGGCGCGGACCAGCTTGGAGTCCAGCAGCGGCCGGGACACCAGGTAGGCGCTGACCGCGGACAGCGGGACGGCGAGCACCACGAGCAGGGTGAGCGCGAGGTCGGCGTGGTCGAACAGCAGCCACGAGAGCACCGCGAGCACGCCGAGGTACGGCGGTGCGGCGGCGGTGGAGCCGGTGCCGACCGGGTGCCAGGAGTCCGCGTACATCGACCAGAGGCCGCCGGCCCCGTCGGCCGCGGGCAGCAGGGCGCCACCGAACAGTTCCCCGCCGGCGAGCAGGCCGCGGCAGGCGATCAGGGCGAACACCAGCAGGGCCGCGAACAGCACCGGCGCCGGGCGCCGGGCGAGCTTCTTGAGCAGCGTGAACTGCTCGACGACCAGGTCCTCGGCGTCCTCGTCGCCGCCGGCCTCGGCCGAGCCGTGCCGGCCGCTGGTGTCGTCGCCGCCCCCGATCCCGAGCGAGCCGATGACGCCCTCGACCGCCAGCCGGGTGGTGGCGCCGGGGGCCGGGAAGAGCGTGCGGTCGTCCAGGGCGTCCGCCGACCGGGACTTGGCGCGGCGTTTGCGCGCGGCCAACAGCCGTGGGAGGCGGACGAGTTCGTGGCCGAGGCCGGCGAGTTCGTCGAACGCCTGGCGCGGGTCCTTGCCGAGCAGGTTGGTGACGGCCCGCACCAGGGTGCCGAGCACCAGCCGCAGCAGGACGTAGGGGAAGAGCGCGCCCTTGCTGTTGGCGAGCAGGGTGTAGACGGCGCCGGCCTTGTCCACCCGGTGCGGGTGGGAGGGGCCGCAGTCGATCGCCCGGCGCTCGCGGGCGGCCGCCTCGGCGTGCCGCAGCACGGCGTCGGGGGCGACCACTACCCGGTGGCCGGCGGCGTTGACCCGCCAGCAGAAGTCGGTGTCGTCCCGCATCAGCGGGAGGGCCCGGTCGAAGCCGCCGAGCTCCTCGAAGACGTCCCGGCGCACCAGCATGCCGGCGCTGGAGACGGCGAGCACCGGGCGGACCTGGTCGTGCTGGCCCTGGTCCTGCTCGCGGCGGTCGAGGCCGGTCCAGCGGCGGCCGGAGCGGGCGATGGTGACGCCGACCTCCAGGAGCTGGCGGCGGTCGTACCAGCTGCGCAGCTTGGGGCCGACCACGGCGGCGCTGGGGGTGGAGTCGGCGACCTGGAGCAGTCGGCGCAGCGCGTCGGTCTGCGGCTCGCAGTCGTCGTGCAGCAGCCAGAGCCACTCGACCGGCCGGGTCTCGCGCGGGCCGCCGCGGCCGAGGTCGTCCTCCTGGGCGAGCGGGTCGCCGAAGTCGTCCCAGCCGCCGGTGACCGGGTCGTAGCCGGAGGGGTCGAGCCGGTACGGCAGGTCCTCCGGGCGCAGGGGCGCGCTGCCGGCCACGGCCTCGGCGACGGCGGTGCCGAAGCCGGCCCGGCGGCCGAGGACCAGCGGGCCGCTCTCGGGCAGCCAGTCGGCGAGGGTGTCCGCGAGCAGTTGCGGAGAGTTGTCGGTGGATCCGGTGTCGACCGCGAGGATCCGCTGGACCTGGCGGTCCTGACCGAGCAGGCCGGCCAGGGCCTGCGGGAGCCAGCGGGCGCCGTCGTGCGAGACGACCACGGCGGTGACCAGGTGGCGCGGGTAGGCGGGCGGCCGGGAAGCGGTGAAGCCGCTCTGGTGGCTGTAGACGGTCATCGAGTGCGCGGGCCCCAGTTCTCGGTGGACACAGCCGGTGAACGGCAACCGGATGGCGCACCACACTAACGGCTCCTGATGACCGCTTCGTCCGGGGTGTGCGTGCGGGGACGGTGAAAGGGGCCCTGGGAACGCGAAAGCGCCCCACCACCGCGGTGAGGCGCCCGTACAGCTGTGCGGTTGTCCGTCGTTGTCGAAGGGTCAGCGGGGGCCCGGGGCCGTCCGGTCAGACCGCGCTCTTCTTGAGCCGCCGGCGCTCGCGCTCGGAGAGGCCGCCCCAGATGCCGAAGCGCTCGTCATTGGCGAGGGCGTACTCCAGGCACTCCGAGCGGACCTCGCAGGCGAGGCAGACCTTCTTCGCCTCGCGAGTCGAGCCGCCCTTCTCGGGGAAGAAGGACTCGGGGTCGGTCTGCGCGCACAACGCACGCTCCTGCCAACCGAGTTCCTCCTCGTCCTCCGCGATGCCGTCCCCGATCAACAGCTCAAAGAGCTCGCTCATATGGCGCGCCTCCTCTGCCCCTACTTGGCGTCCCCGTGGTTGCCGTTGCCTCCTGCGGCTGACGACACGAGTGAAATTACAGTTGCGTCACTCTGGCCCAGTCAAGCCGAGCTCTGGTATTGGGGCCGGGATTCACTCCCTGGCACCAAGCCGTTACGAATAGTGTACATATCCGGACACATCGGACCTTTCGCCTCAAAGTCCTGAACGGTGCCGAACCATCCGCAACCACTCGCCGGGTGACGCACGATCACCGCCACAAGGCCGGTCATCGGCCTGCCTTCCCGGCGATCTTCCCATCGAAACATAGAGAGTGATGAATCACCCCATCAGGGAAAGATCCGGACCTAACCCACTCGAATGCCGCATCATTGCGTTTGACACCGGCCCTGCGAATGCGGTGTCCTTGCTGCTATGTCAGAGTTCGCCAGCCCCCGGAGCGGTTCCACCCTCCGCCGTGCCGTGAACTCCTGTTGTCGCCTCTGTTCCTGCTGTATCTAGGCGCCCGCGTCCCACCGCGCGCCGCCCCCAGGAAGCACAGAGGCCGCCCGCGATTCCCGTCCCAGGACATCCCGGATCCGGCTGATCCCGACACACCAGCCGACCCCTCCGAGGACGACTCCCGTGCGCATGATCCGCATCCGCAAGCGGAACCGCGACCGCAACAAGCTCGCCCGCCGCAGCCCCGCCACCGTCCGCACCGGCACCCCCGCCGACGCCCGGACCCGCCAGTGGGCCGACGGCCTCAGCGACGTCTCCATCGCGGGCGACCCGCTCGCCTTCCCGCACCTGGCCCGCACCGACCTGCCGGCCCACCCCACCAGCGTCGCCGAGTACGCCCGGCTGGTGCGCGAGATCGCCGCCGACCGCGCCCGCTGGGAGCCGCTGGTCCGCTACGACGCGCTGACCCGCTGGTACGCCCGGCTGGAGACCGGCCCCGGCTACGAGGTCTGGCTGCTCAGCTGGCTGCCCGGCCAGTCCAGCGGCTTCCACGACCACGGCGAGTCCTCCGGCGTGATGAGCGTCGTCCGGGGCGAGCTGGTCGAACGCTCCCTCACCCCGACCGGCGAGAAGACCCGGGAGCTGCGACCGGGCGGGCAGCGGGTGTTCTCCTCCGGATACCTGCACGAGGTCGTCAACGGCGCGCTCGAACCCGCCGTCTCCATCCACCTCTACGCCCCGGGCCTGACCGAGATGAACCAGTACGGCGCAACCGCCGTCCCCGAGCAGCACCCGGAGCGGCAGGCGCAGGCCGGATCGCACTGAACCCGGCTGACGGGAAGTCCGACCGTGGCAGGATGAGCCCCATGCGCATCGTGGCACTGGCAGGCGGAATCGGCGGAGCGCGCTTCCTGCGCGGGCTCCGCGCGGCAGTCGGACCGCAGGACGAGATCACCGTCATCGGCAACACCGGCGACGACATCCACCTCTACGGCCTCAAGGTCTGCCCCGACCTCGACACCGTGATGTACACCCTCGGCGGCGGCATCAACGAGGAGCAGGGCTGGGGCCGGACGGACGAGACCTGGTCCATCAAGGCCGAGATGAAGGAGTACGGCGTCGGCCCCGAGTGGTTCGGGCTCGGCGACCGGGACTTCGCCACCCACCTCGTGCGCAGCCAGATGCTCACCGCCGGGTACAGCCTCAGCCAGGTCACCGAGGCGCTGTGCGTGCGCTGGAAGCCGGGCGTGCGGCTGCTGCCGATGAGCGACGACCGGGTCGAGACCCACGTGCGGATCACCGACGGGCAGGGCACCCGGGCGATCCACTTCCAGGAGTACTGGGTCAAGCTGCACGCCGCGGTGGACGCCGAGGCGATCGTCGCGGTCGGCGCGGACACCGCCAAGCCCGCGCCCGGCGTGCTGGAGGCGCTCGCCGAGGCGGACGTCATCCTCTTCCCGCCGTCCAACCCGGTGGTCTCGATCGGCACCATCCTCGCCGTCCCCGGCATCCGGGAGGCCGTCGCCGCCGCGCCCGCCCCGGTGGTCGGGCTCTCCCCGATCGTCGGCGGGGCGCCGGTGCGCGGCATGGCCGACAAGGTGCTCGCGGCGGTCGGCGTCGAGGCCACCGCGGACGCGGTCGCACTCCACTACGGCTCCGCCCTGATCGACGGATGGCTGGTGGACACCGTGGACCGGGCCTCGGTGGCCGCCGTCGAGGCCGGCGGGATCGCCTGCCGGGCCGTCCCGCTGCTGATGACCGACGTCGAGGCCACCGCCGAGATGGCGCGCGCCGCGCTGGCCCTGGCGGAGCAGGTGCGCAAGTGACGCTGGAGATCCTCGGAGTCGACGGCATCCCGGAGGTCACGGCCGGGGCGGACCTGGGCGAGCTCATCGCCAAGGCGGGGACGTACCAGGACGGCGACATCCTGCTGGTCACCTCGAAGATCGTCAGCAAGGCCGAGGGCCGGCTGCTGCACGCCGCCGACCGGGAGGCCGCGATCGACGCCGAGAGCGTCCGGCTGGTCGCCCGGCGCGGGCCGATCCGGATCGTGGAGAACCGCAACGGCTTCGTCATGGCCGCCGCCGGCGTCGACGCCTCCAACACCGCCCCCGGCACCGTGCTGCTGCTGCCCGAGGACCCGGACGCCTCCGCGAGGGCGCTGCGGGCCCGGCTCCAACAGCTCACCGGCCGCCGGCTCGCCATCCTCCTCACCGACACCTTCGGACGGCCCTGGCGCGACGGGCTGACCGACGTCGCGATCGGCGCCGCCGGGCTCGGCGTCCTGGACGACCACCGGGGGCGCGTCGACGGCCACGGCAACACGCTGGAGTCGACCGTCGTCGCGACGGCCGACGAACTCGCCGCCGCCGCCGACCTGGTGAAGGGCAAGACGACCGGCGTCCCGGTGGCGGTGGTGCGCGGACTCGGACACCTCGTCACCGCCGAGGACGGCGAGGGCGTCCGGCCGCTGGTGCGGCCCTCCGCGGACGACATGTTCCGGCTCGGCACCTCCGAGGCGCTGCGCCAGGCCGTCACCCTGCGGCGCACCGTCCGCTCCTTCACGGCGGAGCCGGTCGACCCGGGCGCCGTCCGGCGGGCCGTCGCCGCCGCCGTCACCGCGCCCGCCCCGCACCACACCACACCGTGGCGGTTCGTGCTGCTGGAGTCGGCGGACACCCGGGTGCGGCTGCTCGACGCGATGCTCGCCGCCTGGCAGCGCGACCTGCGCGAGCTCGACGGCTGGGACGAGGAGCGGATCGCCCGGCGCACCGCCCGCGGCGACGTCCTGCGCGACGCCCCGTACCTGGTGGTGCCCTGCCTGGTGACGGACGGCTCGCACGATTACCCCGACCGGCGCCGGGCCACCGCCGAACGGGAGATGTTCACCGTCTCGGCCGGCGCCGCCGTGCAGAACCTGCTCGTCGCGCTCACCGGCGAGGGCTACGGCTCCGCCTGGGTCTCGTCCACGATGTTCTGCCGCGACACCGTACGAGCGGCCCTGGACCTCCCGGACGACTGGGACCCGATGGGCGCCATCGCCGTCGGCCGCCCCGCCGAACCCCCGAAGCCCCGCCCGGAGCGCAGTGCCGACGCCTTCATCGAGGTGCGGTAGGGCCGGTCGCGGCGGAAGCGGACCGGCTCAGCGGCGGCGGTGGTCGTTGGGGGCCAGGCGGGGGCCGTAGCGGGGGGCCCGGGCGCCGGCGGCCAGCAGGAGGCGGCAGAGCCGGTGGCGCTGGGGGCGGTAGGGCTCCAGCAGGGCGAGCATCTGGGCGTCGTCGCTGCGGGGGCGGCCGGCCAGGGCCCAGCCGACCAGGTTGGGCAGGTGGAAGTCCCCGACCGAGACCGCGTCCGGGTCGCCGTTGCTGCGCTGCAGCGTCTCGGCGGCCGTCCAGACCCCGATGCCGGGGACGGCGGTGAGACGGGCGAAGGCCTCCTCGTGGCCCATCGCCGAGGACTCCTCCAGCCGCGGCGCCAGCCGGACCGCGCGGATGACCGTCGCGGAGCGCTTCGGGTCCACGCCCGCCCGGTGCCACTCCCAGCTCGGCACCAGCGCCCACTCGCGGGCCGACGGCGCCACCCACATGCCCTCGGCCGGGCCCGGCGCCGGGGTGCCGAAGTCCCGCAGCAGGGTGCGCCAGGCGCGGTAGGCCTCGTCGGTGGTGACCTTCTGCTCCAGGATCGCCGGTATCAGCGACTCCAGCACCAGCCCCGTCCTGGTCAGCCGGACCCCGGCGGTACGGCGCTGGGCGTCCCGCAGCGGACCGGGCGGCAGGACCAGCGACTCCGGGGCGTCCTCCGCGCCGAGCAGGGCGGGGAGGCGGTCGAGGAGCCAGTCCGCGCCCGGACCCCACGCGCTCGCCTCGACCTCGCCGGCGGCCGGACGCGGCAGCACCCGCAGGGTGCCGACACCGGCCGGGGTGCGGGAGGCGCGCCAGACGGCGCCGTCGCCGGTGCTGCGGTACGCCGGGTCGGCGGGGCCTCGGCGCAGCGGGAGCAGGGTGCGGGCGACGTCCAGCGGGAAGCCCGGGCGCCAGCGCCGTACTGCCTCCACCGTCGCCTCCTGTGTCGCCTCCTGGTGTAGCCCCCGGATATGAACGATACGCGCGGGGTCGGACAGGCCCGGAGGGGGCGCCGGACGGGCGCCGCGCGGCACGAGGCTCCCGCGCCCCGGGCGGGACGCGGGAAGCGGAGGGGGACGGGGAGAGCGGCGGGTCAGGGGGCCTGGAGCCGGGCCCCGGCCGCGCGCAGGGCGGGCAGGCGGGCGTAGAGGGCGTCGCCGGGGCATTCGGTGGCGACGCCGTCGCGGTGGCCGGAGATGGCGTCGAACTCGACGACGGTGCCCAGGGGGTAGCGGCTGGCGCTGGAGCCCGAGGTGAGCTTGGTGCGGCCGTCGGTGGCGCGGCCGGTGAGGCCGAGCTTCCAGGCGGAGATGGCGGCGAGGCCGTCGAGGAGGGGCTGGGGCGGCTGGTCGTCGACATAGGTGCCGATCGCGGCGACGCCGGAGGTGTCGGTGTTGAAGCCGAGGGTGTGGGCGCCGTGGACGGGCTGCTCCACGCCGCCGGCCCGGCCCTCGTAGACGGTGCCGCAGCGGTCGACCAGGAAGTTGTAGCCGATGTCCCGCCAGCCGTTGGTCTTCACGTGGTACTGGTAGATCGCCCGGATCATTTGGGGCGCGTCGGCGCAGTCGTAGGCGGTGGCGGTGGCGGTGTGGTGGATGAACACCGCGCGGACCGGGCCGGTGTAGTCGAAGTCCTTCCCGCGCAGTGACTCGTCTGCGCCCCAGCCAGCCCGGGTGACGATCGCCGGGCGCGGGGCCTGGCCGGTGAGGAGCACGCTGGGCGGCCCGACGGAGGACCCCACGGGCGGCTCCGCGGGCAGGGTCCGTACGGCGGCGGAGGCGGCGCCTGGCCCCGGGTCGACCAGGTCGACCCGCAGCCCGGGCGGCACTCCGGCGGGCCCGGGCCGCAGTTCGACCGCGACGCCGTCGCTGCGGCCGGTCCAGAGCGGGGCGGTGGCGCCGTGCGCCGGGTGGTCGGGGCCGTCCCCGGCGTCGGCCTCCAGCCGGTGCCAGTCGCTCCAGCGGCCGGTGGCCGCGTCCCGGGTGCGGACCCGGGCCACCGCGCCGGCGAGCGCGTCGGCCGGGCCGTCCCAGCCCAGGCCGAGGAGGTCGAACGGCGGGGTGCCGCGCGGGGCGAGTCCGGCCCCGTCGGGCAGCGGGAGCGTGGTGGTCGAGCCGCCGCCGGGGAAGTCGTGGCGTTGCGGGGCTGGCGAGGAGGGCGAGGGGGCCGCGGTGGCGGCGGGTTGGAGGAGGAGGGCGGCGGTGCAGCCGGCGAGCAGGGCGGCCGGTAGTGAAAGGCGCATGAAACGGATCGTCGCCGCAAAACGGACCGCCCGCCACGCCGCTGCGCGCCCGTTCGGCCGCCCCTCCCTGCCTCCCACCCGAAGGCCGTAGGCTGGGGCGCACCATGACTGCGCCTTTCGCTGCCGATGCCCGCACCCCCGTCGAGCTGCTGCACGCATTCCTGCGCGGCGGCACCCCTTCGGTCGATCCCGCGGCCCCGCTGGTCACCTTCTACGACGACGCCACCGGCGAGCGGGTGGAGCTGTCCGCCCGCACCTTCGACAACTGGGTGGCCAAGACCGCCAACCTCCTCCAGGACGAGCTGAACGCCGGTCCCGGCGACCGGGCGGCGCTGCTGCTGCCCGCCCACTGGCAGAGCGCCGTGTGGCTGCTGGCCTGCTGGTCCGTCGGGGTGACGGCGGTGCCTGGCGGCGACCCTGCCGCCGCCGACCTGGTGGTCAGCGGCCCGGACGGGCTGGAGGTCGCCCAGGCGTGCGAGGGCGAGCGGGTCGCGCTCGCCCTGCGCCCGCTCGGCGGCCGCTTCCCGCAGCGTCCGGACGGCTTCCTCGACTACGCCGCCGAGGTGCCCGGCCAGGGCGACCGCTTCGCGCCGTACTCCCCCGTCGCCCCGGACGCGCCGGCCCTGGAGACCGCGGTGGACGGACTGCCGCTGAAGCTGACGGGCGAGCAGACCGTGGCACTGGCCAGGGAGGGCGCGGTCCGGCTCGGTCTGAAGCCCGGTGACCGGGTCCTGTCCACCCTGTCCTTCGACGACTGGACCGGTCTGGAGGCCGGTCTGCTGGCGCCGCTGGCGGCCGGCGCCTCGGTGGTGCTGTGCCGCAACTCGCAGGGGCTGGACGCCGGGCAGTGGGAGAAGCGGACCGAATCCGAACGGGTGACACTGCGCCTCGGCTAACCCCCGGGCCGGGCCTGGCGGGTAGGGATCGCTGCCATGGCCGAGGACGACACCGAGCACCCCCCGACCGCCACTCCCCCGACGGACGGCCCCGCGCAGGAGAGCCGGTCGACGGACGCCCCTCCGGACGGAACGAAACGCCCGCGCAAGCGCCGGCGGTGGCTGATGATCACCGCCGGCGCCGTCGCGTTCCTGCTGGTCGCCACCGGGGCGCTGCTCTGGATCGCCTACCGCAAGCTGGACGGCAACATCCGCACCGACTCGGCCACCGACCGGCTGCTCGCCAAGCTGGAGGCCGAGCGGCCGAGTCGCACCGCCGGGGCGCGGGGCGCCGAGAACATCCTGCTGATCGGCAGCGACGACCGGTCCGGCGCGAACGGCTCGTACGGCGGCGAGGCCGGCAGCCAGCGCTCGGACACCACGATCCTGCTGCACCTGGCCGCCGACCGGAAGCACGCGACGGCGGTCTCCGTCCCGCGCGACGTCATGGTCAGCGTGCCCGCCTGCGAGAAGCCGGACGGCACAAGCAGCCGACCGGCGCTGATGCAGTTCAACCAGGCCTTCGAGACGGGAGGTCCGGCCTGTTCGATCCGGGCGGTCGAACAGCTGAGCGGCATCCGGATCGACCACTACGTCATCCTCGACTTCAGCGGCTTCAAGACGATGGTGGACTCGATCGGCGGGGTCGAGGTGTGCGTGCCGCAGCCGATCCACGACAAGGACGCCAGGCTCGACCTGCCCGCCGGCCGGCAGGTGCTGCACGGCGAGCAGGCGCTCGGCTACGTCCGGGTCCGGGAGAGCCTGGGCGACGGCAGCGACACCCAACGCATGGGCCGCCAGCAGCAGTTCCTGGCCTCGCTGATCCGCAAGGCGCAGTCGCAGGGCGTGCTGCTGAACCCGGCGAAGCTGTGGCCGGTGCTGAACGCCGCCACCTCCTCCGTCCGGGCGGACGGCGGGCTGTCCTCGCTCGGCGCGCTGTACGACCTCACCCAGGACCTGCGCGGTGTCCCCTCGGCGAACGTGGTCTTCCTGACCGCGCCGCGACGCCCGTACCACTACGACTCGGACCGGGACGAGTTCGTGCAGCCGCAGACCGGCCAGCTGTTCGCGGTGCTGCGGGACGACCGGCAGGTCGCCGTACGGCCGCCCGCGTACGTGTCCTCGCCGGGCCCGGCCGCGGGGACGGGCCCCACCCCGGCGCCGGGCCAGGGAGCGGGCACCGGCACGAGCCCGACGGCCGGCGCGGCGGCGCTGGCGGACACGTCACCCTCGGCGAGCGCCGCTCCCACCTTCGAGGGACGCACCGCCGACGTGGACGCCTGCGCCCCGCACTGAGCCCGGCACCCGGGACCGGCTCGCCCGCCGATCGGGATGCTTCCGCAATTGCTCGGCCGCGAGCGGTATTTGGCTCCGCACTGCCGGAACGTGGCGGAGATCACACCGGGAACGACTCCTCCGTTCGGCTCGTCTAGTGTGTCCGGATCGGCCCGTCCGCGCGGGCGGTCCGTAGCCGTGACCGGTCGAAGGTAGGGAACCCCGTGCACGAGGAGCAACCGGAAGCCGGACGGTACCGGGTGGAGCCGCCCCCCGGCGTCCCCCGGCAGCGCCTCCGGGCCGCCGAGGCACCGACCGCACCGACCACGGAGGGCCGCCGGGACAGCCGGCGGCGGGCGGCGGCGCTCGCCAGGCGCAGCCGGCGCCGACGGGCGCTCAAGTGGACGGCCGGGGCGGGCGCCCTGGTGATGGTGGCGGGCTGCGGCGGGGCGTACTACCTGTACCGGCACTTCAACGACAACCTGACCTCGGTCAAGGTCCAGCTGGGCGACGAGTCCGAGCGCCCGGCGGCGGCCGGGGACGCGCTGAACGTCCTGGTGATCGGCACGGACAGCCGGGAAGGCCTCGGCCGGGAGTACGGCGACGAGGGCAGCACCGGGCACGCCGACACCACGCTGCTGTTCCACATCGCCAAGGACCGCTCCAACGCGACGGTGGTCAGCCTCCCGCGCGACCTGATGGTGCCGATCCCGGAGTGCCAGAACGCCCAGGGGAAGAAGATCCCGGGCTCGACCCGGACCGAGTTCAACAACAGCCTCGGCCAGGAGGGGCGCGACGCGGGCTGCACCTGGAAGACCGTCGAGAAGATCACCGGCGTCCGGGTCGACCACTTCGTGCAGGTCAACTTCGAGGCGGTGAAGACCCTCTCCACCGCCGTCGGCGGGGTCGAGGTCTGCGCGGCCAAGGACATCAACGACTCCGGCTCCCACCTCAAGATGACCAAGGGCCGGCACGTGGTCCAGGGCGACGAGGCGCTGGCCTTCGTCCGCACCCGGCACGCGGTCGGCCAAGGCGGCGACCTCACCCGGATCCCGCTCCAGCAGCAGTTCATCAGCTCGATGATCCGCAAGATCAAGAGCGACGACACCCTGACCAGCCCGAGCAAGCTCTACAAGCTCGCGGACGCCGCCACCAAGGCGCTCACCGTGGACTCAGGCATCGGCAGCGTGGACAAGCTCAAGGACCTCGCGCTGGACATCAGCAAGGTGGACACCAAGAACATCACCTTCACCACCGCGCCCGTCCTGGACGACCCCAAGGACAGCGACCGGGTGATCCTCAAGCAGCCGGACGCCGGGCAGCTGTTCGCGATGATCGCGGGCGACCGCTCGCTGACCGGGGCCGCCGCGCCGCCCGCCCCCGAGGCCCCGGCCACCGACGCCGCGTCGCCCGCGCCGCAGGCCCCGGCCGCCACCGCGCCGGCCACCACGCCGGCCGCCGCCCCGGCCCTGCCCGCCAAGCTCGTCCAGCTGACGGTGCGCAACGGCAGCGGCACGCGCGGGCAGTCCGGGCCAACCGTGGAGAAGCTCCGGGCGAAGGGCTACGACAAGGCCGCGGTGGGCAGCGACGCACCGCCCGCCGACACCACGACGGTGTCCTACCCGTCCGGCCGGGAGGCCGAGGCCCAGGCCCTGGCCGCGGCCCTCGGCCTGCCCGGCGACGCCGTCCGGCCGGCCGAGAAGGCGGACCCGAAGGGCGGGCTGCTGCTGGTGCTCGGCAAGGACGTGCTGGCCGCCCCGACCGGCCCGGCGGCGGTGCCCACCGAGGCGCCCGAGGACCTCCAGCGGGTGCAGGCGGACGACACCGACGTCTGCGCCAAGTAGCCGCCGGAGTACGGGGGGTCCGTGCTGCTCCCGCTGCCGCTCCGCGGTCCGGGGGCACGCCGGCCGCGCCCGGCTCGGTCCCGGCCCCGGCCGACCCGCCGTCGACTGCCGCCCTGCGCACCGGCGGCAGCGGGGCCGACGCCGGTCACGAGCGGGTGACGAAACGAATCAGCGGGTGTGCGGCTCGGCGGTGTGCGGGTCAGCCGGCCTTCGAGAGCACGTCCTTGGCGGACGGGCCGACGCTGGCGATCACTCTGCGGGCCAGCGAGCGCGGCGAGGTCAGGAAGCCGAAGCCCCAGCTGAGGTGCATGGTCGCGAGGGCCACCGGCAGCAGCGCCTTGGCCTTGAACGACAGGCCGCGGCCCTCGACCGCCGCGCCGCCGAGGATGCCCAGCAGGTAGGCGCCGGGCACCGCGAGGAAGGCCGGGTGGACGGCCGCGCCGAGCACGACCCCGAGGACGACCGCGGCCAGCGCGGCCGGCGGGGCGAGGTAGCGCATGTTGACCGAGCCGCGGTGGTAGCGGGTGACCACCCGGCGCCAGCGGCCGTAGTCCTTGTACTGCTTGGCCAGCGCCCGCACCGAGGGGCGGGGCCGGTACGTCACCTTGAGCTGCGGGGTGAACCAGACCAGTCCGCCGTCCTGGCGGATCCGGTAGTTCAGCTCCCAGTCCTGGGCGCGGATGAACTCCTCGTTGTAGCCGCCGAGCTTCTCCAGCACCTTGCGCCGGAACACCCCGAGGTAGACGGTGTCCGCCGGGCCGGCCAGGCCGCCGGTGTGGAAGGCCGCGTTCCCGACGCCGATCTTGGAGGTCATCGCGGCGGCGACCGCGTGCTCCCACTCGGTCTCGCCCTCGGCGTGCATGATGCCGCCGACGTTGGCCGCGTCCATCTCGCCGAGCAGCCGGACCGCCGTGGTGATGTAGCCCGGCGTGAGCAGGCCGTGACCGTCCACGCGCACGACTATCGGGTGCCGGGAGCCCCGGATCGCGGCGTTCAGCCCGGCCGGCGTCCGGCCGGTGGGGTTCGCCACCGTCCGCACCCGCGGGTCCTCCGCCACCAGCTCGGCCGCGATCTCCGCGGTGCGGTCGGTGGAGGGCCCCAGGGCGATCACCACCTCCATCGGGCCGGGGTACTCCTGGTCCAGGATGCGGCGGACCGCCGTGCGCAGGTGACGTTCCTCGTTGAGCACCGGCATGATCACGGAAACAGCCGGCAGCTCCTCAGCAGCCTTGGTGTTCATCGGGGCCAACCGTACCGGTGCGGACACGTCCCCGTCTTGTCCCGGTCAGGGCCTTCCGGGACGCCTCGCGGCGCGACACCGGCGCTGTGATCAAGAACACCGTACTCCCCCTCGGAGGCGGGCCGGAAGCGGTGTGGATCCGGTGTCGGTCCGGGGCGGGTTCAGAGTGCGTAGTGGGCGACGGTGAACACCGCGTAACCGGTCAGCGCGAGCCGGTTGACCAGGTGCTGGGGGCCGCCGAGGCGGTCCGGCAGGGCCTGCACCGGGCGCAGGTCGGGGCGGTGGGCGGCGGTGGCGACGGTCCTGGCCAGCGCCGCGGGGTCGTACCGGCCGCCGAAGAGCGCGGCCAGCCAGACCGTCGGGCGGTTGAAGAAGGAGAACTCCCGGCCGCCGCGCACCCGGATGGTGAGCAGGTCCCGGTGCACCGCCGCCGCGGTGATCTCCGCCCACCGGTAGCCGCGGGTGCGCAGCGCGGTGGCCACCCACAGACCGTCGCGGTCGGCCACCAGCTGCCAGGAGAGCGCCTGGGCGCAGGCGAGGATCACCAGCGAGCCGATCCACAGCGGGCGCAGCAGCCCCTCCCACCAGCCGTCCTCGTCGAGCAGCACGACGGCGGCGGCGACCAGCAGCGCCGCCAGCGGCCCGGCCGCCGCCCGCAGCGGCAGCGGCATCTCCCACCGGCGGGCGGCGAGTGGCTCGGTGTCCGGACCGGGTTCGGGGGCGGCGGCGACGGTCTCGGCGGTCAGCGCGGCGACGGCGAGCTCGCGCTCGCGGTAGCGCCCGGAGCGCCGGCCGAGGCGCGGGGCCCGGGCGGCGGGGGCGACCACGGCCGCCACCCAGTGCGGGTCGCCGTCCAGCAGGCCGGGGCGGACGAGGAGCTGGTGGTCGGGGCCGTCGGGGCCGACGTAGAGCACGGCGGGCACGCTGCGCCCGGCGCGGGCCAGCCACTCGGCGGCCGCGGCCGGGGTCGCCCGGTCGAACAGCTCCTCGTACTCCTCCTCGTCCTCGTCGTGGTCGAGGACCGGGTCGGGGTAGTCGGCCTCCTCGTCCTCGGTCGCCCGGTGCTCGGGCACCCAGGCCGGGGACTCGCCGTCCGGGGCGGCGGCGCGGGCCCAGCGGTAGCGGTCGCGTTCGACCAGCCGCCAGAGCCCGGGGCCGTCCGGCGGGCCGTCCAGGGGCAGCACCAGCAGGTCGCCGCGGGCGTCGGCGCGCACCCGTACGGCGAGCGCGGGGGCGGCGCCGACGAAGGCGGGCCTGCTCCGGCGGGCGCTCGCCGCGGCGGCCGAGCCGAGCAGCGCCAGGCCGGGCAGGGCGATCAGGCCGCCGGCGGTCAGCTGGCCGGAGACCTCGTAGTCGTCGCCGAGGGCGCGCACCGACTCGTCGTTCACCAGCAGCGGGACGGAGTCGCCGGAGCGGGGGCGGTGCTGCCACCAGACGTCCAGGTCGGCGGTGCGCTCGGGGCCGCCGCCGGGCGGCTGGAAGCGGACGGTGAGCACGCCGTCCCGGCCGTCCCCGTCCACGGTGCCGGTCACCCGGGTGGCCAGGTCGGCGGCGGCGGTCTCCCGGGCCTGCGCCCAGAGGCCGTACACCGGGAAGGCCGCCGCGACCACCAGCAGCAGGACGCCGAGGGCGCGGCGCAGCACGGGTGGGCCGTCCGGTTGGACGGGCGAGGGCGCGCCGGCGGCCGCCCAGGGGTAGGGGACGGGCGGGGCCATCAGCTCGTCCAGCTGCTGGCGGGCGCGGCGGCGGCCGGCCTCGGCGCCGAGCAGGACGGCGGCGAGCAGCACGTGGACCAGCACCGCCGACCAGCGGGCGAGCGGGGTGACCAGACCCTCCGGGAGGTACCAGAGCAGGGCCAGGACGACCGGCGGGACGAGCACCCGGATCCTGGCCCTGGTGGCCAGCAGGACGATCTCGGCCAGCGCCGACCAGGCGGCCAGCCCCGAGCCCCAGGTGTCCCGGCAGATGTTCTGGGCGTTGCACCGGCCCACGTCCGGTTCCACCACGCTCGCCAGGATCACGAACCCGAGCGGCACCAGCGCGAGCCGGCGGCCGTCCAGCCGCCAGGCGGTCCGGGCGGCTCGCCAGCGGGCGGCGGCCGCGCCGGTGAGGGGCGCGGCGTTGGGGAGGGACGGGGCGTCCGAGGGGAACATCGGACGATCATCTCAGCACTCCGGAGAGCGGACGCCGCTCGGGCGGAACCGCCTTGCGGGGGCGAGAAAGGGGGGCGGGGAACGGCACCGGGGCCGGGTGCTGTCGCGCACCCGGCCCCGGTCCCCCGTGCCCCCGTTTCCCCCGTGGGCTCCCCCGTTTCCCCCGGTTTCCCCCGCGGGCGTCCCCGTCCCCCGTTCCCCCGTGGGACCGCCCCGTTTCCCCCGTGCTCCGGACCCGGCGCCCGCCGGCGCCGGGTCCGGGTCAGTCCGTCGCGATGGCCGCGAGGACGTTCATCCGTCCGGCCCGGAAGGCCGGGACGAGAGCGGCGAACAGGCCGATCAGCACCGAGGCGACCAGCGTGATCGCCACCGTGACGGTCGGGACGGAGAGCGTCCCGAGGCCCTGGTCCCGCAGCACCCGCTGGGCCGTGACGCCCCAGGCGAGGCCCAGCCCGGTGCCGAGGACCGCGCCGAACACCGCGATCACCACGGACTCCAGCCGGATCATCCGGCGCAGCTGGCGGCGGGAGAGCCCGATCGCCCGCAGCAGGCCGATCTCGCGGGTCCGCTCGACCACCGACAGCGCCAGGGTGTTGACCACGCCGAGCACCGCGACCGTGATGGACAGCGCGACCAGCCCGTAGATCAGGTACAGCAGGGTGTTGATCTGGGACTGGGCGAGCTCCTTGTAGCCGGCCCGGTCCTTGATGGTCAGCTGCGGGTACTCCTTGAGCCCGTCCTCCAGCGCGGCGAGCGTCTTCTCGACGTCGGCGCCGGAGGAGGCCTTGGCGAAGAAGGTCCACACCGGCGGCTGTTCGGCAGCCGGGACGGCCTTCTCCATGGTGTCCATGGCCACGAAGGAGCCGTCGCCGAACAGTTCGCCCTTGCCGAGGACCGCGCCGACCGGCAGCGCCTGGGTGCGGCCCTGGCCGTAGTCGACGGTGACCTGGTCGCCGACCTTCAGTCCGTGGTCCTTGGCGAAGGCGGCGCCGATCGCCAGCGAGCCGCGCTGGAGCGAGTCCACCGCGCCGGAGTCGACGGTCGGCCGGAAGTCGGTGCCGAAGAAGGCGGGCGGCACCGCGGTCAGCTGGGTCTTCGCCTGCTGCCCGTCCGACAGCCGGACCTTCGCGGAGAAGAAGAACCGCTGGATGGTGATGTGGTCGATGCCCTGGGTCCGCTTGACCGCGTCCATCATCTCGGGGGTGACCGCGGTGCGGCCGCCGGAGACGATGTAGTCCGCGCCCACCGACTTGTCGATCTGCGCGCTGGTCGAGGTGACGGCCGAGGAGCTGAACACCGCGGAGGCGATCACCAGCGCCAGGCCGATCATCAGCGCGGCGGCGGTGGCGCCGGTGCGGCGCGGGTTGCGCATCGCGTTGCGCTGGGCGAGCCTGCCGGACGGGCCGAACAGCGCCGGCAGCAGCGCGCCGAGCACCCGGACGACGGCCGAGGCCAGCAGCGGGCCGAGCACCACGAAGCCGACCAGGGTGAGCACCACGCCGAGGCCCAGGTACCGGCCGCCGGTGGCGGCCTTCTCCGCCCCCGCGCCGAGCACCAGCACCGCGCCGCCGCCCGCCGTCAGCAGCAGGCCGAGGACGGTGCGGACCAGGTTGCCCCGGGACTCGGCCGGGGTGCCGTGGTCGCGCAGCGCGGCCATCGGCGAAATCCGGCTCGCCCGGCGGGCCGGGAGCCAGGCCGCGGCCAGGGTGACCACGATGCCCAGCGCGTACCCCGCGACGAACACGTCCGGCCCGATCTGCAGGTCGGCCGCCTCGAGGTCCATGCCGATCGCGGTCATCAGCTTGATCAGGCCGACCGCCACGCCCAGGCCGGCCGCGACCCCGAGGGTCGAGCCGAGCACGCCCAGGATCAGCGCCTCGACCAGCACCGAGCGGTTGACCTGCCGCCGGCTGCCGCCGATGGCGCGCAGCAGGCCGATCTCCCGGGTGCGCTGGGCGACCAGCATCGAGAAGGTGTTGACGATCAGGAAGGCACCGACGATCGCCGAGACGAAGGCGAAGCCGAGCATCGCGTACTTCATGAAGCCGAGGCCCTTGCCGACCTGCTCGCTGCGGTCGGCCTTCTGCTCGGCCGCCGTCTTCACCTGGTAGCCGGTGCCGAGCCCGGCCAGCGCGTCCGCCTTGAGCTGGTCGTCGCCGCGGCTGCCGTCACCGTACGCCTCGACGGTGGTGAAGGCCTGCTCGCCGAGCAGCGTGCGCTGGGCGGTCGGGGTGTCCAGGAAACCGAGCGCCGCGCCCGGGTTGGTGGTGGTGAAGGTGGCGATGCCGACGATGGTGAAGTCCTGCCGGCCGAGCGGGTTCTCGACCCTGAGGGTGGCGCCGAGGCCGAGCTTGGCCTTCTTCGCGGTGTCCGCGTCCAGCACCAGCTCGGTCGGGCCGCCCGGGGTGCGGCCCGAGGTGATCTTCACCGGGTTGCTCGGGGTGTCGATCCAGTTGCCGAGCAGGGTGGGCGCGCCGGTGGTCGGGCCGACCAGCTTGTTGGTGGCCGGGTTGATCAGGACGGCGTTCTCGACCAGGACCTGGCCGACCGCGCGCTTCACCCCGGGCAGCCCGGCGACCTGCTGTTCCAGCGCGACCGGGACGGTCGGCGGCTTGACGGCGGCCTGCTGCATCTCGTCGTCGGAGGGCTTGGGCGGCTGGACCGAGATGTCGGAGGCGGTCGCGGCGAAGAGCTTGTCGAAGGTGCCGGTGGCCGTGTTGGAGAAGACCAGGGTGCCGGAGACGAAGGCCACCGACAGCACGACGGCGATGAGCGAGAGCGCCATCCTGCCCTTGTGGGCGAAGAAGCTCCGCAGTGAGGTCTTGAGCAGCATGAGGGTGTCGCCCCGCCGCTCAGCTGGTGCGCTTGCCGTCGAAACGGCGCATGCGCTCGAGGACGGAGTCGGCGGTGGGCGCGTACATCTCGTCCACGATCACGCCGTCGGCGAGGAAGAGCACGCGGTCCGCGTAGCCGGCGGCGACCGGGTCGTGGGTGACCATCACGATGGTCTGGCCCAGCTCGTCCACCGAGCGGCGCAGGAAGGTCAGCACCTCGGCGCCGGAGCGGGAGTCCAGGTTCCCGGTGGGCTCGTCGCCGAAGATGATCTCGGGGCGGGCGGCCAGCGCCCGGGCCACCGCGACGCGCTGCTGCTGGCCGCCGGAGAGCTGGGTCGGGCGGTGCTTGAGCCGGCCGGACAGGCCGACCGTCTCCACCACCTGGTCCAGCCAGGCCCGGTCGGGTCTGCGCCCGGCGATGTCCATCGGGAGCGTGATGTTCTCCAGCGCGTTCAGGGTCGGGAGCAGGTTGAACGCCTGGAAGATGAAGCCGATCTTGTCGCGCCGGAGCCTGGTGAGCTGCTTGTCCTTGAGGCCGGTGATCTCGGTGTCGCCGATCCAGATCCGTCCCGCGCTGACCGTGTCCAGGCCCGCCAGGCAGTGCATCAGGGTGGACTTGCCGGAGCCCGAGGGGCCCATGATCGCGGTGAACCGGCCGCGCTGGATGTCGACGTCGACCGCGTCGAGCGCGGTCACCCTGGTCTCGCCCGAGCCGTACGCCTTGGTGACCTGACGGGCCGACGCGGCGACGGCGGACGCTCCGCCGGGAAGCTGGGGGTCGTACACGGCTGCTGGTGCCGTCGTCACTGGAGTCTCCTCAGAAGATGCGCTCACCCGTTGGCCCCCAGCCTCGCGGGCCCGCCCGCCGCGCGACATGGCGCAGGCAGTAGTCCTCGACCGGGAGTTGGCACCACCCTCCCGGTGGAGCCGGCCACCGGACCCGGCATGGCCGGACCGCTTCCTGACGGGCGGGGATGCGAGAACCACGTTAGGAGTCGGCGCCGGACGGCTCGTCATCCGCCGGAATGACCCCTCCCAACCAAGGTTCTACGGGCCCCGGAGCGCATCCCCCTAGGGGTCGCCGCGGCCCGTCTCGGGGACGCCCCGTACGGGCCGCGGCGACGGGGCGTCAGCCCGCCAGCGCGGGTGCGGCCAGCCGCTCCAGGGCCGCGGCGAAGCCCGCCACGACCGGGGCCAGCAGCGCCTCGGTCTCGCGCTCCACCAGGGTCGTGCCGTCCTCCCGGGCGGTGATGTGGCGGTCGAGCACGAACCAGCCCTGGGTGATGTGGTCGGCGCCCATCGAGCTGAGCACCGGGCGCAGCGCGTAGTCCACCGCGAGGACGTGCGCGGGCGAGCCCCCGGTGGCGAGCGGCAGGACGGCCTTGCCGGCCAGCGCGTACTGCGGGAGCACGTCCAGCAGGGCCTTCAGCAGGCCCGAGTAGGCGGCCTTGTAGACGGGGGTGCCGATGACGACGCCGTCGGCGCGGGCGAACAGCTCGGTGACGGCGACGATGTCGGGGTGGTCGAAGTCGCCCGACAGCAGCGCGTGCGCGGGCAGGCTGCGGGCCTCGAAGGGGACGACCCGGTGGCCGCGCTCCGCCAGCTGCGCGTCGACGTGGCGCAGCAGGCGGGTGGTGCGGGAGGTGGCGGACGGGGAGCCGGAAACGGACAGGACGACGGCCATGGGTTCACCTCTGGCTGGAAGCGGGGCGGCGCGGGGCGGCAGGGCGTGGTGCGGTGGGGACCGCGCTGCGGCGGGGCCGGGACCGGGAGAAGCGGTGCCGGGGCGGCACCGGGGCCGCTACGTCGGCGGACGTGCGGGAAACGCGGACGTGCGGGGAACGCGGGCGCGCGGATCGTTACGGCGGGGCGCGCGTCAGCCCCGACAGAGCGAACAGGCCACACCGCGCCGCAGGTCGACGTGCCGCCGACGCGTGAGTGCCCAACGCTGATCCATGCCAGGAATGCAAACACGCCGTGTTCGAGCCGGTCAAGAAACGTTTCAGCAGCCGGAACGCCGGGTGTCCGGACGTTACAGCGGAACGATCCGGTACGTGCATCAAAACTGCTACAAGAGACCTGGCGGACCCCCCGGGGGGAGTCAGCCCGACCGGGGTCGGGCATCCTCGTCGGCATGAACACGTGGCAGGAGGGCCGCCCGGGGGGCGGCGGGAACCCGTACGGCGGCAACGGCGGACGCGGCGCGGGCGAACGGCCGCTGCCGCCCTCGCTGAACCCGCGCGGGCCCGGGGCGGCCGCGCCGCGACAGCCGGGGCAGCCCGGGCCGTCCCGACTCGGCGGGGTCCCTCCGCAGGGGGCCGGCGCCCCCGGTGGCCGTCCGGGCGAGCCCGGAGGCCACGGCGGTCCCGGTGGTTCCGGTGGTCCGGGTCGCCCCGGTCCGGGCGGTCCGGGCGGGGCCGGTCGTCCCGGCGGTCCTGGCGGGCCCGGCGGCAGCCGCCCGTCCGGTGCCCAGGCCCGGCGCTGGCCGCGGCGGCGGATCGTGAAGTGGTCGGTCTTCGGCCTGCTGATCGCCGTCATGGTGACCGCCGTCTCCACCTGGTTCTGGGCGGACTCCAAGCTCAACCACGAGAACGTGCTCGCCGACTACCCCGGCCGCCCGGCCGCGGGCAAGGGCACCAACTGGCTGATCGTCGGCTCCGACAGCCGCCAGGGCCTCACCGACGCCGAGCAGGACGACCTGCACACCGGCCACGACACCGAGGGCAAGCGCAGCGACTCGATGATGATCCTGCACATCGGGGACAACGGGAACACCCTGATGAGCATCCCGCGCGACTCCTGGGTGCCGATCCCCGAGCACCCCGGCAGCAACGGCAAGCCGGTCAAGGGCACCACCGCGAAGATCAACTCGGCCTTCGGCAACGGCGGCGGCCGACTGCTGGTCCAGACCGTCGAGCAGACCACCGGCCTGCGGATCGACCACTACGCCGAGATCGGCTTCGGCGGCTTCGTCGGCATCGTCGACTCGATCGGCGGCGTCGAGATGCACATCGACCAGGACGTCAAGGACAAGGACTCCGGCCTCGACCTGAAGGCGGGCGACCAGACCCTCAGCGGCAAGCAGGCCCTGGCCTTCGTCCGCCAGCGCCACCAGATGGCCGACCAGGACCTCGGCCGGATGCGCAACCAGCAGAAGTTCCTCGGTGCCCTGGCCCACCAGGCCGCCTCGCCCGGCAACCTGATGAACCCGTTCACCTTCTACCCGCTGGTCGACTCGGCGCTCGGCACCCTGATCGTCGACGAGGACTGCGGGCTGACCGACCTCGGCTCGCTCTTCCTCGCCATGAAGGACGTCAACGGCGGCGACGGCAGGTCGCTGACCGTGCCGATCGGCAACCCGGACTTCCGGACCAAGACCGGCGAGTCCGCCGTGCTGTGGGACACCAACAAGTCCAAGCAGCTCTTCGACGCCTTCAAGAACGACACCGCGGTGCCGGAGTTCAAGTAGTCGGCCACCTCGTGTGACCGAGCCGCCACAATGGGTGGATGTCACTCGTCACCGCACTGATCCGCCACCGTCGCCACCGCCTCCTGGGCCGCCTGGTCCAGGAGGCGCTCGCGCTCTACGGGATGGAGGTGCCCGCCGCCTGCGAGATCGGGCCCGGGCTGCTCGTCTACCACCGCGGCTTCGGCACCGTGCTGCACCCGTACACCACCCTCGGCGCCGGCGTGACGCTCTACA
This sequence comes from Kitasatospora sp. NPDC001095, assembly GCF_053598615.1. Taxonomy (NCBI): domain Bacteria; kingdom Bacillati; phylum Actinomycetota; class Actinomycetes; order Kitasatosporales; family Streptomycetaceae; genus Kitasatospora; species Kitasatospora sp. NPDC001095. The sequence goes on along the minus strand of NZ_JBSFKQ010000061.1, from coordinate 4,832 downwards.
ACGGCGTGACCATCGGCCGGGCCGACCCGTGGGTGCCGCAGGAGAAGAGCGCGATGCGGCGGGTGGTGGTCGAGGACGGGGCGGTGCTGTGCGCGGGCGCCAAGGTGGTGTGCAAACAGGGCGTGCTGACCGTCGGCGCGGGCACCGTCGTCGGGGCCAACGCGGTGCTCACCCGCTCGACCGGGCCCGGGGAGATCTGGGCCGGCGCACCGGCCCGGAAGGTGGGGATGCGGGCGGGCGACTGGGGGCCGGCGCCGGTGCCGGCCCAGCCCGCCCCGAGCCCCTCCTGAGCGGGCCGGCGCCCTCCCGAGCGGACCCGATCAGACGAACGGCAGCAGGCCGGTGCCGCACTCCGGGAAGCGGACCAGCCACTCCCCCTCGCCGCCGGCCGCCTCGGTCGCGCCCGCGAAGCCGTAGTGGATCGGCTGCCCGTCACCGCTCAGCCACCTCGCGTGGGTCAGCTGCACCGACAGCGCGGCCGGGCGGAGCGGGGCGGTCACCCGGGCGGTCGGGGCCGGCTGCTCCAGCACCAGTTCGTGCTCGGTCTCGCCCGGCCGGAAGGTCACCACGGTCTCGGTGCCCGGGCGGCGCGGGAGGGCGCCCGCCGGGTCCGTCCAGTACGCGGCGACCATGACCGCGAGGGTGCCTTCCAGGCTGCCGGTGTCCGGGTGCACGTACTCCTCGTCCGCGACCCAGCGGGAATGGTGGCGGACCTCCTCCGGGCCCCACCGCTCGTCCCAGCACACCCAGTAGCCCGCCACCCGCTTGACGGTCATGCCCTCGCGGACGACCCGGACGGCGAACCGCGCCGGGCCGACCGGCTCGCAGCCGACCAGGGAGACCACCGTCACCTGCTCGTAGGTCACCTCGCCGTCGTCGGCGCCCTGCTCCATCATCGGTCAACCACCTTGCCGCTGAGTCGAGTTCGGCCGCGGATGGAGCCGCGTCCGATTCGAGCGTAGGGCCCCGGCCAAGGACGGCCACCCGATTGCCCGGTTCCGGCCCGGAGAGCGGCGCTCCGGGCTACCCTGCCCACCGCACCGCGACCGGCCACGCCGGGGGCACGAGGCCGGGGCGCGGGCGGGTGCGCGGCCGGACACGAAACCGCCCCGGAGCGGGGCGCCGGAACTCTCCGACGTCCCGCTCCGGGGCGGTGCGTGCCAGGTGGCGGCGGTCGTTACTTGACGTCGCCGACCACGCCGGACTTGGCGATGGTGATCTTGGCCGAGGTGCGGCCGCTCTGCGAGCCGAGGCCCTCGATCTTCTTGACCAGGTCCATGCCCTCGACGACCTCGCCGAAGACGACGTGCTTGCCGTCCAGCCAGTCGGTGACGATGGTGGTGATGAAGAACTGCGAGCCGTTGGTGTTGCGGCCGGCGTTGGCCATCGACAGCAGGCCCGGGCGGTCGTGCTTGAGCTGGAAGTTCTCGTCCGCGAACTTCTCGCCGTAGATGCTCTTGCCGCCGGTGCCGTTGTGGTTGGTGAAGTCACCGCCCTGGAGCATGAAGGCCGGGATCACGCGGTGGAAGCCGGAGCCCTCGTAGCCGAAGCCGTTCTGGCCGGTGGCCAGCTCGCGGAAGTTCCGGGCGGTCTTGGGGACGACCTCGTCGAACAGCTTGAAGACGATCCGGCCGGCCGGCTCGTCGTTGATCGTGATGTCGAAGAAAACGTTGGAAGACATGCAGGCGATGATGGCACGATCACCTGCCCGGCGCGCGGCGCCCCCCGACCGGGCGGAGCCGGGCACGGCCTGGCCACCCGGTCGCGCGGCCCGGCTCCCGCGCCCCACCGGCCGGAGCCGCGGAGGCTAACATCATTGCCGGATCCAGGACTTGGCACGGCACGACGACCGGGACGGCGGGGTGGACGGCATGCGGATCGGCGAACTGGCCCGGCGGACGGGTGTGAGCGAGCGCTCGCTGCGGTACTACGAGCAGCAGGGCCTGCTGGCCGCCCGCCGCACCGAGGGCGGGCACCGGGAGTACCCGGAGGCCGCCGTCGACCGGGTGGTGCACATCCAGGAACTGTTCGCGGCCGGACTGCACAGCCGGACCATCCACAAGCTCCTCCCCTGCATGCGGGACTCCGACGGCGGCCCGAACGAGATCGCCACCCCGCTGCTGGTCGAGGAGCTCACCGCGCAGCGCGAGCGGATCGACCAGACGATCAACGACCTGCTGCGCTCCCGCGAGGTGCTGGACGAGGTGATCGCGACCGCCGCCGGGAGGCCACCGACCGCCGCCGGGCAGCCGGCGGCCCCCTCCGAGGCCGCGTAGGAGCCCTCAGCCCTTCGGCTTGCGGGCCAGCACGTACGCCTGCGGGGTCGGCTCGTCCCCCTCCGGCTCGCGGACCGTGCGCGAGGTGACCTGCAGGCCGGCCTCCCGGGCCAGTTCCTCGACGCGCTCCGGCCGCAGCCGCCGGAAGTCCAGCGACACCGGGTGGCCGAAGGGGCGCTCCTGGCGCGAGGGCCGGTCGCCGACCTGGAAGGCGAGCATCAGGTGGCCGCCGGGGGCGAGCACCCGGGCGAACTCGGCGAACACCTCGGGCAGCCGCTCCGCCGGGGTGTGGATGATCGAGTACCAGGCCACCACCCCGGTCAACTCCCCGTCCCCGAAGGGGAGGTCGAACATCGAGCCGACGCTGAACGGCACCTCCGGGTGGGTCTCGCGGGCCAGCTCGACCATCCGCGGCGAGAGGTCGATCCCGTGCACGTCCACGCCGAGCCGGTGCAGCTGGCCGGTCATCCGGCCCGGGCCGCAGCCGAGTTCGGCCGCCTTGCCGTCCGGCCGCTCGGCGCGCACCAGGTCCGCGAAGAGCGCCAGCATCGCCCGGTCCATCGGCATGCGGTCCAGCGCGTCCCGGAAGAGGTCGGTGTACTCGGTGGCAACGGCGTCGTAGAACGCCCTGGTCTCGGTCAGGAAGTCCGGTTCGGTCATGCCGCGGGACCCTACCGGGCGGCCACCGCCCGTGGAACCGGCCCCGCCAACCGGCCGGAGGGGCACGGAAGTCGAGCGGGATCGGGGCCCACCCGGCGCACCCGCGGCCGTGCAGCCCCGACCACCCGCCGTACGGGGCCGTGGTGGACGAACCGCGCGGGCGCGGCTGCGAGGCGCACGCCCACGACCTCCACGCGGCGGCGCCGCTCAGCCGAGCGGCGGGAGGTCCCGCTCGGCGACGGCCTGGTCGCCGCTGGTCTCCCCGGTCGGCCGGAAGCCGAGGCGGGCGTAGAACTCCGCCGGGCCGTCCGGGCCGGGGTGGTAGGTGACCGTCGCCCGGGTGCCACCGCGGCGGCGGATCTCCGCGCAGACCTGCTCGACGGCGAAACGGCCGTAGCCGCCGCGCTGCCGCTCGGCGTCGACCAGCAGCCGCCACAGGCCGGAGCGGGGGAGGTCGCCGGGGCGGTCGGGGTGGAAGGTGATGTCGAAGAAGGCCATCACGAAGCCGACCGGCCGCCCGCCGTCCAGGATCAGCCGGGGCCAGGCCGTCTCCCCGTACGCGTACGCCTCCGCCAGCGACTTCACCACCGGCGCCACCAGGCCCTCCTGGCCGGGGCGGACCCGCAGCGCGAGGGCGGCGTCGATGTTCTCGGGGGTGATGGGAGCCAGGCTGAGCGCGGGCGGCGTGATCGGCATGGCGGGCAGCCTAGGGATCACGGCCGCCCGCCGTCGCGCGGTTTTCCGGGCGCCCCGCCGGGCGGGGCTACCGCCTGGGGCTACTGCCCGGCCGGGAAGTCGGTGCCTCGGCCGACCTCCGCCCAGGCCTCGGTCTCCCGCCGCGCCTCGTCGAGGGCGCCGAGGACGCCGTCCACCGCGTCGCCGCCGAGCGCGAGCCGCAGCGGGGTCCGCTCGGCGGCCAGCGCGGCCAGGATCGCCTCGGCGGCCTTCACCGGATCCCCGGCCTGCTTGCCGTCGGAGTCCGGCAGCCCGCTGCGGACCGGGCCGACGATCGGGTCGTACGCCTCGATCGGGGTGGAGTGGGCGAGCGCGTCGCCGCCCGCGAAGCCGGTGCGGAACGCGCCGGGCTCGACGATCAGCACCTTGACCCCGAAGCCGGCCACCTCCTTGGCCAGCGCCTCGGACAGCCCCTCCAGGGCGAACTTGGTGGCCGAGTAGGCGCCCACACCGGGGAAGCTGAAGCGGCCGCCCATGCTGCTCATCTGCACCACCGCGCCCGAGCCCTGGGCCCGCAGGTGCGGCAGCACGGCCCGGGTGAGGGCGGCCGGGCCGAAGAAGTGCAGCTCCATCAGGTCCCGCAGCTCGCGGTCGGTGGACTCCTCGACGGCGCCGATCAGCCCGCGCCCGGCGTTGTTCACCAGGACGTCGATCCGGCCGTGCCGCCGGACGGTCTCCTCGACGACGACCGGGATCCGCTCCTGGTCGGTGACGTCCAGCCGGACCGGGAACAGCTTGCCGGGGTGCCGGGTGGCCGCCACCTCCAGCGTCTCGGGGCGCCGGACGGCCGCCACGACGGTGTCGCCGGCCGCCAGCGCGACCTTCGCGATCGCCCGGCCGAAGCCGGAGTTGGCGCCGGTGACCAGCCAGACCTTGCCGGCGGGGTCCTGCTCGGGAGTGCTGCCCATGATCGTCGATCACTCGCAATCGTCGCTTACGGCCCATGAATTGACGATCATTTATGACACCGGCACGGGCGCCGCGTCCAGGACGGTTCGATGCCGGACGACATACGGCCCCCGACCGCGGACGGGCGGTCGGGGGCCGTCGGAGCAGGTCAGGGCACGGTTACGGGAGGTTGCGGGCCATCACGATCCGCTGGACCTGGTTGGTCCCCTCGTAGATCTGCGTGATCTTCGCGTCCCGCATCATCCGCTCCAC
>NZ_JBSFKQ010000060.1:0-43172 GCF_053598615.1 Kitasatospora sp. NPDC001095 | reverse complement strand
GCACCTCGGAGGTGCGCGGGCCGACGTGCGCGGCGATGCCGGAAGCGGGGTGGCGGCAGGCCGGCGCCGTGGCGTGGGGGCACCGTCACCAGGTGACGGGCAGCGCCAGCGGATAGCGCCAGATCGACGTGGTGTTCCACGCCAGCTCCGCGGCCGGCTTCGCCAGCGCGATCCTGGGGAAGCGCTCCAGCAGGGTCCCGAGGGCGACTTCGAGTTCGGTGATGGCCAGCGGTTGGCCGAGGCAGTGGTGCGCGCCCCAGCCGAAGGTCATGTGGGAGGGGCTGGTCCGCTCCAGGACCAGCTCGTCAGGCCGGTCGAACCTGCGGCCGTCCCGGTTGGCGGTCAGGTAGGAGACGTGCACGATGTCCCCCGCCGGGATCGTCACCCCGCTCAGCTCCACGTCCTCAAGGGCCACCCGGGGGATGCCGACGCCCTTGCGGAAGGGGATGAAGCGCAGCATCTCGTGGATCACCTGGGTGAGCATCTCGGGCCGCTCGCGCAGGAAGGCGCGCACGTCGGGCCGGGTGAGGATGGTGTACGAGAGGTTGCCGAGCTCGTACGTCGTGGTGTCCTGGCCGGTGATCAGCAGGACCATGGCCATCACGGTGAGTTCCTTCTCGTCGAGGACCTCGTCGCCGTCGCGGGCCGTGGCCAGGGCGCTGATCAGGTCGTCACCGGGGTTCCTGCGCCGTTCGGCCGTCAGCTCGGCGAAGTACGCCCGCAGGTCGGCTTTGGCCCGCACCGCGTCCGGCTTGTTGGCCAGGCCCACGTTCATCATCGTCCGGGCGTTGGCGCGCAGTTGTGCGCTGTCGGCCTCGGGGATCGCCAGGACCTCGCAGATCGTGATCAGCGGGAGCGGGTGGGCCAGGTGCTCCATGAGGTCGGCCGGGGAGCCCTGGTCCCGCATGCGGTCCAGCAGCTCGTCGACCACGTGCTGGGTACGTTCCCTCATCCGCTCGATGTGGTCGGATGTGAAGCCCTTGGACACCAGGCTGCGCAGGCGGGCGCTGGCAGGCGGGTCCATGACGTTGATCGCCTCGGCCTGGACGATCGGCTCGGGAGTCATGCGCGGAAAGTCCCGGCCGACGACGGCGTGCCGGCTGAAACGCCGGTCGGTGGTCACCGTACGCACGTCGTCGTACCCCGTGACGAGCCAGGCCGCCCCCTCGCCGTAGGGGAGGCGGATGCGGCTGACCGGTGCCTCGTTCATGAGCTGCCGGAGCGTCGGGTCGAACTCGAGGGCCTCGGCGAAGTCGAACGGGCAGTTCCGTGGGCTGGAGTCGGTGGACATGCGGACCTCCAGGTCTGGGCCGTGCAGGCCGGATGGGAAGGTGGATGGAACGGGCGGAGCACCGGTACCCGCTCGGTCGGCCGTGCACACCGGTGAACGCGCGGGACCGCCGGTAATTCATCCGGGCTGATCAGCGGCAGGAGCGCCGGTACCCCGCGGACGGCGATCCGACAGCGGACGATCCGGCGATCACGGCCGCCGGGTACGGCGTCCCCGTCCGGCCGACCCGGCCCGGGCGGCCCTGCCCTCCACGCACGATGTCGCCCTGGCCGCCGGGCGCCGGCCCGCCGCGGCATCGACCACGTCCTGCACCGGTCTCGGCGGCGCCGCCGACGCCGACACCAGGCCCGCACCACCCACGGCAAACGCCGAGGCCACAGTCCCGGAACCGAACCCCGTCACATGGGACACCGTCGCAGTACTAGGCCCAACGGACGACGGGGTCCCCGGCCCGGTGGCCGATCCGCCGCCCGAGCCCGCGGCGCGATCGTGGGGGGCATGAACGCAGCACAGTGCACCGCCGCACCGCACGCCGCCCCCGTCGCCCTGGTCACCGGAGCCTCTCGCGGCCTCGGTCTGGCCCTCGCACACGCCCTCGCCGCCGACGGCTGGCAGCTGGTGATCACCGCCCGGGACGCGGCCGAACTCGCCGCCGCCGAGGCCGAACTGGCCGTCGTCACCAAGGTCGTCGCCCTGTCCGGCTCCGTCGTCGACGACGACCACCGCGCCCACCTGACCGAGGCCACCGAGGACCTCGGCGGCGTGAGCCTGCTGGTCAACAACGCCGGTACGCTCAACGGCGCCCCCGGCCCCGGCAGGGAGCCGCTGCCCCGGCTGGCCGACTTCCCGCTGCCGGACCTGTTGGAGACCTTCGAGGTCAACGTGCTCGCCCCGATCGCCCTCACCCAGCTCGTCCTGCCCCAGCTGCGCGCCCACGCCGGCGCCGTGCTCAACATCAGTTCCGACGCCGCCGTGGTGCCCTACCGCGGCTGGGGCGGCTACGGCGCCAGCAAGGCCGCCCTGGACCTCGCCAGCGGGGTACTCGCCCGGGAGGAGACGGAGTTGCGGGTCTGGGCGGTGGACCCGGGGAACATGCGCACCCGGATGCTCCAGGAGGCCAGCCCCGGCGAGGACATCTCCGGCGAGCCGCTGCCCGAGCAGGTGGCGCCGGTCCTGCTCGGCCTGCTGCGCGACCGCAGGCCCTCCGGGCGCTACCGCGCCGCGGACCTGGCCGCTCCGTCCGCGGACCTGGCCGGCCCCGCCGCGGACCTGGCCGTCCCCGCCGAGGACCGGGGCGGGCGATGACGGTACCCACCGACCTCGACCCCGTCGACCTCCCCCTCGGCTCCGACCTCGTCGTCCCGCCCGAACTCTCCGCCCGCGCACCGGCCGAGGCGCGCGGCACGGCCAGGGACGGCGTCCGGATGCTGGTCGGCCGGCGCGCCTCGGGCGGACTCGAGCACCGCCGCTTCACCGACCTGCCCGAGGTGCTGCGCCCGGGGGACCTGCTGGTGGTCAACAACTCGGCCACCGTCCCGGCCGCGCTGCCCGGCCGGCTGCCCGACGGCACCCCGGTCGTGCTGCACCTCTCCTCAGCCCAGCCGGACGAATCAGGAGCCCACCTGGTCGAGTTGCGCCGGGTGGTGCCGGGGGAGGCGGCGGCCCACTACCCGCCCGAGGAGTCGCCGGCCCGCCCGGGCCTGCGGGTCTCGCTGCCCTCGGGCGGGGCGGCGGTGCTGACCGGGCCGTTCACCGACCGCCTCTGGTACGCCGAACTCGTCCTGCCGGAAGAGCTGTTGCCGTACCTGGAACGGCACGGCCGGGCGATCCGGTACGGCTACGTGGACCGTGACTGGCCGATCGAGGCCTACCGGACGGTCTTCGCCACCGTCCCCGGCAGCAGTGAAATGCCCAGTGCCGCCCGCCCGTTCAGCTCCGAGATGGTGGCCCGGCTGGCCGGCCGGGGCGTGCTCCTCGCGCCGGTCACCCTGCACACCGGGGTGTCCTCGCCCGAGGCCCACGAGGTGCCGTACGCCGAACGGTTCCACGTCCCGGCCGCCACCGCCCGCCTGGTCGGCCACGTCCGGGCCGGGGGTGGCCGGGTGATCGCCGTCGGCACCACCGTGGTCCGCGCCCTGGAGTCCGCGGTCGCCCCGGACGGAACCGTCCAGGAGGCCCGCGGCTGGACGGAGTTGGTCGTCACCCCGGAGCGCGGCGTGCACGCCGTGGACGGACTGCTCACCGGCTGGCACGAGCCCCGGGCCTCCCACCTGCTGATGCTCGCCGCCGTCGCGGGTCGCCCGCTGCTGGCCTCCTGCTACCGCGAGGCGGTCCGACACCGCTACCTGTGGCACGAGTTCGGTGACGTCAACCTGCTGCTGCCGGACTGATCCGGGCCGCTCAGCACGGGTGGGACCGGGCCGGCGGCCGTCGCGGCGGCCCGACGTCCGTCCGTCGTTCACGCGGCGGCCGAACACGCGGGCGGCCGTTCACGAGGGCGGCCGTTCACGAAGGCGGTGTGACCCCCGGGGGCAGCTCCAGCTCGAACCAGACCACCTTGCCGTCCGGGGTCCGGCGGCTGCCCCAGCGGTGCGCGAGCTCGTTGACCAGGTGGATGCCCCGCCCGCCCTCGTCCTCGCTGCGGGCGCGGCGGATCCGCGGCACCTCGGGCTCCTGGTCGGCGACCTCGACGGTGAGCACCCGGTGGCAGTACAGCCGCAGCTGGGTGGGTGATCCGGCGTGCACCAGGGCGTTGGTGATCAGTTCGCTGGTGAGCAACTCGGCCCAGTCGGTGAGTGCTTCGAGCCCCCAGGCGGCCAGCGTCTCGCGGGTGAAGCGGCGCGAGTGGGCGACCATCGCGTGGTCGCCGGTGAGCGGCAGGGTGGCGATCCGGTCCGCGCCGCGCGGGCGGACCTGCGCCATGATGACGGCGATGTCGTCCTCGCCGGTGGTCTCGGTGAGCCGGGTCAGGACGGCGTCGCAGGTCTGCTCCAGTGAGCCGCGCCGGTCGGCGACGGTCCGGCAGAGCAACTCCAGCCCCTCGTCCAGGTCCTGGCCGCGGCGTTCGACCAGCCCGTCCGTGTAGAGGGTCAGGATGCCCTCCTCGGGGAGGGGGAATTCGGCGCTCTCGAAGGCGACTCCGCCCACCCCCAGGGGCGTGCCGGACGGCAGTTCGACCAGGTACGCCCGCCCCTCGGTGTCGGCGACCAGGGGCGGCAGGTGTCCTGCGCTGGCCGCGGTGCAGCGGCGGTCCACCGGGTCGTACACCACGCAGACGCAGGTGGCGAACTGTCCCTCGCCGACCGCCGCGGTCGCCTCGTCCAGGCGGTACAGCACCCGCGCCGGGTCCAGGTCAAGGGTGATCAACGTCCGTGCTGCTGTGCGGAGTTGGCCCATGGTCGCGGCAGCCCGAATGCCGTGGCCCATCACGTCGCCGACGATCAGTGCGACCCGCCCGGAGGTCAGCGGCACCACATCGAACCAGTCGCCGCCGACCTCGCTGACCACGCTGCTGGGCAGGTAGCGGTAGGCGATCTCCAGGCCGAGGGTGCGGTGCACCTCCTGGGGCAGCAGACTGCGCTGGAGGGTGAGCGCGGTGTCCCGCTCGCGGCGGTAGAGCCGGCCGTTGTCGATCGCCAGCGCGGTGCGGGCGGCCAGCTCCTCGGCCAGCGAGCGGTCCGCCGGCCCGAACGGCACCGGGTTGCGGGTACGGACGAACTCCGCGCCGCCCAGCACGTGCCCGCGCGCCACCAGCGGCACCATCAGGTACGAGTGCACCCCGGCGTCCAGGCTCGGCTGCACCCGGTCCGGCGAGGCGACGATCCGGCGCACCTCCTCCTCGGTCACCTCGGCGACCAGGATCGAACGCCGGGTGCGCAGGCTCTGCGCGTACAGGTCGGCCGACTCCGAGGTCTCGCCCACCAGGTCGGCCGCCCCCTGCAGGTTGCCGTCCTGGCCGGTGCCACCGACCGCCACCGCCCGCATCAGCACCGGGCCCGCCGCCGGGACCGCCCCGGGCTCCTCGCCGCTGAGCACCGCCTCGCGCAGGTCCACGGTCGCGAAGTCGGCGAAGCGCGGGAGCACCACCTCCACCAACTCCCGGGCGGTGCGGTGCAGATCGAGCGTCGTGCCGATCCGGTTGCTGGCCTCGTTCAGCAGCGACAGCCGCTGCTGGGCGGCCCAGGCCTCGTCCAGCGCCCGCTGCTGGGCGGCGGCCGCGTCCCGCTCGCGGGTGAACAGCAGCGCGTTGTCGATCGACACGGCCGCCCGCACCGCCAACTCCCCGGCCAGCGCCACGTCGTCCTCCTCGTACGGGCGCTCGACCAGGGTGCGGTAGAAGCCCGCCACGCCGACCGCGGCGCCGCGCGCGATCAGCGGGACCACCATGAACGACAGCACGTTCTGCTCCCGTACGGCTGCCGTGCGCACCGGGTCCTCGGCGAACCAGGCCATCCCCTCCTCGTCCATCCGCGGCACCAGTACCGGCTTGCGGTGAGCCAGGCTCCACGCGTACGGCGAACCGGGCAGGAAGCGGTGCAGGTTGCCGGTGCGATTGATCGGCGCCATGGTCGAGCCGGGCACCGAGTGGAAGGCCATCCGCCGCAGCAGCGCCGAACCGTCCGCCGGGGCGGTCGCCTCGCGCTCGCCCCGGACCAGATCCTCCAGCACCTCCACCACCACCGTGTCCGCCAGCGTCGGCGTCGCCACCTCGGCCAACTCCTCGGCGGTCTGGGCGAGATCGAGCGTGGTGCCGATCCGGGCGGAGGCCTCGTTGACCAGTGCCAGACGCTCCTGCGCCGCCTTGGCCTCGCGAAGCGCCTGCTGCCGGGCCAGCACGGTCTGGTGCTGGCGCAGGTACAGCCGGGCGTTGTCGAGCGCGACGGCCGCGCGCGAGGACAGCTCGTCACCGAGCGTGATGTCCGCCGCCGCGAAGGACTCCCGCGCGCCGCGCCGCGAGTACACCACCATGCCGAGCGTCGTCCCGCGTGCCACCAGCGGGGTGATCCGCACCGAGCGCGGGCGGTCGCCGAGGTAGGCCTGGCGGTGGCTCTCGTCGATGCGCTCGCCCAGCATCGGCAGCTCCCAGGACGGCACCACCACCGTGCGCCCGCCGGTCAGCGCCCGGGCGTACGGGGAGTCCGGCAGCAGCTCGTACACGGCGTCCACCGGCAGCGCCTCGGCCGGGTAGAGCGCGTCGGCGGAGGCGATCGCCAGACGGCGCACCCGCACCGGGGCGTCCGGCGCGGGCGGCTCGACGCTCAGGCCGGCCACCAGCTCCTCCAGCCCGAACACCGCGCTGATGTCGGCGACCCTCGGCACCATCGCGTCGACCAGCTCCCGGGCGGTCTGCCGCAGGTCCAGCGTGGTGCCGATCGAGGCGGTCGCGTCGACCAGCAGCGACAGCCGCTCCTGGGCGCGGGCCGCCCTGGCATCGGCGTGGAACCGCTCGGTGATGTCGATGACCGTGGCGCACACCCCGAGCACCCGGCCGCCACGGTCCTTCAACCGGAAGTAGGAGGCCGACCAGGCGTGGTCGTGGTTCGGATCACCCGGGGTGCGGCCGTGCGCGAGGTCGTCGACCACCGGCTCGCCGCTCTCCAGTACCCGGCGCATCACCGCCTCGGACTCGGGGCCGTTGATCCTCGGCAACACCTCGGTGAGCCGCCGGCCCAGCGGATCCTTCGTGCCCAGGCCGTTCGCCTCCGCCAGCGCTTCGTTCAGCCGGACGAACCGCAGATCGGTGTCGAACACCGCCATGCCGACCGGGGACTGGGTGAAGAACCCGTCCAGCAGGGCCAGGTCGGCCTGGAGCCGGTGCAGCGTGGTCACCTCGGAGGCGATCGCCAGCACCATCCGGGCGCCGCCCGGGCCACGGATCGGATGGGTGCGGAACTCCAGGTTCACCAGGTGCCCGTCCCGGTGCCGCACCGGGAACACCCCGGACCACGACCGGCCCGCCAGGATCTCCTGGAACAGCCCGAGCACCTCCGACCGCTGCTCCTCGGCAGCCAGCAGCGTCGCCGCCCGGGCACCCACCGCCTCCTGCGCGGGGTGTCCGAGCAGCGCCTCCGCGTCACTGCTCCAGTGCAGGATCCGCCCGTCGGCGTCGATCAGCGCCGTGGCGATCGGCACCATCAGCAGGGCGTCCTGCTGCGGTTGCCCCGCGCGCTGCGCGTAGTCGTCCACCATGGCCAGAGAACCGTCCCAGAAACCGTCCGGAGATCGTTCCCACCAGCCCTGCCATCTTCGCACGCGGCTCCGGGCGACCGCTCACCGTGGCAGCAGCCGCTCCAGGAGGAACTCCTGCCACCGCTCGGGTTCGGCCCGCAGCGACTGGACCAGGTAGCGCCCGGGCGGCACCTCGACGGTCAGGTACTCGCCGCTCTCCAGGGCGTCCGTACCGTCCTGGAACACGTCCACGAGCAGGTACCGCCCGGCGGCCAGCTCGAGGACCGGCCCGTCCTCCCAGATCCCGGAGCGCAGCGCCTCACGCACCAGCGGCCGGACGGCGTCCGAGCACTCGGCGAACAGCGGCCGCACGAACACCCGCTCCTCCGCCAGCCACCCGACCGGCAACGGCTCCCCGCCCAGCACCAGCACGTCCCCGTGCCCGGGCACCGGATGGCCGACCGCGTACTCCGCGGCCGCGTTCACCACCGCCTCCTCGCAGCCCGTCCAGCCCTCGACCGCACCCTCGGGACACAGCACGAAGAACCCCGAGTCGGTCCCGTCCAGCCAGCCCTGCTCCACCGTGATCACGCGGGCATCCTCGCACGTCACCGCCACCACGGGCCGGGCCGGGCCTGCCCGGGCCGGTGGCAGCACCGACGGCGGGGCCCTACGGGGGAAGGGAGCGGATGGGTGCCGCAGACCGCGGAGCGGCCCGACTCCGGGGCCCGAGCGTCGGCGGGGCCGCCGGCGCTCGGGCCGACGACCCCGCCAGGGGGTGTCCGTCACCGGGTGAAGCGCACCTCCGGGTTGGCGGTGCTCGGGCCGTCGAGCAGCGGCTGCGGGACGCCCTTCAGTTGGAGGTCGAGGAACGCCCCGACGTACTGCCGGGTCAGGGCGACGGCGCGCTGACCGGCGATGGTGGTGTCCGGGCCCTTGGGGATGCCGAGCCCGTCGAAGAAGATCGGGAAGTCGGTGAAGCTGCCGTGGTCGGTGCCGTCGATGGTCAGCCAGCGCTTCCAGCCGTCCAGCCGGGGCCAGCTCTTGATCCAGCTGTCGTCCTCGGCGCCGTCGGGGAGCGGGTGGCCGACCATCAGGTACGGCTTGCCGCCGATGCCGGACTCGGGCACCAGGTAGTCCATGCTGCCGTCCAGGTCCACCCCGGCCCGGATGCGGTCGTCGGTGAGCAGGGCCGGGACGGTGGCGGCGCCGCCGGCGGAGTGCCCGGCCATGGCGATCCGGTCGCGGTCGATCAGGTGGGCGTGGCGCCAGGCCGGGTGCGGGCGGTCGGTCAGCTGGTCGATGACGAAGGAGACGTCCTTGGCCCGGCTCGCGTCCAGGCCCGCCCAGGCCTCCTGGGTCCTCAGTTTCCCGCACAGGTCGCAGGGGAGCGTCCGCCCGTCGGGGAAGGTGGTTCCGGTGTTCTCGTAGGTGTGGTCGACCAGTGCGACGACGTAGCCGCGGCTGGTCAGGTCCTCGGCGAGGCTGCTGAGCGAGGCCCGGGGCATGGTGAAGCCGGGCGACAGGACCACCAGCGGGTAGTGGCCGCCCTGTGGCCGCGCCCCGGTCTCGGCCCACGTCCGGGTGCCGGACACCGCCTCGGTCGGGATGGTGTTGCCCGGCAGCTTCCCGTCGAGCAGCGCCCGGGCGGCGGCGGGTGTCATGTACGGGGCGGGGGTGCCCGTCCCGGCGTGCGCGGGGTAGTACATCGAGACCATGAGCTGGCGCGGACCGGCGGAGGGCACCCACGGGTCCGGACGGTTCCGGTCCACCAGGTGCAGGACCTCCTGCCCGACCGCGAACGGTCCCGTCGGGCGGGGGAGTTCGATCCGGGTGGTGACCTGGCCGGTCGGTGCGGCCGAAGCGGTGGCGGTGGCGGCGGGCGGCGCGGCCAGGGCGGGCGCGGCAGCGGCGAAGGACAGTGGCAGCGCGAACAGCAGGGCCGCCGCGGCGGCGGTCGTACGAAGTCGGCTCATGTCAGTGACGGTAGGCGGCGGGAAAGGGAGTTGACCTCCACTCAGCGGTGTACTGATCCCTTCCGGGATGGGTCCATGGCGCCCCTTAGGGGTGGCCTTGGGGAGCGGCGGCTCAGGCGGGGGCATCCGAGAGGGCGGTCGTCCAACGGCGGTCGTCCGAGGGCGGTCGTCCGTCGGTGGGTCAGCCGGGGGAAGCCGTCCGTAGGTCCTCCAGGAAGTCCGCGGCCGCACGGGCGTTGGGCACCGGGAAGGTGAGCGGCAGGCCGGCCGAGTGCGTCCGGATCTCCAACTCGCCGAGTCCGGACACCCGGGCCGAGCGCACCTCCGTCCACCGGTGGGCCTCCGTCGCGGCGAGCGGGTGCGGTGGCCGGTACACCAGCCCGTGGGCCGTGACCGTCAGCCGCCCCCGTCCGAAGCGGACGCTCCCCTCGGTGCGCAGCGTCTCGTGCAGCGCGGCCCGGAACCCGGGGGAGAGACGCTCCTCCAGCTCCCGGAACAGCCCGCCCAGCCCGCGCAGGTGCGCCAGCACCAGCGGCTCGTCCGCGCCCGCCGGCCATATTCGCCCGGACTCGTGCACCCCGCGCGGCCCTCCGGGGGAGTACTCCGTGGCCTCCACCGCGGACCAGGGCAGCGACTCCTCGCCGCCACCGGCCGAGATCAGCACCAGCCCGCCTTCGTGGACCCGTACGGACCGCAGCCCGCACGACGGCCGCAACCGTTCGTACCCCGTCACCGCCACCACCGCGACAGCGGCCAGCAGGGGCGCGGGCCACCAGTCGCCGAGTGTCAGGCAGATCGCCAGGGAGAGGGCCACCCCGCAGGAGCGCAACCACACCCGTGCCGACCGGGACAGCGGCCGGAAGCGCCGGTACACCCGCACCACCGGGCCGAGCCGACCGGCGGAACCGGCAGGGCCGGCCGAACCGGCCGGGCCGGCCATCTCGGCCGCGTCGGTGGCGCCGGCCGACCACACCCGCGTCGGCGACCACGTCACCGCCATGTCGGCCCCCTTTCGCTCGGTGGATTCCCCTGTCGGAACCGCGACTGACGGATCCCCAGCAGCGACCGCCCGCCGCCCCTGGCGGCAGTGCCAATCAGCACCTTTTGGCCCGAATCGCCCCCGCCATCATCGCGCCCCGGCCGAGAGCTCCCGTCACCGGGGTGGTGACGAACGGGACCGGCGCCTCCCTGGCCGGGCGCCAACGCCTGCCGGGGCACCAACCCCCACCCGGATGCCAACGCCCGCCCGGGCCGCAGCACAACCGCCGGCAGCACAACCGTCACACCGAGCTCCTTCCGCTCCACGGGCCCCTCGGGGGAGCCGCAACCATAGGATGCTCAGGATCGACTCCTCGCCGGGCCCGGCGACAGTGCCGATCGGCACATCCGGCGCAAGGGCGGCCCCCCGCGCCCTCACCCCGCCGGCGCGAACCCGTTCTGCAGCCTGCGTAGCAGCGCCGTGCCCACCGGATCGGCCGACCGGCGGGTGTTGACCAGCACCACCACGCCGACCTGCTTCTCCGGGTCGAAGGCCACGAACGAACGGAACCCGCCCGTGCCCCCGTTGTGCCAGACCTGGAGGTGTCCGCCCTGCTGGGTGTGCAGCCGGTGCCCGAGCCACCCCAGGTGCGTCCAGGCGAACGGGTTGACCCGGTGGCGGGTCTCCCGGGTGAGCGCGATCGCCGGCGACAGCGGTGCGTCCGGCGAGCGTTCGGCGGCCAGTTGGGCGCGCAGGAACACCACCAGGTCGGCGGCGGTCGACCGGAGCCCGCCCATGCCGGGCACGGCCGCGAAGCTCCATTGCGGCACCGGCCGGCCGCCCGGGGTGTGCCCGTGCGCCAGCCGCGCGGACCGCTCCCCGTCCGGCCGCACACAGGTGTCCACCAGGCCCAGCGGTGCGCAGACCTCGCGCGTCACCAACTCCTCGTAGCCGACGCCGGAGCGCTGGGCGAGGGCCAGGCCGAGCAGACCCGCGCCGAGGTTGGAGTAGCGGAAGCTCCGCCCGGGGGCTGCCCGCAGCCGTGTCCGGGCGAGCCCGTCGAGCACCCGCTCGACGGTGCAGTCGGCGTACGGATCGGCCTTGTTGGGGGACAGCAGCGACTGCCTCACCATGCCTCGGGGCAGCCGGGGGAGCCCCGAGGTGTGGGTGGCGAGGTGCCGCAGGGTGATCGGCTGCGGGCCCTTGGCCGGGACGACGGCCCGCCCGTCCGAGGCCCCGGTGAGCACCTCGGAGAGCGGCTCGTCCAGCCGGACCGTACCGTCGAGGGCCAGTCGCGCGAGCACCAGAGAGGTGAACACCTTGGTGACGGAGCCTGTGTCGAACAGCGTGTGCGGCCCGGGCACCCCGCCGTTCGGCCCCGTCCGCCCGGCGCCACGGATCTCCACCTCGCCGCCGGCCAGCCCGGCGACCACCGCCCCGACGTGTCGGTTCGCGAGCCGGTCGGCCGTCTGCTGCACGAGGCAGGCGAGTTCGTTCATGGTCGCGAGCCTAGGCGCCCCGACCGGCCGGATCGTCCGCCCGGAAAACGATATCCACCCCCGCCGATGCTCCCGCGGACGTACGCCCCGCCGGAGCCCGTACACCCTCGGCGCCTCGCCCGTCCCCCTCCGGTCCCCCTGTCGGTCCTCCTCCGGTACCCCTCCCGCACCCCCCTCGCTCCTCGCTCAGTCCTCCAGCGCCGCCCGCAGCCGGGCCGCGACCTCCGCCGCCCCCGCCTCGTCCGGGTACCGCCGCCGCGGCCAGAAGAACCCGCGCAGTCCGTCCTTCGGATTGCGCGGCACCACGTGGACGTGCAGGTGCGGCACGGACTGGCTGATCCGGTTGTTCGCCGCCACGAAGGTGCCCGCGGCCCCCAGGCCGCGCTCGACGGCCGCCGCCACCCGCTGCACTCGCAGGAAGAACGGCCCGACCTCGGCGGTCGGCAGGTCGGCCAGCGTCGGGTGGTGGGCGCGCGGAACGACCAGGACGTGCCCGGGGAAGAGCGGCCGACGGTCCAGGAAGGCCACCGCCGCCTCGTCGTCCAGCACCCGGTGCGCCGGCTCCTCACCCGTCACGACCGCACAGAAGACGCAGTCCATCCGTCCATTCAAACCACCGGCGGCAGTCCCGGCACCCCCGCAAACCCCCGGGGAGCCCGCTCCCCCTGTTCGGCTGCCGCCCGGGTGCGGCCGCCCCGGTGCCGGGCGCACGGTGGCGCCGGGGGCCGACGGCGGGCGCATCGAGCGTCCGCGAGGAGGCCCCGCGAGAACGTGGCCCGGATGTCGGGCAAGTTCGGGATCCACCCACCCCCGCCACCCCCGCGGCCGCCCGCTGCCTCACTCGTACCGGTACAGCAGAGCCTCCCGCTCGTACCGCTCGATGATCTCCAGCGTCAGTGACTCGTCCCGCAGGTGCGAGAGCGTGACCTCCGCCGAACTCGGCTGCGCGTCCGCGGCGGGCCAGTTCTCCGGTTTCCACGCCGAGGACCGCAGGAAGGCCTTCGGGCAGTGCCCGTACACCTCCTCGACGGCGACCACGATCGCGCTGCGCGGCGGCTTGCCGACGGCCGTCAGCTGCCGCAGCAGCTCCGGGTCGGTCGAGACGCAGGCCCGCCCGTTGACCCGCAGCGTGGCGTCCCGGCCGGGGACGACGAAGAGCAGCCCGACCCGGCCGGTCTCCAGGATGTTGTGCAGGGTGTCCAACCGCTTGTTGCCGGTGGCGTCCGGAATGGCCAGGGTGTACTCGTCGAGCACCGAGACCAGCCCGGCCGGCCCGCCGCGCGGGGAGACGTCGCAGCGCCCGGCGGCGTCCGAGCTGGCCAAGAACACCAGCGGGGAGCAGGCGATCAGGCGCCGGGCGACGTCGTGCAGGTGGTCGACCTGCTTGCGGCGCGCCTGGTCGCTCGGCTGCTCGTAGACCTCGCGCAGCTGGGCGGGGTCGCTGAGCGCGCCCGCGTGGAGGGCGTCGAACAGGCTGCCCGGCAGGTTCGGCACGGTGGTTGACGAAACGGCAGATTCCGGTGTGGTCGTCATACCGGGAATGTAGTCGAGGCCGCCCGGCGGTCCCCGTCCCGCCGGTGCCCCCGCCACCTCCTGCGCCCGCCGCCGCCCTTCGCGAAATCCTCTCCCCACCCCTCCCCACCAGCGGTTTTCCGCTCATAATGGGGGCCAGGGACCACTGGGTCGGAGCCCACCACGTCAGCGACCAGCAGATCAGGGACCAGCAGGTCGGCGACCAACAGATCAGCGATCAACAGGCCGGCGACCAGCCGGTCAGGGGGACCACCGGGCCAAGGGCCAGCGGGACCGGGTGAGGGACGCCAGCCGCAGCCGGAGGTGGTGGTCGTGATCGTCAGAATCTGGACCGGGCAGGTCCTGGCCGGGCGCATCGAGGAGTTCTGCGCGCACCTGGCCGCCCAGGTGATCCCGCAGCTCGGGCGGACCGACGGCTGCTTCGGCGGCGAGCTGCTGCGCTCGCTGTCCGAGGACGGGCGCAGGGTGCTGGTGCTGAGCCGCTGGCGCGACGAGGAGGCCCTGCGCGGGTACGCGGGGCCGATGTGGCGGATCCGGCCGGTCTGGTCGGAGGGCGAGTTGAGCTACCTCGCCCACCCGCCGGAGGTCACCCACTTCACCTCGATCGCCGACCCCGCCTCCCCATGAGCACCCGCCCACCCCGGGGCGCCGGCCGCACCTCGCTGCTTGCCGCGCATTCCCCGCGGGTCCGTGAAACAGGCCACAGCACGAGGGTCTCCCTGCCGTTGCGCCGCCCGTGGCACAATGACGGCATCAAGCAGTGACGTTCAGCGCACTCCGGGGTCGGTGAAAATCCGAACCGGCGGTTACAGTCCGCGACCCGTCCGCAGCCAGCGGCCGGTTGACCAGGTGAAATTCCTGGACCGACGGTTAAAGTCCGGATGGGAGGCGTGCGCGGGCGGACGAAGAGCAGTACCCGTGGGTCCAGCGGCAGGAGACTGCCTCCAGGGCCCCCGGTCAGGTGAACGACGGGAGCGGTGTCTCCCGTGCCGGGTGAGCGATCTCCCGGCGGCCTCGGCATCCCCGGTGACGGGTCGTGCCCCGGGCCCGTGCGCCGGTGCCCGTCCGTGTCATCTCCCATGCCGCCCCGGAGTCCGCGCCCCAAGCGCGAGGAGAACCCGGGTGTTCACCGGCATCATCGAAGAGCTCGGCGAGGTCGTGTCGATCCAGGAGATCGGCGACTCTTCCCGGATCCGTCTGCGCGGGCCGGTGGTCTGTACGGGTGCCAGGCACGGCGACTCCATCGCGGTCAACGGCGTGTGCCTGACCGTCGTCGACAGCCCGGACGAACTGGCCGCCGGCACCGGCGAGTTCAGCGCCGACGTGATGGCCGAGACACTGCACCGCTCCAGCCTCGGCGAGTTGGCGCCCGGCTCCCGGGTCAACCTGGAGCGCGCCATGGCGCTCGGCGCCCGGCTGGGCGGCCACCTCGTCCAGGGCCATGTCGACGCCACCGGGCGGCTGTTGAGCCGCGAGCCCGGCGAGCGCGACGCGGCGGGCAACCTGCGCTGGGAGGTGCTGCGGTTCTCGCTGCCCGAGAGCATCTCCCGCTACCTGGTGGAGAAGGGCTCGATCACCGTCGACGGCGTCAGCCTCACCGTGGTGGAGGCCGAGAAGGACAGCTTCACCGTCAGCCTCATCCCGACCACCCTCGCGCTGACCACGCTCGGCGCCAAGGGCGTCGGGGAGGGCGTGAACCTGGAGGTGGACGTGCTCGCGAAGTACGTCGAGCGCCTCCTGGAGTCCCGCACCCTGCCCGGTCTGCCCCACCTGTCGGACCTGCCCGACCCGTCCGGCGCGTCCGACCAGCCCAACCAGTCCGACCAGTCCAACCCGTCCGACCTCCCGGTCGGCGGAACCCCGGGGGAGTCCCAGTGAGCTGGCTCAGCGGCGAGGCGTTCACCGTCCTCGGCGAACACGTCAAGTGGGCCGACATGATCGGCAACATCCTCGGCCTCGGCGGGCTCGCGCTCGGCTGGCGCCGCTCGGTCTGGAGCTGGCCGGTCCAGCTGCTGTCCGGCGCGGTGCTGATCGCCGCGTACCTCGGCGGCCACGTCCCCGGCCTGATCGGCAAGCAGCTGATCGTGATCGCCACCGCCTCCTGGGGCTGGGCGCAGTGGCAGCGGGGCCGCCGCGAGGGCGGCACGATCGCCGTACGGTTCGCGCGCTGGCCCGAGCGGCTCGTGCTGGTGGCGGGCACGGCGGTCGGCACGGTCGCGCTCGCCCTGCTCTTCACCTCCTTCCCCAGCCTGTCCTGGAGCCCTTGGTCGGACGCCTACATCTTCGTCGGCACGCTGGCCGCGATGGTCGCCCAGGCCCGCGGCTGGGTGGAGTTCTGGTTCGCCTGGATCGCGGTCGACGCGATCGGCGTCCCGTTCGCCTTCAACAGCGGCTACACCTTCTCCGGCCTCACCTACTCCGTCTACTTCGTCCTGGTGCTGTTCGGCCTGCGCTCCTGGTGGCTGAGCACCCGTGAGTCGCGCGCCAAGTCCGCCTCCGTCCCCCAGGGAGCCACGGCATGACCGAGATGACCGAGAACCCGTCCAGCAGCGGCGCCACCCGGCCCGAACCCCAGTCCGAGCCCGAGCTCGTCCTCGACCCGGTCGAGCGCGCGATCGCCGACATCGCCCTCGGCCGTGCCGTGGTCGTGGTCGACGACGAGGACCGGGAGAACGAGGGCGACCTCGTCTTCGCCGCCTCCGCCGCGACCGCCGAGCTGATGGCCTTCACCATCCGCTACAGCTCCGGCGTGATCTGCGCCCCGATGACCGGCGAGGAGCTGGACCGGCTCAGGCTCCCGCCGATGACCCAGGTCAACGAGGACCGCAAAGGCACCGCGTACACCGTCTCGGTGGACGCCCGGGAGGGGGTCGACACCGGCATCTCCGCCGCCGACCGCGCCCGCACCGTACGGCTGCTCTCCTCGCCCGGCACCGAGCCCGGCGACCTCACCCGCCCCGGGCACGTCTTCCCGCTGCGCGCCGTCGAGGGCGGCGTGCTGGTCCGCCCCGGCCACACCGAGGCCGCCGTCGACCTGGCCCGGCTCGCCGGGCTGCCGCCGGCCGGCGCGATCGCCGAGGTGGTCAACGACGACGGCACCATGGCCCGGCTGCCCGAGCTGGTCGCCTTCGCCCGCGAGCACGGCCTCGCGATCATCTCCATCGAGGACCTGATCGCCTACCGCCGCCGCACCGAGCTGCACGTCGACCGGGCCGCCGTCACCGCCCTGCCCACCGCGCACGGGGAGTTCACCGCCGTCGGCTACAAGGGCACCATCGACGGCGTCGAGCACCTCGCGCTGGTGGCCGGCGGGCTGGACGGGGAGGGGCGGCTGCCGCAGGACGAGGACGTCCTGGTGCGGGTCCACTCCGAGTGCCTGACCGGTGACGTCTTCGGCTCGCTGCGCTGCGACTGCGGCCCGCAGCTGGAGGCCTCGCTGCGGCGGGTCGCCGAGGCCGGGCGCGGCGTGGTGCTGTACCTGCGCGGCCACGAGGGCCGGGGGATCGGCCTGGCGCACAAGCTGCGCGCGTACGAACTCCAGGAGCAGGGCCGGGACACCGTCGACGCCAACCTGGACCTCGGCCTCCCCGCCGACGCCCGCGACTACAGCATCGCGGCCCAGATGCTGGTGGACCTCGGCGTCCGCTCGCTCACCCTGCTCACCAACAACCCGCGGAAGCTGACCGCGCTCACCGACCACGGGCTCAAGGTCAAGGGGCGCGAAGCCGTCGAGATCGCGCCCGGCGAGCACAACGTGCGCTACCTGCGGACCAAGCGCGACCGGATGGGCCACGACCTGCCCGGCCTCGGTTCCTGAACCGACCCCGACCGGGTCCGAACCAATCCCGACCGCGCCTGAACCGACCCCGACCGGGTCCGAACCAATCCCGACCGAAGACAGCCAGCGACAGACCGCACAGACAGGAATTACGAGACATGAGCGGCCACGGAGCCCCCCAGCTGACCATCGACGGCGCCGCCGACCTCAAGGTCGCCGTCGTCGCCGCCCAGTGGCACGACACCGTGATGAACGGCCTGCTGGACGGCGCCCACCGCGCGCTCAAGGAGCTGGGGGTCGCCGAGTCGGCCGTGCTGCGGGTGCCCGGCACCTTCGAGCTGCCGGTCGCCGCCAAGCGCCTCGCCGAGCGCGGCTACGACGCCGTGGTGGCCCTCGGCGTGGTGATCCGCGGTGGCACCCCGCACTTCGACTACGTCTGCCAGGCCGCCACCTCGGGCCTCACCCAGGTCAGCGTGGACACCGGCGTCCCGGTCGGCTTCGGCGTGCTGACCTGTGACAACGAGGAGCAGGCGATCGACCGAGCGGGCCTGCCGGGCTCCGCCGAGGACAAGGGCCACGAGGCCGTCACCGCCGCCGTCGCCACCGCCGTGGTGCTGCGCGCCGCGCCCTGACCCCGGCCGCCCCGGTCCCGGAGCGTGAAACGTCCACTGGATTGTCCACGCTCCGGGACCGTTTACCATCTGTCCGCCCGCACGCCGTAAGGTGGCCCCATCATGGCTTCGAAGACATTCGAGGAGCTCTTCGCCGAGCTCCAGCAGAAGGCCGCCACCGGCGACCCCTCGTCCTCCCGTACCGCGCAGCTCGTCCAGCAGGGCGTCCATGCGATCGGCAAGAAGGTCGTCGAGGAGGCCGCCGAGGTGTGGATGGCCGCCGAGTTCCAGTCGGACGAGCAGACGGCGGAGGAGATCTCGCAGCTCCTCTACCACCTGCAGGTGATGATGATCGCCCGCGGCCTGACGCTCGACGACGTCTACAAGTACCTCTAGACCCCCCGCTCGCCCGAGCTCACCCATCCTCCCAACAGGTAAGGAAGCAACCTCCCATGCTGCGCATCGCCGTCCCCAACAAGGGTTCTCTCTCGGGTCCCGCGGCGGAGATGCTCCATGAGGCCGGCTACCGCCAGCGGAAGGATCCCAAGGAGCTCGTCCTCGTCGACCCGAACAACGAGGTGGAGTTCTTCTTCCTGCGTCCGCGTGACATCGCCGTCTACGTCGGCTCCGGCCGCCTCGACGTCGGCATCACCGGCCGCGACCTGCTGCTGGACTCGCACTCCAACGCCGAGGAGGTGCTCGCCCTCGGCTTCGCCGGGTCGACCTTCCGCTTCGCCCGTCCCGAGGGCGTGGCCGTCGAGGACGTCAAGGGCCTGGAGGGCCTGCGGATCGCCACCTCGTACACCGGCCTGGTCGAGCAGCACCTGGCCGACCACGGCGTGAAGGCGACGGTCACCAAGCTGGACGGCGCGGTCGAGACCGCGGTGCAGCTGGGCGTCGCCGACGTGATCGCCGACGTGGTGGAGACGGGCACCAGCCTGCGCAACGCCGGCCTGGAGGTGTTCGGCGACCCGATCCTGGTCTCCGACGCGGTGGTGATCCGGCCCAAGGGCGCGGGCGAGGACGCCCGGGTGGAGCAGTTCCTGCGCCGCCTCCAGGGCGTGTTGGTGGCCCGCCGGTACGTGCTGATGGACTACGACATCCGCGCCGAGAAGGTGGGCGCCGCCGTCGCGCTGACCCCGGGCCTGGAGTCGCCGACCGTCTCGCCGCTGCACACCGAGGGCTGGGTCGCGGTGCGCTCGATGGTGCTCCGCAAGGAGGCCCAACAGATCATGGACGACCTGTGGGGCATCGGCGCCCGGGCCATCCTGGTCACCAACATCCACGCCTGCCGCCTCTGACCTGCCCGCGCGCCCCGCGCCCCCCGGTGACCGGCGCGCCCGGGTGACCTGCCCGCCGGTCCACGGGTAAAGAACGGTTCAATGGGCGGGGACGCCGACCGCGTCCCCGCCCCTCGTGCTGCCGCAACCAGATCCACCCCGGAGACCCCACGTGTCCACGCCGCCCGTCCAGTTCCCCGTCACCTGGGCCCCGCGCCGCACCCGCGCCGTGCTGCTCCCGGTCTGCGTGCTGCTGGTGGTGCTGTTCTCCGCGATGGCCGTGCTGCTCCCGGAGAACTGGCAGCTGAACGACCGGATCATGATGACGGCCAGCGGGGTCCTGTTCGCCGCCGTCGGCCTGATGCTGGCCCGCCCGCGGGTGAGTGCCGACGCGGACGGCGTGACCGTGGTCAACTTCGTCCGCCGCCGCCGGCTCGCCTGGGCCGAGATCGTCCGGGTCAACCTCCGCCAGGGCGACCCGTGGGCCACCCTCGACCTCTCCGACGGCACCTCGCTCGCCGCGGTGGGTATCCAGCCCGGCGTCGGCAAGGCCCAGGCGATCGCGGACGCCCGCGCGCTGCGCGACCTGGTCGAACAGCACGCCCGGGCCTGAGCCCGCACCCGGCTCCGAGCCCGGAACCGAGCCGGGCCTGAACCCGGGCCTGAACCCGGGTCCGAGCCCGGAAGCGAGCCCTGATCCGGGCCCGGAGCCTGATCCGGGCCCTGATCCGCCTCCCACCTGCGGTTCCGTGGCCCCGGCGGGCCGCACGGCCTTCTTTCGCCATCCGGGTATGGTCTACGCTGGTAAAAACGGGGCAAAGTCCGCCTTGCCCCGAATCGAGTGCCCGAACCCGACCTGAGGAGTGACACTCCCCCTCGATGGACGATCCGTCCGGTAGTACCTGCGCCGCCTCGCTTCCGACCTCCGGAAGGCAGGCGGCACTGTGATCACCGCCTGGCTGCTGTTGCTCGCAGCCGTTCTCCTGATCCTCGCCAACGGCCTGTTCGTGGCCGCCGAGTTCGCCTTCGTGACCGTCGAGCGCAGCGAGGTGGAGCGCTCCGCCGAGGCGGGCGACGCCAAGTCCCGCCGCGTCGGCAGGGCCCTGCGGCACCTCTCCTTCGAGCTCTCCGGCGCCCAGCTCGGCATCACCGTCACCTCGCTGGTGGTCGGCATGCTCGCCGAGCCGGCCCTGTCCACCCTGCTCGCACCCGTCATGTCCGCCATCGGCGTGCCCGACTCGGCCGCCCGCGGGGTCTCCGTGGTCGTCGGCATGGTGCTGGCCACCGTCGTCCAGATGGTGATCGGCGAGCTGGTGCCGAAGAACTGGGCGATCTCCCGCCCGCTCCAGGTGGCCCGCGCGGTCGCCGCCCCGCACATGGCGTTCTCCTTCGCCTGCCGCCCGCTGATCAGCTTCCTGAACGGCGCCGCCGACCGGACCGTCCGGGCCTTCGGCATCGAGCCGCAGGAGGAGCTGGGGCACGCCCGTACCCCGGACGAGCTGGTTTCGCTGGCCCGCCACTCGGCCAAGGCCGGCGCGATAGACGAGGAGTCGGCGACCCTGTTCGTCCGCACCCTGGCCCTGAGTGAGCTGACCGCCGAGTCCGTGATGACCCCGCGCGTGGACGTGGCCGCGCTCCAGCGCAACGCCACCGCCTCCGACGTCATCAACCTGACCCGGGCCACCGGCCTGTCCCGCTTCCCGGTCTACACCGGCAGCCTGGACGAGGTCACCGGCATCGTCACGCTCAAGGACGCCCTGTCCGTCCCGGCCGACCGGCGCGGCCTGGTTCCGGTCGGCGAGCTGGCCTCGCCGCCGCTTCTGGTGCCCGAGACGCTGCCCGCCGAGCGGCTGCTCGACCGGCTGCGCCGGCTCCAGCCGATGGCCATCGTGGTCGACGAGTACGGCGGCACCGCCGGCGTCGTCACCGTCGAGGACATCGTGGAGGAGATCGTCGGCGAGGTGCAGGACGAGCACGACCCCGAGGACCACCCCGAGCTGCTGCCGCTGCCGCCCGTCGACGGCCTGCCGGTCTGGGAGGCCGACGGCCGCGCCCGGATCGACCAGCTGGAGCGGATCGGCCTGAACGCCCCGGACGGGCCGTACGAGACCCTGGCCGGCCTGGTCTCCGACCTGCTCGGCAAGCTCCCCGAGGTGGGCGAGCGGGCCGAGCTGCCCGGCTGGCGCTTCACCGTGACCGGTGTCGACCGCCACCGCACCACTGCGGTCCGGGTGGAGCGCACCACCGCGCCCGCGCTGTTCGACGAGGACCGGGAGGAGAGCCGGTGACCGCCCTGCAACTGGCCGTCGCGCTGCTGCTCCTGCTCGGCAACGCCTTCTTCGTCGGCGCCGAGTTCGCCGTGGTGTCGGTGCGCCGCAGCCAGATCGAGCCGCTCGCCGAGGCCGGGCACAAGCGCGCCCGCACCGTGCTGCACGCGCTGTCCAACGTCTCCGCGATGCTGGCCGCCGCC
The DNA here is from genome assembly GCF_053598615.1 of Kitasatospora sp. NPDC001095. Classification (NCBI taxonomy): domain Bacteria; kingdom Bacillati; phylum Actinomycetota; class Actinomycetes; order Kitasatosporales; family Streptomycetaceae; genus Kitasatospora; species Kitasatospora sp. NPDC001095. The sequence continues at coordinate 21,587 of NZ_JBSFKQ010000060.1, read as the reverse complement.
CAGCTCGGCATCACCGTCTGCTCGCTGGGCCTCGGCGCCCTCGCCGAGCCGACCATCGCCTCCCTGCTGGAGGGCCCGTTCCACGCGATCGGTGTCCCGTCCGGCCTGATGCACCCGCTCTCGTACGGGATCTCGCTCGCCGTCGTGGTCTTCCTGCACATGGTGATGGGCGAGATGGTGCCGAAGAACATGGCCATGGCCGGCCCCGAGCGGGCCGCGCTCTGGCTCGGCCCGCCGCTGGACCGGCTGGCCCGCTGGCTCACCCCGGTGATCCGTGCGCTGAACGCCTTCGCCAACGGCGTCCTGAAGCTCTTCCGGGTGGACGCCAAGGACGAGGTCGAGTCGGTCTTCACCACCGAGCAGCTGATGTACCTGCTGGCGGACTCCCGGGACGCCGGCCTGCTCGACGAGAGCCGCCAGGAGCGCCTGGAGGACGCCCTGGAGCTGGGCCGCCGCCCGGTCACCGAGGTGCTGCTCAAGCCCGAGCAGCTGGTCACCGTGGACACCAAGGCGACCGCCGCCGAGGTCGAGGAGCTGGCGCTGCGCACCGGCTTCTCGCGCTTCCCGGTCACCGACGGGGACCCGGCCGGCCACGGCTACCTCGGCTACGTCCACCTCAAGGACATCCTCGACGTGGACGACCCGTCGGCGCCCGTCCCGGCCCGCCTGTGGCGGCCGATCACGGTGCTGCGCGGCAGCCTCCCGCTGGACGACGCCCTCGGGGCGATGCGCCGGGCCGCCTGCCACCAGGCCGCCGTGCTGGACCAGGACGGGCGCACGCTCGGCGTGGTCATGCTGGAGGACGTGCTGGAGGAGCTGGTCGGCGAGATGCACGACCCGGACCACCGCGCCACGGCCTGACGACCGCCCTCGCGCGGGCCCTCACCGACGAGCGTCCGCCCCCGGCGATTCTGCTGACAGCAGGCAGCCGTTCCATGCCCACCACCCTGGCACCAGGGTGGTGGGCATGAGACTTCTCCTGCTGGGTGGAACCAAGTTCGTCGGACGGGCCGTCGCGGAGGAGGCGCTGGCCAGGGGCTGGGAGGTGACGGCCCTCAACCGCGGCACGCGGCCCGCGCCCGAGGACGTCCGGCAGCTGACGGGCGACCGCACCGCCGAGGACGGCCTCGCGGCGCTCGGCGCGGGGGAGTGGGACGCGGTGGTGGACACCTGGTCCTGGGCGCCCGCGGCGGTGCGCGACAGCGCCCGCCTCCTCAACGGCAGGGTCGGCCACTACGCGTACGTCTCCAGCCGGTCGGTGTACGACTACCCGCTGGTGCCAGGAGCCGGCGAGGCGGCGCCGGTGGTCGACTCCTCCCCGGACCTCACCGGTGAGGTGCCCTACGCCGAGACCAAGCGCGGCGCGGAACTGGCGTTGGAGGCGGAGTTCGGCGGGGGGGCGCTGCTGGCCCGCGCCGGGCTGATCATCGGCCCGTACGAGGACATCGGCCGGCTGCCCTGGTGGCTCAACCGGATCGCCGAGGGCGGCCCGGTGCTCGCCCCGGGCCCGCACGAGCTCCCCCTCCAGTACATCGACGTGCGCGACCTCGCGGCCTGGACCCTGGACGCCGTGGTCGCCCGGCTCGGCGGCCCGTACAACCTGGTCGGCCCGTCCGGCCACGCCACCATGGGCGCGCTGCTGGAGGCCTGCGTACGGGCCACCGGCTCGGACGCCGAACTGTGCTGGACGGACCCGGAGCGGATCCTCGCGGCTGGCATCGAGCCGTGGACCGAGCTGCCGATCTGGCTGGCGCCCGGCGAGCTGTACGACTTCCTGCACACCGGCTCGGTCGAGCGCGCGCTGGGTGCCGGGCTGCGCTGTCGCCCGGTCGCCGAGACCGTCGAGGACACCTGGGCCTGGCTGCGGTCGATCGGCGGCAGCGCGCCGCAGCGGGCCGACCGGGCCACGGTCGGGCTGGACCGGGCGCGGGAGGCCGCGCTCCTCCAGGGCTGAACGGTTTGCCCGCCCGCTTGCCCGCCCGCCCGCGGCCGCCGATCGGCCCCGGCCGTCGCTCAGCCCCGGCCGTCGATCAGCTCCCCGTACGCCTGGACCAGGTCCGGCAGCCGCAGGGTGGCCAGGTCCTCCCGGCCCGGCGGCTCGCGCAGCAGCGACAGCCGCAGGTCCCGGTACGCGCAGGACTTCTCGTACAGGGTGCGGATGAAGCGGCCGTTGCCCAGCTCGTCGATCCAGCCCTCGCGCACGACGTGGGTGCAGATGCTGGCCAGTTCCTCGGCGGCGTCCTCGTCCCAGCCGTCGCCGTCCCGGCCGGCCAGCGCCGCGCCGATCGCGGTCAGCTCGTCGGGGCGGTAGCTGGGGAAGTCGACCCTGGTGGTGAAGCGGGAGTTGAGGCCGGGGTTGGTGGCGAGCAGCCGGTTCATCCCCTCGGGGTAGCCGGCCAGGATCACCACCAGCCGGTCCCGGTTGTCCTCGGCGCGCTTGAGCAGCACCTGGAGCGCCTCGTCGCCGTACGCGTCGCCCTTGGTGTAGCCGGAGTTGGAGAGGCTGTACGCCTCGTCGATGAACAGCACGCCGTCCAGTGCGGAGTCGATCAGTTCGTTCGCCTTCACGGCGGTCTGGCCGAGGAACTCGCCCACCAGGTCGGCACGTTGGGCCTCCACCAGGTGCTCGCCGGAGAGCAGCCCGAGGGCGTGGAAGACCCGGCCGAGGATGCGGGCCACGGTCGTCTTCCCGGTGCCCGAGGGGCCGGAGAAGACGAAGTGGCGCTTCGGCGGCTGGACCGGCAGGCCCTGTTCGGCCCGCAGCCGGGACATTCTCAACTGGGCCGACAGCGCCCGTACTTGGCGCTTGACCGGCTCCATGCCGACCATCAGCGAGAGTTCCGTCAGGGCCGCGTCCAGCTCCCGCTCGTCGCCGCCGGCCCGGGGCTCGGGCACGGCGGCGGCGCGGGGCTGCGCCCGGCCGACGGCGGGCAGTGACGGTGGTACGGCGGCGCCGCCGGGCAGGGCGCCCGAGCCGGAGCGCTCCCCGGCGGCCCGCGGCGCGCCGTCGGCCGGCGAGCCGTCCAGCAGGGCGCCACCGGTCAGGCCGCCACCGTTCAGGGCCCCGTCCGCCGGGGGGCCGTCGACCGGTCCGGCGTCCACCAGCCCGGCGTCGACCAGTCCGGCCTCCGACAGGGTGGCGTCCACCGAGGGCCCGCCGTCGGGGAACCCGCCGGTCGGCACGGTGTCGTTCGACACCCCGCCGCCGGAGGCGGTCGCGCCGCTCGGCCCGCCCGTCGCGTCCCCGAACTCCCCGCCGTACCCGGGCAGTCCGGCGAACCCGGCCTCCTCCGGAAACCCGGCGCCGACACCCGGCCCGCCCGGTCCCGCGGCGTCGCCCGCACCCGGGCGCCCGCCCGTCGGCAGCCCGTCCGCGAGCACGTCGGCGAGTCCGTCCGCCAGCCCGTCCTCGGCCGAGATGGCCGCCAGCCGGGCCGCGGCGTCCATGAACGCCGGATCCGCCCGGTGCACCGCCCGGTAGAGCGGCAGTGCCGCGGCGCTGCGCCCGGCCCCCTCGTACGCCCGGGCCAGCCAGTACCGCAGCTCCTTGCGCTGCGGCTGCTCGGAGCGGCAGCGGGCCAGCGAGGCGGCCAGCGGGGCCTGCGCCTGGGCGCACATGTCGAGGCGCACCCGCGCCATGCCGGCGAACAGCCCGGCCTCGATGCCGAGCAGCGGGTCGTCCAGCAGCCGGTCGGTGTCCCGGATCAACTGCTCCCAGTCCTTGAGCAGGTAGGACCGGCAGGCGTACAGGAAGCGGGCGGACGGGTCCTCGCCGGGTGCCGGGCACTGCTCCAACGCCCCGTCCAGCTCGGCCAGGTGGCGGCCGTCCAGCCAGTGCGAGGCGTGTGCCAGCGCGAGGTCGCGGGCGTCCTCCAGCACCGGCTGGACCCACCAGCCCAGCCAGTACCAGGAGCTGAGCGGCCGTCGGTGCAGCCGCCGCTGCTCGCCGAACCGCTTCTGGTGGCGGTACATGGCCAGCAGGGCGGCCGAGGTATCGCTGCGCAGCGCGTGCAGTCCGAGCCAGGCGTCGGCCATGCCCGGGTCCAGCCGGACGGCGGCCCGGAACTCCTCCTCGGCCCGGGTGTACGCACCGGCCGTGTACGCGTCCATGGCGCGCAGCCAGGCGCGGTCGGCGAGCCGGTCCGGCCCACCCGCCGTGCTGTCGGAACTGTCCACCGTCGTCACTCACGCCCCCCGCGGTGCGGCCGGGGCTCGGCCGGCGAGTCGCCTGCGCCCAGCCTGGCCGGTGGTCGTCGACCCCCTGTCGCGCATATGCGCCTGCCAGGAATCGTACCGGCGCGGGGCTGATCCGGAAGGGTGCCGTACAGGGTCAAATGTGAACGCGCGAGCGGCTCTTGAGCGCTCGGACGAGGAAACGGGCGGTGGGGGAGCGAGTTTCGGAAACGGACCGGACGGCGCCCCCGGCTCACGGGGGAACAAGCCGAGGACGCCGGGTCCGAGGCGGCCGGAAGCCGTGGTTCCGGCGGCTGGGGAGAACCTAGATCCTGGCGACGTCGCAGGTCAAGGCGATGGTTGAATGTTCACCCACGGTGCCCGGGGCGATCCGGCCGGTCACCCCGTCGACCCGCGTCGCGGCGTACGGACGGCTCGGATCGGCGGCGAAATGCGCCGATTCGGCCCGGGCCCAGCCCGCCCAGAACTCGGCCAGATCCGGACCGTCCCGCTCCTCGCCGCGCCGCCGGGCCGAGGCCGCGTCCAACTCCATCCAGACCACCCGGGCCAGCCAGGGCCGCACCGCCCGCCGCCCGGCGCCGACCCCCTCCACCAGCACCACCGGGGCGGCCGGCACCCGCGCCGTGCCCGCGAAGCGGCGCAGCGTCCAGTCGTACACCCGGTACTCGGCGTCCCGCCCGGCCGTCAGTGGCTCCAGTACCTGCTCGCGCAGCCGTCCGGTCCAGCCGAAGAGCTCGCTGTGGGTGGCCAGGTCGTCGAGATGGACCACCGGGGCCCCGCCGAGCGCCGCCGCCAGCCGTCCGGCGAAGGTGGTCTTGCCGGAGCCCGCGTGCCCGTCCACCGCGACCAGCCGCACCGGCCCGCAGGAGGGCGGCAGCGCGCGCAGCTCCGCCGCGAGCGCGGTCAGCCGGTCGTCCGGAGCGGGCCGGGGGAGGGGCGGAAAGGGTTCGGATGCAGCCACAACGTCAACCCTACGGTGCCGTAGCCCGCCACTGCGGACAGATCATCTGTGCAGGTCGTGACGCCGACGCGGGTTTCGGGCATACTCGCCTTCGCCACGACTGTGAACGGCCGTTCACCGCAACCCGGTGCCGGTCGGTCCGACCAGCCACACCCCCGCCGGGTCAGCCGACACCTCGGTCCGGCGCCCGATCGAGGAGGCGACCACCGCCATGACCCCCTCCCCTGTGAAAGCCGTGGAGCGCCAGCTGCCCAGCGAGGAGGCCCGCGAGCTGCTGAGCCTCACCCGCGACCTGGTCCAGCGCGAGCTCCAGCCCCGTGCGGCGGAGGACGAGGCCGCGGGCCGCTTCCCGCGAGAGGTCTTCCGCACCCTCGGCGAGGCCGGCCTGCTCTCCCTCCCGTACGACGAGAAGCACGGCGGCGGCGAACAGCCCTACGAGGTGTACCTGCAGGTGCTGGAGGAGCTCGCGGCCGGCTGGCTGGCCGTCGGCCTCGGCGTCAGCGTGCACACCCTCTCCTGCCACGCGCTGGCCACCTTCGGCACCGACGAGCAGCGCGACACCTGGCTGCCCGCCATGCTCTCCGGCGAGCAGCTCGGCGCCTACTGCCTCTCCGAGCCGCAGTCCGGCTCCGACGCGGCCGCGCTGCGCACCCGCGCCGACCTCGACGGCGACGCGTACGTGGTGAACGGCACCAAGGCCTGGATCACCCACGGCGGCCGGGCCGACTTCTACAGCGCCCTGGTGCGCACCGGCGGCGACGGCCCCAAGGGCATCAGCTGCCTGCTGGTCCCCGGCGACCAGCAGGGCCTCTCGGCGGCCCCGCCGGAGCACAAGATGGGCATGCGCTCCTCGCCGACCGCGCAGCTGCACTTCGACGGCGCCCGGGTGCCCCGCGAGCGGCTGATAGGCGAGGAGGGGCAGGGCTTCCAGATCGCGCTCGCCGCGCTGGACTCCGGTCGCCTCGGCATCGCCGCCTGCGCGGTAGGCGTCGCCCAGGCCGCGCTCGACCTCGCCGTCGACTACGCCCGCACCCGGCGCCAGTTCGGGCGCCCGATCGCCGAGTTCCAGGGCCTGTCCTTCATGCTCGCCGACATGGCCACCCAGATCGAGGCCGGCCGCTCGCTCTACCTGGCCGCGGCCCGGCTGAAGGACGCCGGTCGGCCGTTCTCCAAGGAGGCGGCGATGGCCAAGCTGTTCTGCACCGACGCGGCGATGCGGGTGACCACCGACGCCGTCCAGGTGCTCGGCGGCTACGGCTACACCCAGGACTTCCCGGCCGAGCGGTACATGCGCGAGGCCAAGGTGCTGCAGATCGTCGAGGGCACCAACCAGATCCAGCGGCTGGTGATCGGCCGCCACCTCACGAAGGCCTGAGGCCTTTCCTCCACACGGCCTCCGGCCGTCACTCCAGGGTGCGGAGTGACGGCCGGAGGCGTTCCCGGTGGCGTGTCAGCTCGCCTTGGCGGTGCGGCCGGCCAGCGCCGGACGGCGGCGGCGCTGCTCCGGGATGGCGGCCCGCAGCGCGGCGACGGTCGGGACGGCGGGCGCCGCCGGAGCGGGGGCGACCGCGGCGAGCCGCACCGGCCGGTGCGCGACCGCGTGCGAGAACGGCTGCGTCCGCCAGTCCAGCCCGCTCGGGAGCTTGAACAGCGCGTCGAACCGGGCCGGCTCGGCGTCCTCCGGGACCTCGACCTCGGCCAGGTCGTCCGTCGGCGTGCCGGAACCCGGGCAGATCGCGGGGGAGAAGGGGTTCCAGGCGGTCGGCAGCAGCGCGTGCTGCGGCAGCCGCTCCTCGTCCGCGACCAGGGCGATCGGGCGGCGGCACTCGGGGCAGTCGACCCGGAAGATGTCCCAGTTCTCCGCCTCGCCCGGGTCGGTGCCCGGCATGTGGTCGACCGCGAGGCCCTCGCGGTCGGTCATATCGTCGGTCTCGTCGGCGCCCAGCACGCGCTGGTCAGTAGCAGGCATGAGGATCCCCCTAGGATCGGGCCCGGCGTGGTCATCCAGGGCCACAACCAGCAATTCCCTGTGATCCGGACTCATAACCCTGCGCTCCCGTGCACCGTGATGCACCGGGTGTGTCCTTGGCCACACCGGATGCCACATTCGCCCGGCATGTGCCCGCCCGGCACCTGCGGTCCTGTCCTGTGCCACCGCGTGCGCCCCCCGTGCTCCCGACCGGGTAGGTTTGCGCACTGTGGAGGATCTCGACCAACGCATCGTCCAGCTGCTCCTCGAAGACGGCCGGATGAGCTACACGGACCTGGGCAAGGCCACCGGCCTGTCCACCTCGGCGGTGCACCAGCGGGTGCGCCGCCTCGAACAGCGCGGGGTGATCCGCGGCTACACCGCGATCATCGATCCCGACGCCGTCGACCTGGCACTGACCGCGTTCATCTCGGTCAAACCCTTCGACCCGAGCGCCCCGGACGACACCCCCGAGCGGCTGGCCGGCCTGCCCGAGATCGAGGCCTGCCACAGCGTCGCCGGCGACGAGAACTACATATTGAAGGTCCGCGTCGGCGCCCCCGGCGACCTCGAGGACCTCCTCGCCCGCATCCGCAGCGCCGCCGGCGTCTCCACCCGCACCACCGTCGTGTTGTCCACCCCGTACGAGGCGCGCCCCCCGAAGCTCTGAACCGCGGGCCGGTCTCCGCGGAGGAACCGGTGACGTGCAGACTTGGCCGCATGACCGAACGCAATCTCCGGACCGTCCTGCTGCGCGGCGGCGCCGTCTACAGCCCCGCCGACCCCTTCGCCACCGCGATGCTCGTGGAGGGCGAGCACGTCGCCTGGGTCGGCAGTGACGGCGCCGCCGAGGCGTACGCCGCGACCGCCGACGAGATCGTCGAGCTGGACGGCGCCCTGGTCACCCCCGCCTTCGTGGACGCCCACGTGCACGCCACCGCCACCGGTCTGGCACTCACCGGTCTGGACCTCACCGGCAGCCCCTCGCTGGCCGCCGCCCTGGAGGCCGTCACCGCTTTCGTGGACGCCCGGCCCGAGCCCGGCGGGGTGCTGATCGGCCACGGCTGGGACGAGACCGGCTGGCCCGAGGGCCGCCCGCCCACGCTGGCCGAACTCGACGCCGCCGCCCGCGGTGCCGCGCTCTACCTCTCCCGCACCGACGTGCACTCCGCGCTCGCCACCACCGCGCTGCGCAGCCTCGCCGAGGGACTGGCGGAGGCGCCCGGCTTCGATCCCGAGGGCCCGCTCACCAAGGACGCCCACCACGCCGTCCGGCAGACCGCGCTGGCCCACCTCACCCCCGAGCAGCGCCGCCGCGCCCAGCGCGCCACCCTGGCCCGCGCCGCCGAACTCGGCATCGGCGCCCTGCACGAGTGCGCCGGCCCGGAGATCTCCTCGGAGACCGACCTGGCCGCCCTGCTGGCCCTGGCCGCCGAGCACGAGGGGCCCGAAGTCTTCGGCTACTGGGGCGAGTTGGGCGGCATCGACACCGCCCGCAGGCTCGGCGCGGTGGGCGCCGGCGGAGACCTCTTCGTGGACGGCGCGCTCGGCTCGCACACCGCCTGCCTGCACCAGCCTTACTCCGACGCGGAGCACACCGGCACCGCCTACCTGACCGCCGAGCAGGTCGCCGACCACGTCGCCGCCTGCACCGAGGCCGGGCTCCAGGCCGGCTTCCACGCCATCGGCGACGCGGCCGTCGCCGCGGTGATCGAGGGCGTCCGGGCGGCCGGCGCCCGGGTCGGCGCCGACCGGGTCAAGGCCCTGCGCCACCGCGTCGAGCACGCCGAGGCCCTGGACGACGAGGCCGTCGCCGCCTTCGCCGACCTCGGCCTGACCGCCTCCGTCCAGCCCGCCTTCGACGCCGCCTGGGGCGGCCCCGAGGGCATGTACGTCCAGCGCCTGGGCGCCGAGCGGGCGGCCGCCCTCAACCCGTTCGCCGGGCTGCTGCGGGCCGGCGTCCCGCTGGCCTTCGGCTCGGACGCCCCGGTCACGCCGCTCGACCCCTGGGGCACCGTACGGGCCGCCGCCTTCCACCAGACCCTGGACCACCGGATCTCGGTGCGGGCCGCCTTCACCGCCCACACCCGGGGCGGCTGGCGCGCCATCGGCCGGGACCAGGACGGCGTCCTCGTCCCCGGCGCGGTCGCCAGCTTCGCGATCTGGGCGGCCGGCGAGCTGGTCGTCCAGGCCCCGGACTCCCGGGTGGCCGGCTGGTCCACCGACCCGCGCTCCGGTACCCCCGGCCTGCCCGACCTGACCCCGGGCCACCCGCTGCCGACCTGCCTGCGCACCGTGGTCCGCGGCCGCACGGTGCACCAGCGGTAGACCCCGTGGAGCGGCGGGCCGCCGAGTCCTAGGTTGACCACCATGACCGAACCGGTGCCCGCCGACTTCACCGTCCCGCGCGACCTGCTCGCCCCGGAGTTCGGCCTGGAGCCCCTGGGCGAGCGGCACAACGCCTCCGACCGCGCCCACCTGGACGCGCCGCTGTACCGCGCCGTCTCCGACTGGCTCACCGACCGGTGGCCCCCACGGGAGTTCCGCTACGCCCCGCGCTGACCCCGGATGCCGTACCACCGGTCACTCCCGGGTCCGCGCCGACCGGTGGGACGGCCGTACCACCCTCACCTCACGGGGCACCGACGTTCCGGGGTACCTTCTTCGCACAGCGTCCGAACAGCAAGCCCCAGGAAGATGGTGCGCCGGTGGCCACTCCCGTCACCCAGGAACGGTCCGAGGCCGTCCCCGAGCCGCAGGAGCCGGCGCCCCGACCGAGCCGCGGAGCCCGCGCGCTCGCCAAGGTCCGCGCCGGGCTGCCCCGCACCGGCCTCGCCGCGCTGGCCGGCCTGCTGCTGGCCCTCGCCTTCCCGCCGTACGACCTGTGGCCGCTGTCGCTGCTCGGCGTCGCCGCGCTCTCGCTGCTCACCCGGGGCCGCACCTTCCGCCAGGGACTGTGGACCGGCTTCGTCTTCGGCCTGCCGTTCTTCCTGATGCTGCTCAGCTGGCTGCGGGTGGTCGGCTGGGACGCCACGATCGGCCTGTCCGTCGTGGAGGCGCTGTTCCTGGCCCTGCTCGGCGGCGCGCTGGCCGTCACCTCCCGGCTGCCCGGCTGGCCGCTCTGGGCGGCCTGCCTGTGGATCACCCAGGAGTGGGCCCGGGACCGACTGCCGCTCGGCGGGTTCCCCTGGGGCCGGCTCGCCTTCGCCAACACCGCCACCCCGTACACCCCGCTGGCCGCGCTCGGCGGCGCCCCGCTGGTGACCTTCGCGGTCGCCCTGTCCGGCGCCCTGCTGGCCTGGGCCGCGCTGCGCCTGCGCGGGCCGGCGAAGGCCCCGAAGGCCGCCGCGCTGGCGGCGCTCGGCGCGGTGGCCGCGCTGCTGGCCGGCTACCTCGTCCCGGTGCCCACGGCCGCCGCCGACACCGTCAAGGTCGCCATCGTCCAGGGCAACGTGCCCAACCCGGGCATGGACTTCCTGGGCCGCCCGATGATGGTCCTCAACAACCACGCCTCGGCCACCGAGCGGCTCGCCGCCGACATCAGGGCCGGCAAGGTCGAGCGCCCCGACATCGTGATCTGGCCGGAGAACTCCTCCGACCTCGACCCGTTCAGCGACCCGCTGGCCCGCAGGCGGATCGACGAGGCGGTCAAGGCGATCGGCGTGCCCACCTTGGTCGGCACCCTGGTGGACGGACCGGACGCGCAGCACGTCCAGAACGAGGGCATCGTCTGGGACCCGGTCACCGGCCCCGGCGCCTCCTACACCAAGCAGCACCCCGTCCCGTTCGGCGAGTACGTCCCCTTCCGCGCCCAGCTGATGACGGTGATCACCCGCCTCCAGCGGGTCGCCCGGGACTTCTACCCCGGCGACCACAACGGCGTGATGCAGCTCGGCCCGGCCCGGATCGGCGACGTGATCTGCTTCGAGGTCGCGTACGACGAGATCGTCCGCGACACCGTGGACAGCGGCGCCCGGGTGCTGGTCGTCCAGACCAACAACGCGACGTACGCCAAGACCGGCCAGCCCGAGCAGCAGCTGGCGATGAGCCGGCTGCGGGCCGTCGAGCACGGCCGGGCGGTGCTGATCGCCGCCACCAGCGGCATCAGCGCGGTGATCGCTCCGGACGGCAGCGTCCAGCAGCGCACCGAGGAGCTGACGGCGGCCGAGCTGTCGGCCACCGTCCCGCTGCGCGACGGCACCACGGTGGCCGACCGGGTCGGTGCCGCCCCGGAGTGGACGCTGGCCCTCGGAGGCCTGCTGGCCTGCGGCGCGGCCGTGCTCATCGGTCGCCGCAAGAAGGACGCTGCCGGAACACCGGCCGAGTAGGAATCGTTGGACCAGGTGGTGCCGTAGCCGGCCCGGACCTCCCGTGCGGCGCGCAGAGCACCGCCTGGAGTGGATTCGTACCGTGACCCAGCAAGCTACCCCCACCCGTCCGGCCCCGCGTAGCAGGCTCCGCCGGGTGCTGCCGCTGCTGATCACCGCCTGGCTGGTGCTGGAGATCTGGCTGCTGGTCCAGGTCGGCTCGTGGCTGGGCGGCTTCACCGTCCTGCTGCTGCTCATCGGGGGCGCCCTGATCGGCGGCTCGCTGATCAAGCGGGCCGGTCTGAAGGCGTTCTCGGCGGCGGTCGAGCAGAGCAAGAACCCGCAGTCCGAGCAGCCGCAGACCGGCACCAGCATGACGGTGCTGGCCGGCGTGCTGCTGATCGTCCCCGGCTTCCTGTCGGACCTGGTCGCCCTGACCCTGGTCCTCCCGCCCACCCGGGCGCTGTGGCGGGCGGTCGGGCGCCGGGTCGCGGACAAGGCGCTGCGCAGCGCCTCGCCGGCCGGCGCCGACCCGTTCGCGGACGCGATGCGGCTCCAGGAGCAGCTGCGCATCCACCGCCCGGACGGGAAGGTGATCCAGGGCGAGGTCGTGGACCAGGACTCCGGCCCGCGCGGACCGCAGGGCCCGGACACCACCTACCGCCCGCCGATCTCGGGCTGATCCGACCCGTTCCCACCGGGCCGCCCGGGGCGCACGCCGCCCCGGGCGGCCCGTCCTTCGCCCGGCGACGGCTCCCGGCCCGTGCCGGACAGCCGACCGGGACCGGACAGCGGCGACCGGGAGCGGACAGCGGACCGGCCGGGCAACGCGAAAGGGACCCTGGTCACCAGGGTCCCTTTTCGCGTCCTCCCGCTCGGGGCGGGAGCGAGGTGTCAGGCGCTCTTACGGGTGTCCCGCGGGTGCACCGCGAGGTTCATCCCACCGGAGCGGAGCACGGCCAGCCGTTCGGCCAGCACCTCCTCCAGCTCCTCGCGCGTCCGGCGCTCCATCAGCATGTCCCAATGGGTGCGCGTCGGCTTGATCTTCTTCTCCTCCGGCTCGTCGCCGTCGAGAAGCGCCGCCTCCTGGCCACAGAAGCGACATTCCCAGGTCGCGGGGATCTCCGCCTCGACCGAGAAAGGAACCTCGAAACGGTGTCCGTTCTGACATGCGTACTCGACGGTCTGGCGGGGAGCCAGATCGATACCACGGTCGGTCTCGTAGCTAGTGGCCCCGAGTCGCGTGCCGCGGAGAGCTCGCTCGCTCATGAATCGTGCCTCCCGGGCTTATGGCCCACAGGACTAGTGGTCGCTGTTCTTCGTCGTTCGGTCAACGCTCGGCTTCCGACGAAGATTCCCGTCCCGGGACATGCGTCGTCTGTAGTGCCGCCCCTGTTTGTACCCACCTGCGCCCGATTTGTCACATCTGACCGGTGATATCACCCCAGGTGTCACCTATTTCACAACTGGTGATCGGGCGGACTTTCCGTGACGAGCCTACCGGGACGGGTTTCGACGGCGAGGGCCGCCCCCCGGGCGGAGGCCGGAGAACCGGCTCCGGGAGGCGGGTCGGCCTGGTGGTCAGGAGATCGGCCGTGGGCGGATCATCGGCTCGCCCTTGGCCAGCTCGACCGGGTGGGCCGCGGCGGCCGGGTCGGCCGCGGGGACCGTCGGCGGGTGCTCCGGGCGGGGCGGCACGGCGGCGGCCTCGGTGCGGGTGTCCCGGTGCGGCAGCAGGGCGATCACCGCGTCCCGCAGCGGCGCCGGGGCCTCGTCGTCCAGTGGGTCGACGGTGGCGGGCACCTGGAGCCGGACGGGGGCGCCGTTGCCGATCCGGGCGTAGCCGCGGCCGATCGGGGCGTGGGCGGCGGGGGCGATGTCCAGTGGCGCGCCGAGCGCGTCGTGCGCCTCGTCGGGGCCGGCCGGGCCGAGCACCACCCGGGCCCGGGTGGTGGCGCGGACGGTGGCGGTGATCCGGTCCCGGGCGTCGAGGTCGTCGGCGACCACCACGGTGACCCGGGCGGCCCGGCCGTGCCGCAGCGGGAGCTCCAGCAGGTCCTGCGGGTCGGGGCGGCCCTCGGCCCGGGCGAGCTCGCTCAGCTCGGTCGGGTGGTCCAGCAGCAGCCACAGCGGCCGGGTGACGTCCTCGGGCGGGGCGCTGCCCGCGTGCCGGGCGGCGTTGAGTGCGGCCAGCCGGCGCTCGGTCTCGCCGACGGCCCAGTCCAGGGCGGCGAGCGCGCCGTGCAGGCTGGTCTCCACGGTGTGCACGCCGGGCCGGTTCACCAGGCAGGCGTGCTCGCCGGTGCCCGCACCGTCGACCACCACCAGGTCGGCGTACGGGAGGGCCTGGAGCGCGACCGAGCGCAGCAGGCTGGAGGTGCCGTAGCCGGCGACGCCGAGCACCAGCAGGTGCGGCTCGGAGGAGCGCGGGCCGGTGCGCCAGACCACCGGCGGCTGCTGGACCGTGGCACCGCCCCGGGTGACCGGGATGGTCCGGGCGGTGCCGTCCTCGTCGGTGAAGCCCAGCACGATCTCGCCGGGCGCGGCCACGAAGCGCTGGGCGGCGATGTCGGCCGGGAGCGGGGCGAGCGCGACGATCCGCAGCCGGTTGGACTCCTCGTCCCAGTCGAAGCGGTACTCGCGGGCCCGGCCGGCCTTCCCCTGGACCACCTGCTCGATCCGGGCCCGGGCGGTCGGCTCGGTGTCGGTGAAGTAGGCCGGGTAGCTCATGTCCAGCCGGGCGAGCCGGCCCTCGCGGTCGAACTCCCACGCGCTGAAGGCGTTCTTGTGGCTGCCCGTGAAGTGGTACAGCGGGTTGGCGTCCTCGGGGCCGCACAGGTACGGGGTGAGTGCCGCGTAGAGGGCCGCGAGCTTGACGTCGGCGACGTCCGGTGCGGGCGGTGCGGGCGCCGCCTTGGGGGGCCGGCCGGCCCAGGCGGCGCTGGCCATCAGGGCGATCAGGGCGAACAGCAGGCCGTGCGGCAGCAGGTAGACGCCGATCAGCAGGGCGGCGGTCAGGAACAGCGTCGGACCGCGGCGATCCTTCGGGGTGTCCTGCCAGCGGGCCTTGGCCCAGTCGACGTGGTGGCGCAGGCCGCGGCCGATGACGGAGAGCGGGGCGAACATGTCGGAGGCGTGGTCCCCGGCGGTCCGGGCGATCGCGCGGCCCTTGCTGAAGTTGCGGTGGAGCGGCATTCCTTGACTCCCCGGGCGGTGGGACGGGTGGGGTGGCGCGGGTGCGGAACGACGGGGCCCGGGGCGGTGGGACCCGCGCCCGGGCCGGTACGGGGGAGGACGGGGCTAGAACTTGATGCCGCTGAGCAGGCTGGCGAGACTGGCGCCGCCCGCGGTGATGCTCGGTGCGATCGAGGAGCCGGCGATGTAGAAGCCGAGGAGGGAGCAGACGATGGCGTGGGAGACCTTTAGTCCGTCCCTGCGGAAGAAGAGAAAGGCGATGGTGCCGAACAGGACGATGCCGGAAATCGAGAGGATCACGTTCCGCTCCTCAGGAAGGGGGACAAGCAGGGGTGCTACGGAAAGTGCACTAATCGTGACAAAAAGTAATAGATGATGGAACGGCGCAAATGGGTGGTTCTGCCGTTCAATACCGTTCCGGCGGCCGGGCCGCGGTATGCGGACCGGCCGGGGTGGGGGCCGGGCGTCGCGGGGATTCGGTGTGCCGAGACATTCCCGGGCGGCGGGCGGGAAGTTTCCGGGGGGTCCGGGAAGTTCGCTCGAATGGCTGCGCGACGCGCGCGGTCGCGTGTCGTGGCGGTCGCGGGCCGTCATCCGGATTCCGGACGCCCGCTGGTCCGCGCCGGCAGCGGCCGTTACCGTGCCCTGGGTGCAGTCCCTCCGACCGCCCGACGATCCGACCGGAAAGGCCGCCGCCATGACCGACGCCGCCAGCCGACAGCCCGCCGACGCCCCCGACGCCGAGGTGATCGCGCTCGCCGGGAAGCTCTTCGACGCCGCCCGGGCCGGGGAGACCGACACGCTGTCCGCCTACCTGGACGCCGGCGCCCCGGCGGACCTGACCAACGGCCGCGGCGACACCCTGCTCATGCTGGCCGCCTACCACGGCCACGCCGCCACCGTGGCGGAGCTGCTCCGGCACGGCGCCGACCCGAACCGTGCCAACGACCACGGCCAGACCCCGCTGGCCGGCGCCGTCTTCAAGGGCGCCACGGACGTGCTCGACGTCCTGCTGGCCGGCGGCGCCGACCCGCGGGCCGGCTCCCCGAGCGCCGTGGACACCGCGCGGATGTTCGGCAAGGACGACCTGGTCGCCCGGTTCGAGGTCGGCTGAGCGGGGACCGTAGGCTCTTCGAGCATGAGCACCAGCACCACCCAGGACATCGGCACCGTCGAGTTCCGCATCACCGGCTACGCCCACCCCGACGCCCAGGCCCTGTCGGCGGAGGTGCAGCAGGAGTACGTCCGCCGCTACGGTGACCCGGACGAGACCGTCATGCACCCCGAGGACTTCGAGGCGCCGGCCGGACTGTTCATGATCGCCTACCTGGACGGCCGCCCGGTCGCCTGCGGCGGCTGGCGGGCCAAGCAGGCCGGCCCGGACGACCTGCGCGACGGTGACGCCGAGGTCAAGCGGATGTTCGTGATCCCCGAGGCCCGCGGCCGCGGCCTGGCCCGCGCGGTGCTGCGCCGCCTGGAGCGGACCGCGGTCGAGGCCGGGCGGGGCCGCTTCGTCCTGGAGACCGGCACCGAGCAGCCCGAGGCCGTCGCGCTCTACCAGTCCGAGGGCTACGCCGCGATCCGGAAGTTCGGCATCTACAAGGACCACCCGCAGAGCATCTGCCTGGGCAAGGAGCTGACTCCGGCGGTCTGAGCCCCCGCCGCGCGGGGAAGGCTTCCCTCGGCCAGGGGCGAGGAGGGGACGGATGAGTCGGCGAGCACCTGGACCCGGGGCGCCCGGAGCGGACCGGCTCCCCGGCCTGGCCGCGCCCGGCGGGGAGCTGGACCGGCTGGTCGGGGACGGCGTCCGCACCGTCGGGGCGGGTGCCGTCTGGGCGGTCGGCGATGCCGGCGGCACGCTCGGCGGGGGTGCCCACGGCGTGCTCGGCCAGGGCCCGTACGCGCGGCTGCGACCCGGGCCGGACACGCTGTACGATCTCGCCAGCCTCACCAAGGTCGTCGCGCTCTGGCCCTGCGCTGGGGTGCTGTGGCAGTCCGGCCGGCTCCCGCTGGACGAACCGCTCGGCCGCTGGTGGCCGCCGGCCGCCGGGCGCCCCGCCGGGGCCGTCACGGCCCGTCAACTCCTCGCCCACACCGCGGGGATGCTCCCGTACACCCGCTTCGAGCAGCTCTACGGGCGGAAGTCCGCGGCGATCCGGGCCGGGGTCCTCGCCGCGCCGCTGCACCGGACGCCGGGCACGGTCGTGGAGTACACCGACCGGGCCGCCGTCCTGCTCGCCCACCTGGTGGAGGACCTCGGCGGCGCGCCGCTGGACGAGCTCGCCGCGCGCCTGGTCTGGGCGCCGCTCGGCATGGCCGACACCCGCTACGGTCCGCTCGACGCGGCGCTCGCCGTTCGTACCGCGCCCACCGAGTACGAGGAAGCGGCCGGCACCCACCTGTGCGGCGTCGTCCACGACCCCTCCGCCCGGCTGCTCGGCGGGGTCTCCGGCAACGCCGGGGCCTTCTCCACCGCCCGCGACCTCGCCCGCTTCCTCACCGCGGTGCTCGCCCCGCCGCCCGGGCTCCGCTGGGGCGGGGCGTGGATCGAGGAGTCGCTGCGCGAGCAGACCGGCGGCCTGCTCCCCGCCCGCGGCCTGTCCTGGCTGTACGCCCCCGGCACCGACCCGGCCGAGGGCACCTTCGTCCACTACGGCTTCACCGGCACCGGCTTCTGGGTCTCCCGGCGGCTCGGCCGCTGGGCCCTGCTGCTCACCAACAAGGTGCACTACGACCGGGGCATCGAGCGGCTCACCGAACTGCGCAACGCCTTCCGGCGGGCCGTGTTCGGCTGACGCGCGTCCGAGGCAAGCCGGCGGCACCCATTCGGGTGGATTCGGCGCGAACCGCCGTTTCGCGGAGGGGGATTGCGGCAGATTGTCCTCCGAGAGCGGCAGTCGGCGGAGGAGGCGCGATGACGGACACCTGGGCACTCTCGGAGCAGGAGTGGCTCGCCGGGCTGGTGCGCGCCTACGTCGGGTGCAGTGTGCTGCTCACCGACGAGGCGGGCAAGATCCTGCTGCTGAAGGCCAGTTACCGCGACCAGTGGCAGTTCCCCGGCGGCGGGATGGACCCGGGGGAGGGTCCCGCCGAGTGCGCGGCCCGCGAACTGTACGAGGAGACGGGGCTGTTGGCCGGTCCGCTGCGGCTGCTCGTCGTGGAGTGGCGCGACGCGATCCCCGACCAGGGCGAACACGCCCACCCCGCCGTGCAGTTCATGTTCGACGGCGGAACGGTCGCGGCCGGCGCGGTGATCCGGGCCCAGGCCGAGGAGATCGCCGACCACGGGTACTTCACCCCGGCCCAGGCGGCCGTCCTGCTGCAGCCCGGTGCGGCACGCCGGCTCACCGCGGCCCTGGAGGCCCGGCGGACCGGCGCCGCCGCGCTGCTGCACTCGCCCGGGTACGTCGGGTGAGGGCCGGTCAGAGCAGGGTGCTCCAGTAGTACCAGAACCGGTTGAGGATCAGCAGCGCGATCACCGCCGCCCACAGCACCGGCAGCGCCCAGTGGTACCGGGCCGCCTCCCGGACGGCCGCTCGCAGCCCCGGGCCCACCGGGATCACGCCCGAGCGCAGGTTGTGCAGCGTGGTGTACCAGAACAACACCACCACCGTCGCCCACACCACCATGCAGTACGGGCAGAGCGCGCCGATGTCGTACAGCGCCTGGTAGATCAGCCAGTGCGCGAACACCACGCCCACCGCGGTGCCCGCGTTCAGCCCCAGCCAGAACCAGCGCCGGTACGCGGCACCGGCGACCAGCCCCGCGCCGATCGCCGCCAGCGCGCCGAAGGCGGCCAGCCCGAGCAGCGGGTTCGGGAAGCCGAAGACCTCCGCCTGCTCGGTGCGCATCACCGAACCGCAACTGATGATCGGGTTGATGTTGCAGTTGGGGACGTAGGAGGGGTTCTCCAGGAGGCGGAGCTTGTCGAAGGTCAGGACGGCCGAGGCGGCCAGCCCGACCAGCCCGCCGAGGAACAGCAGGAAGGCGTAGGCCCGGCCGGCGGCGACCGGGGCCCGGCCGGCGTCGTCGGGGGCGGAGCGGGACGGGTGCACGGTGGTAGCAGCGGACATGGCAGCACACTCCGATGGCTGGCTGGGAGGAGCCGGCCCGGCCGGGAGTCGGCCGGGCCGGGTGGTGCCGTACGTGCGGGGCCGCGGCCTACTGGAGGCCGGCGGCCTGCTTCACCTGCGCGGTGAACTGCTCGGGCGAGACCGAGGCGTTGCCGGCGAACAGGTTGATCTGCTTGCCGTCGACCTTGACGGTCGGCGTGCCGGTCACCCCGCTGTCGTTGAACGCGTCGGAGACCTTGGCCGCCCACGGGGCGTAGGTCCGGTCGGTGACCGCCTTCACGAAGGCGTCCGTCTTCAGGCCCGGCACCTGGCCGGCCAAGTCCAGGATGTGGTTGACGTCGCCGAAGGCGTCGCTGCGCTCGTCCGGCTGGTTGGCGTACAGCACGTCGTGGAACGCCTTGAACTGGTCCACGCCCTCGTTCAGCGCGGCGCCGACGGCGGCCAGCGCGGTGCGCGAGCCCTTGCCGCCGAGGTTCTTGTCCAGGAAGGCCGCCAGGTGGAAGTCCACCTTGATCTGGCCGTCCTCGGTGAGCTTCTTGACGGTCTCGCCGTTCGCCGCCTCGAAGTGCTTGCAGACCGGGCAGCGGAAGTCCTCGTAGATCTCCATGGTGTGCGGGGCGTCCGCCTTGCCGTAGGTGACCACCGTGCCGTTCGGGCCGGAGGCGTTGGCGGGCACGACCAGCGGAGCCGAGGCGGCGGCGGAGGACTTGTCGTTCTTGTCCGAGGCCGAGCCGATCGCGACGGCCACGCCGCCCGCGAGGGCCAGGACGACGACGGCGGAGACCGTCACCACGATCCGCTGACGACGCTTGGCGGCCTGCTTCTCGCGGCGCTGCGCCTCCTGGATCCGCTCACGGGCACTGACGCGCTTCTTGTTCTTGTCCTGCGACATGGGGAAGTCAACTCCTGTACGCGGCGCGCGGGTGCGCGCGGGGAGCCGCACCGGGTGCGGCTTGGTCGGTGAACGCGGGAGTCGTGCGCACTGCCTGCGGGCGTGCCGGGGCCGTTCGGCCGGGTACGGGGGGATCAGCCGGGAGAGGTGATCAGCAGGCAGGCGCGAAGGCGGGCGGGCCGCGCCGGGGCGCCGGGCTCAGCACCACGTCCTCGCGGCGCGGCCGGGCACGGTCCGACTCCGGCAGCGGCACCCGCAGCACCGGACGCACCGGAGCCGGGACCAGCAGGACGACCAGGGCGTGCAGCGGGGCGGCCAGCGACTGGCGCAGTGCGCACAGCGCCCGGGCCAGGCCCGACAGGGCGGCGTCGCCCATCCGCAGCCAGGCCGAGGCGGCCAGGGCGATCACCACGTGCACCAGCAGGAGCAGCAGCTGGGTCGCGGCGGGGGCCAGCTGCCCGGCGTGGCCCAGCGGGCCTGCCAGCAGTGAGCCGTCCACCGAACCGCCGCCACAGACCAGCAGGTTCACCCCGCGTGCGGGCACCTGACCGGTCAGCACCGGCGAACAGCCGGCTTGGCCCAGGTTGAACGTGGTGTTGAGCAGCAGCTCGACCGGCACCATCACGCCGGAGATGTGCAGCATCCGCCGCTCCCCGCCGGCCAGCACGGCGGCGACCAGGAAGACGACGGCACCGGCCGAGGCCACCAGCGTCAGCGGCAGCGGGCGGCCCGTGATGACGACCTGGCCCAGCGCGGCCATGGGCACGGCGAGCGCGGTGAACACCGCGGCCCGCAGGGCCCTGGTCGTGGGGGAGGAGGTCGTCACGCTCCGGAGTATGTCATGGGGTCCGCGCCCGGCACGAGGGCCCGTAGGTCCCTGGTGCGGCTGACGCGCGCTCAGTAGCCTGCGAGGTCCGCCACGAGTTCGGCCGGGGATCACCCGCCGGGTTGCCGCCCGGTCGACAGCGGCCGTCCGCGGATTAGTCTGGAAGACGTTCCCGCTGACCCGACGAGGGGGCGAGCGCGCATGGCGAGACCCGATCCCACGGTGGGGGAGGTGCTGCTGGCCCGCATCGGGGCGCAGACGGCGGAACTGGCCGGCCTGGACGACGCCGTCCGGGCGGACGAGCCGGACGCCGTGCACCGGATGCGGGTCGCCTGCCGCCGGCTGCGCAGCGCCCTGCGGACCTTCCGACGGCTGTTCATCCCCGGTGCCACCGACGAGCTGGTCGCCGACCTGCGCTGGCTCGCCGCCGCCCTCGGCGCGGCACGGGACCGCGAGGTGCTGGCCGAGCGCCTGGCCGCCGAGGCCCGCGAGCTGCCCGCCGAGTGCGAGCCGCAGCGGGTCGCCGCCGCGCTGGAGCGGTGGGGCCGGGCCGAGTACCGCGAGGTGTGGCCCGAGGTGGTCGCCGCCCTCGACAGCCCCCGCCGCCGCGCCATGGGCGAGGCCCTCGCCACCCTGCTGGCCGACCCGCCGCTGCGACCGCGCGCCGCCCGCAGCGCGGTCCCGGAGCTCTCCCGGATCGCCGCCCGCGAGCAGCACCGCACCGCCGAGCGCGTCCGCACCGCCCTCGCCGCCGCCCCCGCGGACCGGGCCGTCGCCCTCCACCAGGCCCGCAAGGCGGCCAAGCGCGCCCGCTACGCCGGCGAGACCGCCGCCGCGGCGATCGGCGCCCGGGCCGAGCGCTACGCCCGGCGGATGAAGGCCGTCCAGGACGTCCTGGGCGAGCACCAGGACGCGGTGGTCGCCGCCGGCACGCTCGCCGCCCACGCGGCGGGCAGCGGCGAGCCGTTCGGCTACGGGATCCTGTACGGCCGCCAGCTGGCCACCGAGGAGGCCGCCCGGCGACGGCTGCCGGACGTCTGGCGGCGGGCGGGCAAGCGCAAGCTGGCCCGGTTCGGCTAGCCGGTGACTTCGCACATGGGGTTTTAGGTCTCCAGCCAGCGGGGTCGGGTTTCGTCGGTACCGAGGAGTTCGAGCAGGTGTGCTTGGACT